>JAURYB010000114.1 GCA_030654075.1 Bacteroidales bacterium | reverse complement strand
GTATGGTAGCAAAAAAATACAAATTAAGGTTAAGCCTCGTAGAGGCGACATTATTATACACTATTCTTATGGCAAATATTTACTCGCAACTGAACACTCACGTTGTTTTTGCAGTTAAAGGAAGAGAAAATATATTGCCATACAAAATGCGTCCTGAGCTATTCAAATATATCTCATGAATTTTAATCAATACCAATCAATTTTCCCTGGCAGTAAATGGGGACAAAGACCACGTCCATAGGTTTTTAGAAATGAGTCCCTTTTAATCTCTTTCGGACATTGTAAGAATTGTAAAGGCCGATTTTTCGAAATGGATTAATAAAAATAAACTTATGGTTGGCAAATTTTCATGGCAGGAAGGATATAGAGGTTTCTCATATTCACGATCGCAGCCTTTATTTTTGAATTTTATGAATAATTTTTTCATCAATAATACCGCCTCTACGAGGCTTTTAATATATGTTTTTCTACCATAATTTCGCACCTACGGTGCTTTATTAACCATCACTTACGTAAAAAAACGAAACTAGAAAGTTTCAAAAAACGTATGGCCTTTCCAAAAAATCCTTCTTCTTCCCCAACTGTTGAAAGTGATCCATAAACTCTGGAGGAATTTACTTTCCAGTCTCCTCACAATTAATTTATACCACTATATTTTTAAACTTATTTATCTCATTTTCAGCGCTTAAAACAACATTTAAATCAAAAACTGCTAATTCAGGCAAATAGATTATATCCTCAAAAGCTTAATGGCAGGCCTTTAATAATCACATGTCACTTTAACTTCCTTCATAAATTCCCTGACAAGGATTTTTTGCTGAACCGAGAATGGAATTATTTTATTCAGCACTAATAAGAAATGATTAATTCCTCCAGGGATGATCATAAACTTATGTTTCAGCATCCCGTCAATTCCTTTCCTGGCAACGAAGTCGGCACTTTTTTCAGTAATACGACCAACCTTACCATGCGAATTGATTCGTGTGTTAGTTGTAGGATTTGTACGCACTCCATTCGGACACAAAACTGAAATACTCACGCCTGTGCCTTTTAATTCGCAGCGCAGTGCTTTGCTGAAATATAACACAAACACTTTGCTGGCTGAGTACAGACTTTTGTATGGAATGGGGAAAAATCCGGCCAGGCTGCCGACGTTGAGAATATATGATTCAGAATGCGTTTTTAATACCGGTAGAAATAACCGCGATAGCATCACAAGTGCCCTGATATTCACCAGTATCCGGTCATCTATATATTTATAATCCGACTTTTCGAAAACAGAAGCACCTGCTAGGCCTGCATCGTTTATTAATATATTAACATTCAATCCCTTACTTTGAGTCCAGGTATATACTTCTTTTGGCGCGTCAAGTTTTGACAGGTCAGTTTCAAAGTAAACAGTCTTTACCTTGTGTTTTTCTGCAATTTCGAGCGCTACCTGGCTTAATCCTTCATCTGGCAACGAAACCAGGATAAGATTCATTCCCATGCTTCCGCAATACCAGGCTATAGCTTTACCAATGCCTGAACTGGCACCGGTTATAAGTGTATAGGTTGGATTTGCCATGGCTCATTTCTGATTTTTCAGCCAATCAATTGTTAAGGCTGCGCCGGTTTTAAAGTCAACAGGTTTGTAACCAAGTTCTTTTTCTGCCTTAGTACTGGACACTTCGGTGTTGCGCTGGAGTTTGCGTACTATACCCGGAACTATAAAAGGCGGCAACCCGGAAATCTTAGCAAAAAAAAGTACAATTCCGGAAACCATAACTAATAATGAAAGAGGCAGGTGTACCATGAAATATTTCTTCCCCGTTAATTCAACCAATTCCCTAAATAAAGTATTGTATGAAATATTCTCTCCTCCAAGCACATATCGTTCACCCGACTTTCCTTTTTCCATAGCAAGGATATGACCGCTTACAACATCCTCCACAAATACGTAATTCCCTATGTTATTTCCATCACCGGGTATTACATGCCATTTACCCTGTATGTAGCTTTTAATCATTCGCGTAGTACCGTTGCTATCGCCTAAAACGCCTGGACCATAAACGCGCGTAGGATTTACCATTACGATTTCAAGGCCATTTTCCGAAAGGGTTTTTAATATTTCTTCAAGGATTGCTTTTGAAGATTCATAATCATTAAAATATTTCAGCGGACGCGGCGTAAATTCATCAACGCATGAACCGGGCCGAGAGTTGCCCAGAACTCCGGCAGTAGAAGTGCAGACGATTTTTCTTACGCCCGCGTGTATACCCGCCCTGATTACATTCACCGTGCCTTCAATGTTCTGGCGATAAACTGTTGAACTATCTCTATCCCAAACCTTTGCAAAAGCGGCAGCATGATAAATCCGGGAACAACCTTCGATGGCCGGAATAAGACTGTTATAATCCAGAATATCTCCTTTGAATAATTTGATGTTCGAATGCTGTATAATTGACACTTTTCTTTCGTCCCGATACAGAGCATGAACCTGATGCCCTTCATTGGCAAGTCGTAACGCAAGGCGACTTCCTATAAAACCTGTAGCTCCACTGACAAAAATTTTCATTTTCCCTTTAATTTTATACTCATTTGAGGATGTGCGCGAAGCGAAAACCATTCATTTGATACTGCCATCACTATATGTGTAAAAACAGCTATCCATATACTGCCGGTTCTGAAAGTAAGATAACAAAGCAGAATCCCGAGTGGTATTGCCCCAACAGTTTCTCTAATTCCTTTAGGGACGTGGACAAGCGCGTAAACCGCTATATTTATAGCGGTGGCGGGCCATAATCCCAACAAACGTACAGAAGCAAAAAACAGGAATCCCCTGAAAAGGAATTCATAGGATAAAAGATATGCTATCCAGCTTAATAAACTCAAAATTATCAACTTAATTGACCATACTTCCTTCCTGATCTGGGGATAAACCGAAAGATTGGCAGGCGTTCCTGAATTAAAATAATTCATTGCAACAATAGCTGCTGAAAGAATAATTGTCCAGAAATAGGTTTCCGGAACAGGAGCAATAAGGCCAAAATCCGCCAAATTTGAAGTTCCCGAGAATACTATGACTAAAAGCGGGATAATCCCGAAAATAAAAACCCCAAGAAAGCGCTGAAAAAAAACGTAATGACTTTCACCTTTCGCCGACTTCAACATTTTTTGTATAAAAGTTGAATCAGGGAAATAGTAGTAAAATATAAATCCAAGCGAGGCAACTAATATTGCCGAGGTAAAACAGAATAATTCAGTAAAGGCCGGTAGTGGATTCATATCAAAACAGAACAGGATAAATGAAAGTTGAATTTCAAATTAAAGTTACAACAGTTTCGGCCAAATCACCTCTCTGATTGAATATTTATTGCCTAAATTCTACAAACGGCTCATTTATCAAAAGGCTTTATATAACTTTTTAAAGGTAAATAGCACATAATTCAATTAAAGCACTATTTTTGTTTCTGCTAATCTAAACTTGAATAAACATGTCGAAAATTATGGCAACAGAAACGCCTTCAGTAAATATTATTGGTAACGGGACCGATATAAATGGTAATATCAAATCGAATGGCGATCTTCGCATTGATGGATTTATAAAAGGAACGATTCAAGCCACGGGCAAAGTAGTAGTTGGCTCAACAGGAAGAGTTGAAGGTGAAATCAGTTGCCAGAATGCAGATATTTCGGGTGATGTAAAAGCACATATAAAGGTTACGGAACTTCTTAGCCTTAAAGCCAATGCGGTTGTCAGCGGCGACATTCTTACCAACAAACTGGCTATTGAGCCTGGAGCCGTATTTACCGGAGCATGTAAAATGGGAAACCATGAAAGTATAAATGGAAAATCAGAACAACCAACCGAAACCAAAGCCTGATCACGAAAAACGGCCGCCACTCGAAAGCTATGCCCGTTATTCGAGCCTGGCTTTCCAGATGTTCGCCATTATAGGTATAGGTATTTTCGGTGGCTTTAAACTCGATGAATGGCTAAAAATCGGGTTTCCTGTATTTACCGTGTTGCTCTCAATACTTTCTGTAGCCGCAGCAATTTATATCGCAATCAAAGATCTGATTAAGTAATAGTTATAAAAATTATTTTAATTCAGACAAAATCGCTTTACAGCGCCAAATCCTGATCAAAAACAAAAGAAGTTATACGCATTACGCATAGAAGTATGAAGGAATTAGTGAACCGGTTTATCCGGAATCTTATTTATTTTACAGCTGTTTTAGGCGTTGCATCGCTTGCTGTTTCTTATTTTACGCCCGCATTTATAACAAAATTCTGGCCATTCTTGTTGCTGCTTTTTGCCGGGATCACCCTTACTTTAGTTTCGCTTTTGATAAGTGCGAGTGAGAAAAAATTCAGCAGGTTTTCCAATACATTCATGATCGCCAGCGTGTTGAAAATCCTGATCCTGTTAATTATTATTACCGGGTACTCATTCCGGTTTCAAAATGATGCCATACGGTTCTCAGTCACTTTATTAGTATTTTATATCCTGTATCTCTTATTCGAAATTTTCTGGCTGATGAAGCTTCAGAATTCGGATAAAAAAGAATAACCGCTTATAGATACCATACCCATTTTAATCTTCTTACTTTTCTTGCAACCAAAATAACTAATTCAGATTTATTATCCCACCATGATTCCCCGTGTCAAAATCTGTTGCATCAGCAGTATCGAAGAAGCCCGGATTGCTATTGAAGCCGGGGCATCAGCACTTGGATTAGTTGGACCTATGCCCAGCGGACCAGGGATAATATCAGATGAATTAATCTTTCAAATTGCGAAAACTGTCCCCCCTCCTATCGGAACTTTCCTGTTAACAAGTGAAACTTCAGTTAATGAAATCATAAACCATTACCAACGTACCCTTACTAATACAATTCAACTTGTTGATGCGCTTACAACCGGAACATATAGTGAACTTCAAAATGCACTTCCAGGCGTAAAACTGGTGCAGGTTATCCATGTACTTGACGAACGAGCTGTTGACGAAGCCATTGAAATTTCGGAACACGTAAATGCCATCCTGCTCGACAGTGGAAATCCAAATTTACTCGTCAAGGAACTTGGAGGAACCGGTCGCATTCATAATTGGAAGCTTAGCCGTAAAATTAAGGATAGCATTTCGATTCCGGTATTCCTGGCCGGGGGGCTGAAATTAGAAAATATAAGGCAAGCGATTGAGGAAGTTCAGCCATTTGGAATTGATTTATGCAGTGGGGTTAGAACAAACGGAAAACTGGATAGAGAAAAGCTTGATAGGTTTATGAATGAGGTATTAAAATAGCTATTCGTTAATCGTTAATCGTTAATCGTTAATCGTCCTTACCCCTTACTCCTTACACCTTACTCCTTACTCCTTATTTAATCATTCAAAAGTGCCGCCAGAATTAATTTTGTTTAATTTATTTTTCTTATTCTTAAACACTTTAAACTATCCGGTGTTTAATGTTGTATCAATTCAATATTGTACTTTTACCGTCTAAAATCAGTATTCATGATTTATATAACTCGTCGCGAACGCTTTAATGCGGCACACAGGCTTTTTAGGCCTGAATTCAGCGATGAGCAGAACCTTCAGGTATTTGGCAAATGCTCAAATCCAAACTGGCATGGACACAATTATACACTGTTTGTGACAGTAAAAGGCGATGTAAATCCGGATACCGGTTTCCTTGTAAACCTAAAAGACCTCAGCGCAATAATTGATCAGCAGGTTATTGAAAAACTTGATCATAGGAACATCAACCTGGAAGTCGATTTTATGAGCGGAAAATTAGCTTCAACCGAAAACCTGGCAATCGGTATATGGAATGAATTATCTGAACCAATTGCGGCTATGGGAGCAGCACTACACAGCATTAAACTTTACGAAACCGAAAATAATTTTGTCGAATACTTTGGCGGTTAAAAAAAGAGGAAACCTTTATAATTCCGGGCCATTCCCCTGGAGCCTTTTAACCATTTTTCATTAACAATTAAATTTTTCTCAATACAAACATACCATGAGCAGCGATATAGTAAAACCCATGTTGATTGAAAACAACATGGACGATTACGAATTAAAAGACGGATACGAAAAACGCGATATCTACAATATGACCACCATTAAGGACCTGGCATTTCATTATCATGAGATTCTCAGGCTAATAGGTGAAAATCCGTCACGCGAAGGCCTTGAAAAAACGCCTGAACGCGTAGCCAAAGCCATGCAGTTCCTTACTCACGGCTACGACCTTGATCCGGAGGAAATATTGCGCTCGGCCATGTTCAACGAAGATTACAAGCAAATGGTCATCGTAAAAGATATTGAGCTGTATTCAATGTGCGAACACCATATGATCCCGTTTTTTGGCAAAGCCCATGTGGCCTATATTCCAAACGGACGTATAGTTGGTTTGAGTAAAATCCCGCGTGTGGTTGATGCTTTTGCCCGCCGGCTTCAGGTTCAGGAACGCCTCACAACACAGATAAAGGACGCAATCAACAATACCATGAAACCCTTAGGTGTGGCTGTTGTAATTGAAGCTCAGCATATGTGTATGAGTATGCGTGGCATCCAGAAACAGAATTCGGTTACCACAACTTCTGATTTTACAGGAGCATTTTTGGTTGATAAAACCAGGGCAGAATTTATCCATTTAATCGGATCAAGGTTGCACTAATAGTTTTATGAGATTATATTAGAAAAACAGGTGAGAATATTTACTTGCATGAAATGACTATGGTTTTTTGTTTGTGAAAGCTCAAAAAATGTTAAAACAAGCTAATTCAAAAATCATTTAGCAAAGAATGTTTAATTTTGCCTTCTCAAACTAAAAAATTCTATTAAAATGTTTAATCAGAATCAATACAATACAATCACCGATGTACAGGTGCAAGATGAAAGCACAGTTCGTTCATTTATGGCGGGTGTATTTACATGGATGTTTATCGCACTGGCAATTACAGCCGGAATTTCTTACTACGTTTCAATAACTCCTGAAATCATGCAACTTATGGTTACGGAAACAGGTCTTTCGATTTTCGGATGGGTTGTAATGCTGGCGCCAATCGGATTTGTGCTGCTGATGTCATTCCGGTTTCAGAAACTAAGTGCCATGTCGCTTACCTTACTGTTTGTTGTTTATTCAGTGTTGGTCGGATTAAGCCTGAGTTTTATATTCCTGGTGTACACTATGGGTTCCATTGCCACTACGTTTGTGGTAACTTCACTTACATTCGGAGTAATGGCTGTTGCCGGATATACTACCAAAACGGACCTCACTAAATTTGGCAGTATACTGATGATGGGGCTTGTAGGAATTATTATTGCGACAGTGATAAACTTTTTCCTTAAAAGTGATTCCATGCAATACGTGATCAGTTTTATTGGTGTACTAGTTTTTACCGGGCTAACGGCTTATGATGTGCAGAAACTCAAGAAAATTGGTAATGAGATGACGGCCGGGGAGGAATCCACCCGAAAATATACCATTATGGGAGCTTTGTCACTTTACCTGGACTTTATCAACCTGTTCCTCTTCCTGTTACGTTTCCTTGGTCGCAGGAATTAATACCTTACAAATCACACATTAAGGCCGGCTAATCCCGGCCTTTTTAGTTGAACAGCAAGCCTGTTATGGCGTTTAATAACAGAATGATTACTTTTGCAACTCAAAACAGTAAATCCAAATTATGAAAGCATATGTATTTCCCGGACAGGGAGCACAGTTTGTAGGAATGGGCAAGGATTTGTACGACAACCATGCCACTGCAAACGAAATGTTTGAGAAAGCCAATGAAATTCTTGGTTTCCGCATTACGGACCTTATGTTTGCCGGCACCGATGAGGACCTTCGACAGACCCGTGTTACCCAGCCTGCTATTTTCCTGCATTCAGTGATCCTGGCGGCCACCTTGCCCGATTTTAAACCAGATATGGTTGCAGGGCATTCGCTTGGTGAATTTTCGGCTTTGGTTACCAGTAAGGCTTTGTCCTTCGAAGATGGCTTGCGCCTGGTTTATGCCCGTGCCATGGCAATGCAAAAAGCATGCGAAGCAGAACCCAGCACCATGGCTGCCATTCTTGGATTAGACGACGCAAAAACGGAAGAAGTTTTAGCCGGAATCGATGAAATAGTTGTACCTGCTAATTATAACAGTCCCGGACAATTGGTTATTTCGGGTTCGATTAAAGGTATAGAAATTGCCTGCGAAGCATTGAAAGCTGCCGGTGCCAAACGTGCTTTGCCGCTAAAAGTCGGAGGTGCTTTTCACTCTCCGCTTATGGAACCTGCCCGTATCGAACTGGCTGCCGCTATCGAAGCAACAACATTCAGTACGCCGGTTTGCCCTGTATATCAGAATGTGGACGCGAAACCCTATACTGATCCTTCTGAGATCAAAACTAACCTGGTTGCCCAACTAACATCTCCTGTTCGCTGGACCCAGATTGTTCAGAATATGGTTGCTGATGGCGCAACTACTTTCGTTGAAGTTGGTCCGGGCACAGTATTGCAGGGATTGGTTAAAAAAATTGCGCCTGAGGTTGAAGCAATGGGAGTTTAAATAATTTTTCAAATGCACGAATACCCTGTTTATGCAAAGAAACAGGGTATTTTTTTTAAACCTTCTTCCCGTTTATACGTTATTAATCTTTCCAATCATTATTATTATGACTCTTCCTGAAATCATGCAGCAACTGCAGCAATTGGGTAATGAAAGTACGAAAAGCGTTCTGGTTAAACACGGTGCCCGTGAACCTTTTTTCGGAGTTAAAATAGAATATCTGAAGAAAATAGTACAAAAGACGAAGACGGATTATCCTCTTTCGCTGGAACTATTTAATACTGGCAATTCGGATGCTATGTACCTGGCCGGGTTAATTGCTGATCCTGCTAAAATGTCACGGGAAGACCTTAACCATTGGGTGGAAACAGCCTATTGGTATATGCTGAGTGAATTCACGGTTGCCTGGGTTGCTTCCGAAAGTCCTTATGGTACTGAACTTGCTTTGCAATGGATCGAATCTGATAAAGAAAATATTGCATCTGCGGGCTGGGCCACATTGGCAAGCATTGCAGCATGTAAAAATGATGAAGAAATTGATGCCATACTTTATAGGAATTTACTTAAAAGGATCTCAAGCACAATACATTCTGAGAAAAACCGTGTTCGCTCTGCCATGAATAATTTTGTAATTTCTGTTGGCGGATATTGCAGACCATTATCAGAAGACGCAACAAGTATAGCGTCACAGATAGGAAAAGTAAAAGTAGATATGGGAGGCACAGCATGTAAGGTTCCCCTGGCTACTGATTATATTCAAAAGATGCATGCCAGGAATAAATCCTGGAAAAAAAGAAAATCAGCCAGATGTTAACGTGCCTGATGATACTTGATTAGTGCTAATCTTTAGACAGTACCAACTCAATGGCGTCTAATTCATCTTTGCTAAACTTTGTGTTTCCCAATGCGCCTAAATTATTTTCGAGCTGGGGTACTGAGCTTGCGCCTATCAGAACAGAAGTAACACGTTTATCTTTCAACAACCATGCTATAGCCATTTGCGACAGGCTTTGTCCGCGAGTATTCGCTATTTCGTTTAGCTTTTTGATTTGAGGCAACATCAGTATTACACGGTCTTCATTTAAAAAAACATGTTTTGCGGCACGTGAATCAGAAGGAATTCCATGAAGGTAACGATCAGTGAGCAAGCCCTGGGCCAGTGGCGAAAAAGTAATACATCCCATTCCATCCTGTTCAAGTACATCCATTAAACCATCTTCGGCCCAGCGATTAAACATGCTGTACGAAGGCTGATGAATCAGGCAGGGAGTTCCCATCTGTTTAAGAATTTCAGCTGCTTTGTGCGTAAGTTCGGCCGGGTAGTTGGAAATACCGGCATACAAGGCTTTGCCTTGTTTCACAATCAAATCGAGAGCCGCCATGGTTTCCTCGAGCGGCGTATCCGGATCAGGACGATGGCTGTAGAAAATATCCACGTAATCCAGTTTCATCCGCTTCAGGCTTTGATCGAGACTCGAAACAAGGTATTTTTTCGAACCCCATTCGCCATAAGGTCCATCCCACATCAGGTATCCGGCTTTAGTTGAAATGATCATCTCATCGCGAAATGGGCGAAGATCATTTTGCATCATTCTCCCAAAATTCTCTTCAGCTGAACCCGGAGGCGGACCGTAATTGTTGGCAAGATCAAAATGTGTAATTCCGCAGTCAAAAGCCTTCAATACAATCTGCCGGGAAACCTCGAAGCGGTCCACATGCCCAAAATTATGCCATAACCCAAGAGAAATCTCCGGCAGCTTGATCCCACTTTTCCCGCAACGACGGTATTTCATTTGATCATAACGTGTTGATTGGGCTAGATATTCCATATCTTTTGGAATTGTAAAAGGTAAAATAAATATTTCTATATTCTGATAATCAGGGAAATGAGATCAGCTTCTAATTTTGAGATTTACGTACTATACCATCTTTGAGTTCGTACACAATATTACTCTCCGGACAAATGGCTTTCCCTTCCTTATCAAATTTCAGTTTATGACCATATTCGCTCATCCATCCGGTTTGGCGGGCAGGATTCCCAACAACCAGTGCATACGCAGGGACAGTTCTTATAACTACAGCTCCGGCACCTATAAAACAGAATTCACCTAATTCGATACCACATACAATTGTAGCATTAGCACCAATAGTAGCGCCTTTGCGAACAAAAGTACGGGCATATTCATTCTTCCGGTTAACGGCGCTACGCGGATTTATAACATTGGTAAAAACCATCGAAGGGCCAAGAAATACATCATCTTCGCAAATAACACCGGTATAAATAGAAACGTTATTCTGAATTTTCACGTTTTTACCTAAAACAACATCGGGTGAAACAACTACATTTTGACCGATATTACAACCTTCGCCGATGATGCAACCAGGCATAATATGCGAGAAATGCCATATCCTGGTTCCGTTTCCAATAGTACATCCCTCGTCGATAACCGCTGAAGAATGAGCAAAATATCCTTTTTCAATCATAATTAATATATTTTTTTTCAATTAAGCAGGTATATGGGAAAGGGATAAAGTCATACGGATTTTCCCGGAAATCAGACTTCCATTATAATGAACTTTTTGGAGGCTTATCTCAGAATCCAGATACAAATCAGACAATCTCGATTTTGATTTCATCTTTTGGATGATTTATTTCTCTTCTGCATCAAAAGACTTTCGTATCCTATTTCCCATTTTCCCATTTTTCTATTTTCCATTTTCCCATTTTCTATTTTTCCATTCCCCTATTTCCTAGGTCCTTTCAGGTACTCCAGAACCGAAGACGTGATATAATTCAGCTGTTCTGCATCCATTTCTGTATGCATTGGTAAGGATATAACGGAAGAACATAAGTCTTCAGTAACAGGAAAATCACCGGACTGGTAACGTGGATCAAGGTAAGCTTTCTGAAGATGGATTGGCACCGGGTAATAAATCATAGCCGGAATATCTTTTGTAGCCATGAACTCCGGCAGTTTATTGCGATCAACTCCCTTAACAAGCAAGGTATACTGGTGAAAAACATGGGTTGACCGGATGAAACGAGCTGGAACTGTAAGTTCAGGCTGATCTTTAAATGCTTTGTCGTAGGCTGCTGCAACCTGCTGACGGGCAAGGGCATACTCATCAAGATGCTTTAGTTTTACATTCAGTACAGCAGCCTGTATGCTATCCAAACGGCTGTTAACACCAATATCATCATGATAATAACGTACGGTCATGCCATGATTAACAATCGAGCGCATTTTAGCGGCAAGTTGATCATCGTTGGTGAAAATTGCACCTCCATCGCCATAACAGCCAAGATTTTTTGAAGGGAAGAATGAAGTACATCCCACATGTCCGATAGTTCCTGATTTTTTCCATTCCCCGGAAGCATTCTGATAATCAGAACCGATAGACTGGCACGCATCTTCAATTACAAACAAATTATGTTTTTTGGCAATCTCCATTATGGCATCCATATCGGCAGTCTGACCGAAAAGATGAACAGGAACTATAGCTTTTGTACGTGGTGTGATGGCTTTTAAAATAGCTTCGGGGCTTATATTGAATGTATCAGGCTCAACATCCACAAGTACAGGAGTAAGCCCAAGTACAGCAATTACTTCAGCGGTTGCTATAAATGTAAAGGACGGTGCAATAACCTCGTCACCAGGTTTTAAACCTAATGCCATCATACTTATCTGCAATGCATCCGTGCCATTGGCGCAGGGAATTACATGTTTTACACCAAGGTATTTTTCGAGTGCCGTTTGAAACTCTTTTACTGCCGGACCGTTAATAAACGAAGTGGTATCGATTACACCACTTATTGATTTGTCAATTTCAGGTTTAATCTTCTCATACTGCGACTTAAGGTCGACCATTGATATTTTCCGCATTATCTGAAATAGTTATTAGTGTTAATATTATTTTGCAAAGATATTTATTGTAAGCATGTATTCAAGATTTGAATCGATTAATTGCTTAAAAAAGATAAGAAATCTCGGCTTTGATAAATAAATCCGAAACCGACCGATGGCTTCGTTGGATTTGTATCTTTGCATTTATAATCACGAACATAACAGTGTAAATTGTTTTGATGTTTGTATTATGACCAGGATGTTCCTGATATCAAAAAATCATTTTAACTTGCGATTCTATTTAACAGATTAACAACCGATTACTGAGTCATGCAGCAAATTTATTCCTTTCTGATTGTATGCTACGGTCTTTCCATCCGGGTTGCTTCTGTTTTTAATAAAAAAGCAGCCTTATGGATTAAAGGCAGGCAACAATACTGGACCATTCTTGATAAGAAAGTTGCTGATTCACCTTTTAATATACCTGGCAGGAAGCTTGCCTGGTTTCATTGTGCTTCACTCGGAGAATTCGAACAAGGCCGCCCAATAATAGAGGCTTTTAAACTTCAACACCCTGAATACCTTATCCTGCTTACTTTTTACAGTCCTTCGGGTTACGAAGTACGAAAAGCGTATTCCGGTGCTGATCTTGTGCTTTACCTTCCACTTGACACAAAATCTAATGTTCAGCGGTTTGTAGAAACTATTAAACCGGATATCGTTTTTTATGTAAAGTACGAGTTTTGGTTTAATTTCCTTAGCTATCTGCAATCGAAAAAAATACCTACCTTCCTGGTTTCGGCTGTATTCAGGCCTGATCAGCATTTTTTTAAAGGGTATGCTGAATGGCCAAGGAAAATCCTGCAGGGATTTACAACGATTTTTGTTCAGAATGAAGACTCAAAAGAGCTTTTACAGTTTATTGGCATTAAAAATGCCGAGGTTAGTGGTGATACACGTTTCGACCGGGTTGTTGCTGTGGCAGCAAAACCTAAAACAATTGATATTGCAAAGGCTTTTTCATTAAATCATAAGATTATAGTTGCCGGTAGTACCTGGCCTGCCGATGAGGACCTGATTTTTAAACTGATTTATCAGAACAAGCATAAAATGCGTTTTATAATTGCTCCGCACGAAATTAGTGCTGATCATATCAGTTCGCTGATGCAAAGGGCGGGAAAAACGGCTGTGCAATTTTCGAAGTCAAATATAGAAGAAGTCAAAAATGCTGAGATTTTAGTTATTGATTCAATTGGCATGCTCTCGCAATTATATCAATATGGAACTCTCGCGTATATCGGAGGCGGCTTTGGTGTCGGAATACACAATATCCTGGAAGCTTCCGCATTTGGATTGCCTGTATTTATGGGTCCGAACTATCATAAATTTAACGAAGCAAAAGAATTGGTTGAACTTGGAGGCGCTTTTGAAGTAAGCAAACCCGACGAATTGATAAAAAAAGTCAATATACTTCTCAATAATAAAGCAGAACTATCTCATGCAATATCCGTTAATAAAACCTTTGTTACAAACGGATGCGGCGCATCGGAAATCGTGCTGAAACGAGTGAATGAGGTGATAGGCTCAGGGAAATAACAAAGGCTGAAACTGCTGATTTCGAAGTTGAGGTTCAAATCCCGCTTCTCTTATTGCAAGTTGAATCCCGGTTTCGTCAAATGAATAATTTGCACCGGCTACACTTACCACATTTTCCTCGATCATAATAGAGCCAAAATCGTTGGCGCCTCCATGCAGGCAGAGCTGTGCTGTATCCTTACCTACCGTAAGCCAAGAAGCCTGGATATTCGGTATATTTGGCAGCATTAACCTGCTGATTGCTATGGTGCGGATATAATCTTCGGCAGTTATCGAATTTGTAATCCCATGTAGTTTTTTGAGTGAAGTTCCCTCATCCTGAAAAGGCCAGGGAATAAACGAAATAAACCCGGTTGCGCCTTCCGGTTTTTGATCCTGGACATTTCGCATATAAATCATATGCTGGATTCGTTCTTCCAAAGTTTCAATGTGGCCAAACATCATAGTAGCTGAAGTAGTGAGCCCCAGCTTGTGAGCTTCCAGCATAACATCAAGCCACTGCTCTACAGTGCATTTATTGCGTGAAATTTTACCGCGAACCCTGTCGGAAAGAATTTCGGCTCCTGCACCAGGTAAACTATCAAGTCCGGCGGCAATAAGCTGTACAAGTGTTTCGCGGAAACTGATACCTTCAAGTTGGGAAATATGAACAACTTCAGGCGGCCCAAGCGCATGAAGTTTAAGTTTCGGATACAGCCCTTTCAGCTGGCGAAATAACCCGGTGTAAAAATCCAGCCCAAGTTTCGGGTGCATTCCACCCTGGAAAAGAAGTTGTTCCCCACCACGGGCAAAAAGCTCGTCAATTTTTTCCTTGTATTGCTCTATTGTTGTGATATAAGCTTCTTTGTGGTTGGCTCCCCTGTAAAAGTTGCAAAACTGGCATCCTGACACACAAACATTGGTGTAATTTACATTACGGTCGATAAGCCAGGTAACTTTTTTATCCGGATGAAGCTTGTTACGCACCTGGTTGGCAGCAAACATCAGTTCTGATGTTGATGCATTTAAATATAATGTAAGTCCCTCATCAAGTGTAAGATGAGAGCCTTGGATTGCTTTCTGAAGTAGTTCAAGATGTGCCATAATGTGATATTGTGGCAAAAGTAGACATTTTAGAATTTAATATCAGAAGAAAAACAGTGAAAACCACGGAGGCACAGAGGGTATGGAGAAACACTGAGGAAAAGTAAAGATCACTACATAGACATATTGAGTCAGAGAAAACAAAACACCACTTAGTCACTAAGAGCACTAAGAAAGCACTAAGAAAAAAATCTCCGTGAAACTCTGTATAATCCTTGTCTCTGTGGTAAAAAGCACTTATTCCTCAACCTCCTTTTTCTCTTTAAAAACATCATAATCCAGCACTTTCAATTTCCAGCCATCTTCCATTTTACAATGTTTATTCCGTAACAGGTACGATGTAGTTCCGAGCACGATGAAGGATCCGGTAACTATTGGTATTGTATTATCAACCAAGGGCGTGTCACCATTAATTGCCCTGTTAAATACACTACCTGCCGCATAAACACCTCCGGCCAGGTACATCATTCGCCAGGCACCATTTAAGAAGGGTCGTATGATGTTTACTTCTTTGACTTTTGCCAGTTGATAGGTAAAGTTTTTATTAATGGTCAGCACGGAATCGTCGATATAGGTAAGCTCCCCGCTTACAGCAAATTCAGGCTCCCCGGTCCGGATTATAATCTTGTCGCCGGTATGATAAAGAAATCGTTTTGTTTTACCCGGTTTCTGCAGCAACAATACTTTCTGCGCATCCACGGTATGACAAATTAAAACTAATAATACAGTAAATGATAAGATTAGACGTGCTTTCATAACTAAATTTATTGGTACCGTTAAAATTAAACAAATTACTTTAAACATATACATTTAAAATGCCAAAAAACAATAAACTTAACGGATACATCCGCAATGGTAAGGCATTGATATTTTTACGACATTTGCCACAAATCAGGAATCCAGGTATGAAAGTCAGATTTAATTTTATTTTAATTTTACTGGTATTATGGCTTTTCCAGGGATGTAAGAGTATTTCAGGAGATATGGTAAGTGTACATGGAACTTTCACCAATTTACCTAAAACCTGGTTGTATATTTACCAGGTTCTGCCGGAAAGTCAACCCCTGATCGATTCGGTAAGTACTGATGCGTCAGGCAATTTCAGCATAGCTTTCCCTGTTAAAAAAGCCGGTTTTTATATATTGAGACGAAACGCGGAAAATGAAATCACATTGATTATCGCGCCAGGTGAAGATATAACGCTTACAGGTAACGGGAATTTACTTCGAAGCACATATGCGGTTAAAGGGTCAAAAGACTCGAAGTTGTATTGCGAATACAACAAATTCACTGCCACTAACCTTACCTCAGTAGATTCATTATCCAGGATTTTTGCAGAAAGCCAGGCAAACCCTGATTTTATTCACATCAAAAAACAACTGGATTCAACCTACCTGGAAATTTTCGACAACCAGAAGGAAAAAGTTATTTCTTTTGTCAATTCTCATCCCAATTCACTCACTTCATTGCTGGTAATTTCCAGTAATTTCGGTCCAAACCCACTTTTATCCGAGCAATCTAATCCCGAATTATTTCTGAAACTTGACAGCGCATTGTTTCAAGTTTACCCGGAAAATAGTCTTGTAAACACCTTCCATTTGCGAATGCTCGATTTCAAAGCTAAAATGGCTGATGCCAGAGAACATGACAAAATCCTGAAACCGGAAATGCCGGCTCCTGAAATTTCACTACCCAACGCTGCCGGGAAAGAGATTAAACTTTCATCCACGCATGGGAAACTTACCCTGGTTTACTTCTGGAGCAGTTGGAACGCGCTGTGCCGACAAACCAATATGAATCTCGCCAGTATTTACACAACTTATCACGACCGTGGTTTTGAGATTTTCGCAGTGTCAATTGATTCAGATGCTGATCTTTGGAAGAAATCATACCTGCTTGATAAAGCCTACTGGATACAGGTAAATGATCTTAAAGGACTTGAATCGGACTATTGCAAAACATACGCGGTAAAGACAATTCCAATGTTGATACTTGTTGGAAAAGACGGAAATATCATTGCACGCGACCCGGTATTTGGAGATTTGACAGGTTTGATTAAGAAGAATCTTTAATTTCGGATTGTGGATTGTGGATTGCGGATTGCGGATTGCGGATTGCGGATTGTGGATTGTAGATTTCCACACATCTTACTCCTTACTCCTTACTCCTTACTCCTAACGTATAACACATAACTCAAATTTCATCCCTCAAATGGAGCTCTCAAAAACCAATATATACTTTGCAAGCGATTTTCACCTTGGCATTCCAGATAGAATAAGCAGCCTGGTACGCGAAAAAAAACTGATACGGTGGCTGGATATGGTTCAAAAAGATGCCGAAGCCATCTACCTGATGGGCGACCTATTCGACTTCTGGTTCGAATACACAACCGTTGTGCCTAAAGGATATACCCGATTATTCAGCAAACTTGCAGAGATTACCGAAAAAGGAATCCCTGTACATTTTTTCAAAGGAAATCATGATTTCTGGGCTTTTGATTACCTGAATGAAGAATCGGGAGTTACTATTCATGACGACTTCATTGATATTGAATTAAAAGGTAAGAAATTTTTCCTGGCCCATGGCGATGGGCTGGGTCCCGGCGATCATAGCTATAAGTTCATGAAGAAAATATTCCTTTCGAAATTCAATCAATTCCTGTTCCGCTGGCTTCACCCTGATATAGGAACAAAAATGGGACTTTACTTTTCGCGCGGAAGCCGCATTTCGAATATGATCAAACAGGATAAAGATGAAAACTTTTTCCTGCACGACCAGGAATTCCTCCTGGTATTTTCGCGTGAAATGGCTGCTAAAAATCCGGCTACCGATTACTTTGTATTTGGACACCGGCATGTTCCTACAAATATTAAAGTCTCGGATAAAGCCAGTTGCATTATCCTGGGCGATTGGGTAAAACATTTCTCTTACGGAAAATTCGATGGGGAAACGTTTGAAATAAAATTCTTTGAAGAGCAGGAAATGGGATAACTATTTTTAACCGGCCATTTCTTTCTTATCCGGACCGAATCATTTTAATAATCTGAATTACATTAATTAAGGAAAAATCTTATGGAAAATCTAAAAAGCTACATCCAATCCAATTCCCAACGATATCTTGACGAATTATTCGGATTAATACGCATACCTTCAATCAGTTCCGAAAGTCAGCATAAAGAGGACATGGTAAAAACAGCCCAATATGTTGTTGACTCACTTTTAAAAGCCGGCGCTGGTAAAGCGGAGATTATGCCAACTACGGGCCACCCGGTTGTTTATGCCGAGAAGATCATCGATCCTTCAAGACCCACCATTCTGGTTTATGGACATTATGATGTAATGCCGGTTGATCCTCTTGAACTCTGGACTTCGCCCCCATTTGAGCCGGAAGTTCGCGATGGAAAAATATTTGCCCGTGGAGCCGTGGATGATAAAGGACAGCTTTTTATGCAGGTAAAAGCGTTTGAATACCTTGTTCTGACTAATCAGCTCGAATTCAATGTAAAATGGATGATTGAAGGTGAGGAAGAAATGGGTTCGCCAGCCTTAGGGAAATGGCTGCCCGGCCAGAAGGAGCTTTTGAAAGCCGATCTGATCCTGGTATCCGACACCAGCATGATTGGCTTACATATACCAAGTATTACCGTTGGATTGCGTGGTCTCGCCTACATGGAAGTGGAAGTAGCCGGCCCCGATAAAGACCTGCATTCGGGTATTTATGGAGGTGCTGTGGCAAATCCGGCAACAATTCTGGCAAAAATGATTGCTTCGCTGCATGATGAAAATAACCATATCACGATTCCCGGGTTTTACGATGATGTATTGGAACTATCGGATGAAGAACGCGCCGATATGGCCCGAGCTCCTTTTAACCTGGAAGAATATAAGAGAAAACTTGACGTTAAAACAACACTTTGTGAGAACGGATACACTGTTAACGAATGTACCGGCATACGCCCTGCATTGGATGTTAACGGAATGTGGAGCGGCTATACCGGTGAAGGATCTAAAACCGTGCTCCCGGCAAAAGCTTTCGCAAAAATAAGCATGCGCCTTGTTCCTCACCAGGACCCGCATAAAATTGCGGAATTGTTTACCCGTCATTTCGAATCCATTGCTCCGGATTGTGTGAAAGTTACAGTTAAAGAACACCATGGAGGATATCCTTATGTGGCTCCGACCAACACGGCTGCTTATCGCGCTGCCAGCAAAGCATATGAAACCACGTTTGGCATAAAACCAGTTCCTACCCGCAGCGGTGGAAGCATTCCTATTATCTCAACATTCGAACAGGTATTGGGTATTAAATCCATATTAATGGGATTTGGTTTGGATACGGATGCAGCCCATTCGCCAAACGAAAACTACCACCTCGAATGTTTCTTTAAGGGAATTGAAACAATAACCTGGTTTTATAAATATTATGCCGATGAGTTGAAATAAAATGCATAAAATTTATACCTCAAAAGAACATCCGTTCAGCTTAAATCTGGGCGGGTGTTTTTTTAGTAATTGGTAAAATATAAATATAATGAAGGAATACGAGATGAAAAAAAATCAATTATCTGCTTCCACATCATTCTGATGATCGATAATATATTGCTTTGTAGCTTCATTCCTGAACTCAGAATGCCTGATTTGTCCGCCTGTAAGGCCAATAAAAACCATTGTCCCCGAACTTATTATCGAAAACGCCAAAGTTAACATAATCAGGAGGCGGATGGTCTTATCCTTTTTCCAGATACTGTATAATGAACTGGCAGCCAATAACCCGGCAGTAACCATCAGGTACATACCAACTGTCGCAATATTTTCGTGCCTGCTGATCAGGCTTTTGGCTATTTCAGGCAATCCTTTCATTAATTCTTCGGCCGGATTGCCAGTCATATAAGCAACAATTGCCATTAACGAAGCGAACAAAATGTTTCCCAGCCCACTGATTGTGACACCCTGGTTTTTAAAAATTACTCCGGCAGCCAATAAGGCTGTTCCGATACTCACTCCAATGATCGGAAAATGATTAATAATTAAATGAATATAAGCCCAGTTCATAAAATTGACTTTAACAGGATAAGGAAACAGTAAACCTGAAAAACTTTATTGATTTTTAATTCTTTTACAAATATAAGTGAATTTCAATTAGTCAGAGTGCGACTTGAATTCGCGGCCTGGCTAACAAAAAAAACGGCTGCAGAATTTCTCCTGCAACCGTTACGCTTTATAGTCTGGGTGCGACTCAAAGTCGCACCCTGACTATAATGTTACCTGGTTGGATTTCCTGATGATCTTTTTACCGGATTTTCTTCTGCCGATTTACGTTCAGTTTTCTTTACTTCTTCTTTTGTAGTTTGTTTTCTCTCTGTATTTTCAGTTCGTGAGTTCGACGAAGGAGTTGCGTTCTTAGTTCTTTGTTCACGGGTTGGCTGAGCTGCAGGAGTTTGCCTTTGTTGTGATTCGCGCGCCGAATTGCCAGTAACATTTTCACGGACTGGTGCACTGGCGCGGGACTGACGGTTATCTGTATTTTCAACCTTGTTAGCCTTTCCGATCGGACGATTCCCTTCTGTTACATTAACATTATTTTTGCGATCAGGAGTTTCTCTTTGTGTTTCCATCGAAGGACGGGTCAAGTTCCTTTCAGGAGATGCCTGGGATGAGTTTCGTTGATCATTCCGGGTTTCCCTGTTTGCCGGGCTTTTACGCTGTTCAGACTGAGAGGTGGTACGCGGAGTTTCCTTTGAGTTCCTCGAATCCACATTTGTTCCTGAGTTTGGAGCCTGCGTTGAAGTGCGTGGTTCTACTCTTGTTTCCCTGCTCGAATTATCATTACGCTGATATGGTTTTTGAGCATTTGTGCGGGTTTCATGCCTGTTTTCGCGGGTGCGGTTTGCGCCAGGATCGTTGGTGCGGGCATTGGTCTGCTCTATTTTTCTACCTGTTCTAACCTGTTCAACATTGCGGAATTCCGTTGGGCGAACATCTTTGCGATTGGCATCAACTTTTGGGCGATAAACATCCAGCCTGTTGTTGTGAACACCAGTTCTGTCAGGCCTTTCGCTTTCGCCTACTTCCATCCTTCTGACTTTGCTCCTGCTATATCTTTCAACATCAGTAACGCGAGGTCCGTTATACCATGAGTTGTGGTTATTGTGATTGTTTGCGTCAACATATACATTAGTAATGTGTGTGATGCGGTTTACGTGTATCGGACGGTCGTAGATATAGTGGTTCCAGTTGCTTGAGCAGAATTGGTTTTGAGATACAAAGGTCCACCATGGATCGGGAGCATACCAGTTGGATTGAACATAAATGTTTGGTCCCATCGGAGCCCAGCCCCAGTAGTTATCGTATGAACCCCAGCTAACCCAGGCAGGAGCCCATTCGTTTCCCGGAATCCAAAGCCAGCCCAGGTAATTGTCGAAATCCCAGCGGCCATAATGGAACGTTGCCCAGCCCCAATCGTAACCGGAAGCCCAGGTCCAGCCGTAGTCGGTATAAACCCAGTTACCATTTGAAGAGTAAGGCCTGAAAGATTCAGGGTTATCGAAATACGGACGCCAGACGTATCCGTAATCAGGAGAATTGATCCAATCTCCGTAAGGCGAAAGTTGATCGTAAAAAGTCTGGATCGAAATGGTTATGCTGGTATTTCTGTTTCTGTATCTGTGTGCTTCGGCACTGAATACTATAACCATCGAAAGGAACAGGAATAAGGATATCTTTTTCATGGCGGTAGAGATTTGTAGCGTTATTTAAAAAACCTTTTATTAACAGTGGTTTCAGACAGTCTGTTATAAAGTGCGTTGCAAAGCGCGTGCCACAATTGCTCTCTTTTAAAATAATATATCGCGTGATATCTAAATATGGAAAAAGGAATTACTTAAGTGATTTGGTAATCAACCAGATAAAAAAAACCGGAAGTTGAAAAATACTTCCGGTTTTTGATAAATTGTAATCTTAAATCTACTTTATTCCATTCTTTTTATTGTACGCAGCAACTCCTTCATCAAGGAATTTAATATAGGAAGCTATATCCAGGTCGTAAGCATGAGGCGTAACAAGTGAATTGCCGTCTCCATCCAGAATCACATAAAAAGGCTGAGCATTCTGTTTAAATTTATCGATCTGGATTTCGGCATTTTTCTTTCCCAACAATTTCACTTCACGTCCGGATTTATTGGTGTACCATTGCTCTTTTGGCATTTCAATTACTTTGTCATCTACATAAAGAGCTGCGATTACAAAATTCTCACGCAGTCGTTTCAGTACTTCGGGATCGCTCCAAACGCGGTTTTCCATTTCACGGCAGTTGGTGCAGCCGTGGCCGGTGAAGTCAACAAATACAGGCTTATTGAGAACTTTTGACGCTTTCAGGGCTTCGTCGTAATCAAAATATCCTTTCAGCCCATGAGGCAACTTTAAAGCAGTGTTCAGATATTTTGGGGTTTCGGCAATGTTCCCTTTGATTTCACTGCCTCCGCTCCCGCTGTTATCGCGAACGATTGCTGTTACATCAAAATCCTGCGTTTCCATCGGAGGCAGCCATCCTGAAATTCCTTTTAAAGGCGCGCCCCACAAACCCGGGATCAGGTAGATCACAAACGTAAAGGTCGCGATAATAAGCATTAATCTTGGAAACGATTTCACAACCGGATAATCACTATCGTGTGGAAACTTGATTTTCCCCAACAGGTAAAAGCCCATCATGGTGAATATTACGATCCAGAAACCAAGGTAAATTTCGCGATCGAGGATACCCCAATGGTAGGTCTGGTCAGGGATATTAAGAAATTTAAGCGCAAATGCAAGTTCAATAAATCCTAATACAACTTTTACCGTATTGAGCCAGCCGCCTGATTTGGGCAATTTATTGAGCCATTGGGGAAATAAGGCAAACAAGGTAAATGGAATAGCGAAAGCCAGCGAAAATCCGAGCATCCCGATAACCGGCTTAAGTATTTGTCCACCGACCGATTCAACAAGAATGGTTCCTACAATCGGACCGGTACAGCTAAATGAAACAAGCACCAGTGTAAATGCCATAAACACCGTACCTATTGTTCCGCCTTTATCCTCGGCCGAAACCGATTTGTTAACCAGCCAGTTCGGCATCGTGATTTCAAAATAGCCAAAGAATGAAGCTCCAAAAATCACAAAAATCAGGAAGAAGAGTACGTTTGGTATCCAGTGTGTACTGATCCAGTTGCTGAATTCAGCTCCGAATAAAACAGCTACCAGGGTTCCGAAAAGCGTATAAATTGCGATGATTGAAAATCCATAAATTGAGGCCTGAATCTTTCCGTTGGAACCCGATTTCATAAAATAAGAAACTGTCATAGGAATCATCGGGAAGACGCAGGGTGTAAGAATGGCGATTAATCCTGCGCCAAAGGCCAGGATAAAAAACAGCCATAAAGGGGTTTTGCCGTCATCAATGGGCTTGGAGGTATCTACTACTGCTGTGGTAGCGGTTGAATCAGCCTGGGCAGTAGTTACAGTATCTGGTATATTTACCTGGGCAGCATCAGCCTTATTTGAGGCAACAGGAGCTGTATACGTTTTTGATCCTGCCAGATCGAAACTAAAAACCTTTGTATCTGAAATGCAGCTTTTATTGTCACAAGCCTGATAATCAATTTCCCCGGTAATTTTCACCGATTGATTGCTCTGAATTTTTACTTTTTGTACGAAAACAGCCTGCATCGCGAAATAGCTGACTTTCATTTCGAACATTTCATCGTATTCCTCAAATGATTTTGACTCAGCAACCTTTCCTATCAATTGAAAGCCATTGTTTTTATCGAATTTAAAAACAGTGGGTAGCGGTCCATCAGGGGGCAACTTCTGCGAATATAAATGCCAGGTAGCATCTATTTTAGTTATGAATTGCAGTTCAGCAATTGTATCATTGATCCTGTTAGCTTTAAACGTCCATTTAACCGGTTCCTGCAATTGCGAAAAGGCAGAAACGCCAAACAGAAGATTAAGTATAAAAGTCAGCATCAGTGCTTTGCCGACGCGAAAGGTTATTTTATTCATTGAAATGATATAATTAGGAAAGATCAAAGTAATGCCTTTTTCGGCACAAGGCAAAATTATAAATAATTGAGGAAGGGGTTACAGCTTTGTAACAGAATTAATTAAGAAAACAATTGAAATAGGACAATTGTTTTATTGACAAATAAAAGAAAGAGTAAATCCAATTGTTTATCCAAAAAGCATGCAACATCCTGAAGATGGCTCGGCTTCAGCAATATCATCAGCAGAAATGAGAATATAAGCTCTTTTGGTTTTAGAGGTAATGCGATATCGATTATCAATTCTTTTTCCAATAACCCAAACAATATCATTTCCCGAAATGAGTAACCAGGTTTTCTCTTTTTCAGCAAGTGAGAACTTCTGGTCGATAAAAAAATCACTCATCTTTTTGCTGCCTTTCAATCCAAGGGGAATAAACCAATCTCCTTTTTCCCATTTTCGCAGTTGAAGCGGAAATATAAGTTTATCCAGGTCAAGACATGCAACGGATGACTTTCCCATCGGAAGATCACTAACCACATCCGTTTCATAGGCACACAGGTTTATCGGTTTTTCAAACTCAGTAATTCCTTTTTCCAAAGGATATGATTCGGTTTGAGTCGGCTCTGATGCTAATTCAGTTAATGGCTGGATTATAAAGTTCTCGCGATCACGCAAAAGGCGGTGAGTGGGTGAATAGAAAACTTTTCCGGAGAATGTATCGAGAGAGTGTACAATTTCTTTCACCACTGAAAATGTAAACCCATAAGGTTTAAGCAGTTCAAACAGGTAAGTATCGTGAGGCTCGTATTCGTATACCCAGTCAATCGAAATAAGAATTCCTTCGGCAGTATGCTGAACCAGGTCGGCGGTTATTCCTGCGATGTGACTATGATAAATAGATTCAACTTCACGAAGATGGCTGATGCTTTCGTTGAGTTTGTAACTGAATTGGGGATTAATTTTATACAGTTCCGAAAGTACATCAAGGCGCAGCTTATTACGAAGGTATTTGCGGCTTTTATTGGAACGGTCGTCGCGCCAGGCAAGATGCAGATCAAGCGCAAACGCCATGATTTTTTCGCGGGTAGTAAACATCATAGGCC
The DNA here is from genome assembly GCA_030654075.1 of Bacteroidales bacterium. Classification (GTDB taxonomy): domain Bacteria; phylum Bacteroidota; class Bacteroidia; order Bacteroidales; family UBA4417; genus UBA4417. Next base: position 26,905 of record JAURYB010000114.1, on the reverse strand, counting down.
GGATGATCCTGCCTTGTTTTGGCATAATGCCGTGCATACCGCTGATACCGGTACCTCGCAAAAGATTGATAAAAAAAGTTTCAGCCTGATCGTCAAGATGGTGAGCTGTTGCTACATAACTATATCCATTTTCTTTAACGATTTCATCGAACCAGGCATAGCGAAGGTCGCGCGCGGCCATCTGAATCGAAACCTTGTGATCGGCAGCGTATTGCTTTGTGCTAAAATTTTTGCTGTAGAAAGGAACGTCAATCTTACTTGCCAGATTCTTCACAAATGCTTCATCCCCATCCGACTCCACTCCTCTTAACCCAAAATTAACATGCGCGATACCGAAATTATACCCGGCATCTTTAAACAGTTGCACCATGACGATTGAATCCACACCCCCACTAACAGCAAGTAAAATACGATCTGGCTGATTGAATAATCCAGAAAATTTAATATACGCCTTGAAAGCCTGTAACATATGTACAAATGTACATTATTTTTTAGATCACAAGCTGCTTATGAAATTTAGAAACTCTCTAAATAGGGCAAGGGTTCCGGCTAGGAATGTCCCCCAATTATGATCCTCATAATTTTAAGATTAAGCACAAAAAAGCGAACAATCTGCCAGGGAAAAAACTTCCGCCAGAAACGCGTATTTCCAGTTGGCACCGGAGGGTATGCTTCATCTTTATATCCTTTTACAATATTTTTCTTTATCATTTTTCAGGGATTTAGGCTGTTAGGGATTAGGCTGTTAGGTTATTAGACTTTTAGGAAACCGAAATTACAATTTGAGTTTATTCCGGTATCAACCACCAGAATGGCAAGGCTTTAGCCTTGTAAATAAACATAAAATGCAAAACAAGTTTAATCCAATGTCCAGCCAGCCCGGGTTCGCCCATGGTATAGCTTAAGTCGCGCCCCCATTCTGGAAATTTCTCATAATCCGGTACTACAGGGAAGACGGTCATGGTGGCAGCCATGCCATCGCGTAAGCCGTAACCAGACGATATGATACATGCGGCGCCCATTTTACCCATCGAAGCTTTGTGCTTCATCTCTTTGCTGCCTGTTTTAATACGTTCAGCAACATTCATCGCAACAACTTTTCCCATAATCCCTGATGGCATGCCTGTGCGTGGAGGTGTCGGGAAAATTGCCAACCCGTTTTTATTAGTCATCGGTTTCGAAATAGCATGTGGTGGCGCAAACGCTATTCCGGCTGCAAAAATAGTATCATATTTAGGACTTTGATACACGGATGGCCAATCGGCTACTGACCAGTCTTCAAATTGTTTTGGCTGATAATCTGCATCTACTTTCATAAAACCACTCGGTGCGAACAAATCGGCAGTAATTTCGGCTCCATCTTTAGCAAAAGCTTTAATTCCTACCCCGGCAAATGCAGGAATAAGCATGGCAAAATCGAATTCCTGTGTGTGTATTTCGCCATCCAATGTCTGATAATGTGCCTTTCCCTGTTCAAGCTTTGTAATTCCCGCGCGTTTGATCCATTTAATACCATATTCGGATAAAATGGATTCTGAAAAAATCCGGGTAGAAGTGACATAACCGCCTTTTTTGATAAATGCGCCTCCCATTCCGAAATCACCTACTTCGTATTCGTTGGTAATCCATGTGATCTCAGCCATATTGTTGAGTTTCCGCTTGTTTATTTCAAAAGCCACATTCAACGCATATTCAAAAGCAGCCCCCTGGCAGGTGGCAGTAGGATGCCCTGTGCCTATCAGAAATCGTTGTTTTTCGCCTTTAGCCATTTTATCGAGGGATAGCTGAAGTTTTTCCCAGGCATGCCCTGCATGAATGTAGTTGCAAACTGATTCGCTAAAACCTTCAGGACCCAGACCTTCGGTAGCTCCAAAATTAAGCTTGGGACCGGTTGCGTTTATCAGGAAATCATATTCAATTTTCTCAGTTTGCCCTAGTTTATAGTGGCCAGTATATTCAATAGCAACATAGGGATTTGAAATATTCGCATCGCCTTCGGGAAACAAGGCAGTAGCTTTAGCTTGTTTATATTCGATGCCCAGTTTTTTATAAACAGGCGCTAATTCGAAAGTGACATTCTTTGCTGTCATCTGGCCGATACCTACCCATATATTTGAAGGAATCCACTGGTATTTTGAGTTAGGACTTATAACGATAACTTCGTGTTTTCGCCCTAGTTTCCGCTTTACAATCTGCGCGGCAGTGTGTCCGGCAATACCGGCACCAAGAATTACAACTTTTGACATATTTTATTGATTAAAAACAGTTAAAGATATCAATAAAAGAAATATCAAAAGCAATATGAAAAATAAGATTTACTACAAATTAATATTTATGCCCTCCCGAAATCATTTTATCATAAAGTATAAACAAGGCTAAAGAGGTCAAAACTTCATGCGTTTGATTTTTTTCTCATAATAATTTTTACCTTCTTCGGTACAGATGCCACGGATAAATGTATCAAACATCACATCAAAAAGTACAGAGAATGAAATGCCTTCGTTTGGGAAAAAGTCAGGGTTGTGCATATCGATAAGCCTGCTCATGTAAATGCGGGCAACAAGTTCAGTACTCAGGTCATGCCGATACATACCCTGTTGCATTCCTATTTCGAAATTCGATTTGATTTTCGCGTTGACAAAACTGATACGCTTTTCAACAAATTTCTGCCGCACTTCAGGAAATCTGGATCGCAAATCAAAAGTTATACTCGGCAAAATATAGTCAAACTTGTCGTTTATCTCTTTGCTCACAACCAATAAGTCATCAATCGAGTTAGTCCCCTCAAAATCAAATTCTGAGAAAATATTTTCCAGATTCTGTTGCTCAAAATTCAAAATTTCCTCCACCAGCCCTGCTTCTGAGCCAAAAGTATTCACCAGAGTATCTATAGGCAGGTTCAGTTCTTTGGCAAGATTCTGAAATGTAAATTCATTCGATTTATAGCCGGAAAGTAATTTTCGTACATCTTCAACCAAAGGGTAGTTAGAATCGCGCATAATTTTATAATTGAGTAGTGAGCCTGTTTAAGAATCTGTGTGACAAACTTTTTTGAAGTGGTTCAAAATGAATTAAAAGGGGAGTAAGTCACTTATTATTTGCATGAACAAAAAAAACTTCTTCCACAATCCCCGGACTTATTTTAATTAGTTTGGGGGAAAGAAGTATAAACTTACATTCAGCTGCAAATTGTTAAGTCAGAGGATAAAATTTCATCAACGACCCTCACCATTCCAGGAAATAATCCGTATGCTTTTTGTAGTTTCCGCAAAAGTATAAAAAATAATACTTTCATTCAACTGATAATTAAACCTTAAGCAATATTCTGATATTCATTTATATATACAGGTTTATCTTTGACATGATTTTTAAGTACATTATTGTTTGATTGTCAGCCCGCGATATATATACATTAAAGGTGTTGAGGTAATCATAAAAACAGAAACAATGAATTGCGGAAACATGTTGCAGAATACTCACTTTCAGCAATATTTTTATCAGATGTTCTCCGGTGGATGAAATTAACTTGCCTGAAATCGACCTCAGTAAAAGGAGTATATGTTGTTATGTTTATTTTGTGATTTAAAAAATTAACAGCCACTGTTGACGAATAGCATTACCTTTGTAAATACATAATGAATTCAAGAAGATGACTCTTTCGACCCGTGGAATGAAGATTGGAATACTGACAGCCGGAGGCGATTGTCCTGGTATAAACGCCGCTATCCGAGGTGTGGGAAAAACTGCCATAACCGAATATGGAATGAAAGTAATCGGGATTTCTTCAGGCTTTCGCGGACTCATAGAAAAAGAATATATAGAATTGGAGGAAACGCAGCTTTCGGGTATGCTTACCCTTGGAGGGACCATTCTTGGAACTTCGCGCGATAAGCCATTCAAAAACGATCCCATTACCGGAGAAAACATGTCAAAGGTTATTAAGAAAAATTATAAAGAAATCGGACTTGATGCTTTGGTGGTAATCGGTGGTAACGGAACTCAAAAAACGGCTGCAAAACTGGCTGCAGAAGGCTTGAACATAATCGGAATTCCAAAAACTATTGACAATGATGTATACGGAACAGATGTGACTTTCGGGTTCGATACTGCAGTCGGCATAGCAACAGAGTCTATTGACAGACTGCATTCAACAGCCAATTCTCATAAACGGATTATGGTTATTGAACTGATGGGGCATAATGCAGGGTGGCTTACGCTATACTCAGGAGTTGCTGGTGGCGGGGATGTAATCTTAATCCCGGAAATCCCCTACGACATGGATATCGTTGCCCGCTACCTTGAAAAAAGGGTGAAAAACAAAAAGCCATACTCTATTGTAGTTGTAGCCGAAGGTATTTCAAAGCCCAAAGGAACCTCAGCAGCTTCATTTGTTGCACAATCAATTAAAGAAAAAACCGGTCTCGAAACCCGCGAAACCATTCTTGGATATGTACAACGGGGAGGTTCGCCTAACCCAATGGATCGCATTTTGGCAACCCGTTACGGTGCCCATGCCGTTGAACTCATAGCAGAAGGCAAATTCGGCGTAATGGTTTGCAAGGATGGCGAAACGATAACATCAATACCTCTTGACCAGGTAGGCGGAAAACTCAAACTTGTACCACCAGATAACTCTCTTATTAAAAAATCAAGAAAAATGGGTATTTGTTTTGGGGACAGGAAAGTATAAGTGTTCAAATGCCTGCGGCGTTCAAGGGTTCAAATGCCTGCGGCGTTCAAGGGTTTAAATGAGTGCGGTGTTCAAGGGTTCGTGTGTTTTATGTTTTTGCCTTGCTGAGCGAAGTGTGGGTTAAAGTTTTTAAATTAACAAAGGCCTATTTCCCTATTTTCCAATTCCCTATTTTCTATTTTCCCATTTCCCCATTTCCCCTTCCCGGCCCTCCATATTTCTTCCACAAAGTGGATTATATGTTTACTTTTGCGCCCAAATAATTTTCAGAATGAAATTGATTCTCTCTCTTTTAAGTTTCTTACTGATGGTGCAACTTTCAGCCCAGGATACTGCATTTCAGACTTATTATGAAAAATCACAATACCTTGGTACTCCCCGGTATGCGGAAACAATTGAGTTTTGCGGAAAACTTGATAAAGCATCACCAATATTAAAATATACAACATTCGGTAAAAGCCCACAGGGGCGGGACTTGCCGCTACTCATTGCAGACAAAAACGGCAATTTCACTCCTGAGGCGGTTCGTAAAAGCGGGAATGCTGTTTTGCTTATTGAAGCGTGCATCCATGCCGGCGAATGCGACGGTAAAGATGCCGGCCTGATGCTGCTGCGCGATATAGCTGTTTACAAGAAAAATTTATCACTGCTTAATCATGTTACCATCCTGTTTATCCCGATTTTAAATACTGACGGGCACGAACGTTTTGGTCCGTATAACCGGATCAACCAGAACGGACCTGATGAAATGGGCTGGCGAACCACCTCACAAAACCTGAACCTGAACCGCGATTTCATGAAAGCCGATGCACCCGAAATGCAGGCTTGGCTTAATTTGTATACTAAATGGTTACCCGAATTTTTCGTAGATTGTCACGTTACTGACGGAGCTGACTTTCAATATACTATGACTTACGCACTCGAAACCAAAGGCTGCATGGAGAAAAACCTGTCGGAATGGACCGAGAAAACATGCGAAACTTACCTTGTAAGCGAGATGAAAAAATCAGGATATCCCATATTCCCGTATGTTCAGTTTCGCAACTGGCACGATCCGCGTAGCGGACTTACAGTAGGAGTTGCGCCTCCTATGCTCTCACAGGGATACACAGCCGTACAAAACCGTCCGGGACTGCTGATCGAAACCCATATGCTGAAACCCTATAAAGCGAGAGTTTCCAGCACTTATGCTATGATAACTCATACGCTTGAACTGCTTAATAGGGAATACAAAACACTGCAAACTCTTGTTTCAAAAGCTGATGCATATTCAGCAAGCGAGGAGTTCAGGAAAGAACCATTCCCGGTGAATTTCTCCGAATCGCTTAAAGATAGCACCAAGATAGAATTTCTTGGATATGATTATACGATTGATACCAGCGATCTTACCGGTGGCTTATGGTTTAAATATAATAACCGGAAACCAACCGTATGGCAGCTAACCATGTTCCCGAATTGCATAGCGGACAAGTTTGTAAGCCTTCCTGAAGCATACCTTATCCCTCCGCAATGCAGCTCCATTATTGATGGGCTGCGGTTTCACGGTGTAAAAATGACAAAACTGAATCATGAAGTCATATGCACTGTAAAATCAAGCCGTTTTGCCAATGTATACTGGCAACAAAGACCATACGAAGGTCATCATAAATTAACTTACGAACTGATTGACTCAATAGTGCAGCAAACATTCCCTGCCGGAACAATGGTGGTTGATATGAACCAGCGCACAGCAAGAGTTATTGCGCATTTACTGGAGCCGGCATCGCCTGATTCGTATGCTGCCTGGGGATTTTTTGATAAATACCTCGAACAGAAAGAATATTCCGAATCGTATGTAATGGAAACGATGGCAAGGGAAATGATTAAAAAAGACCCCGCTTTGAAAACAGAGTTTGATCAGAAAAAAGCTTCTGATAAAGAATTTGCTTCTGATCCTGATGCTCTGCTGAATTGGTTTTACAGTAAATCGGAGTACTGGGATAACCGGCTGAACCTATATCCTGTTGGCAGAATAGTTAAACGGAGTGAACTGGAAAAGATCAAGCTTTGATCAAGAAACTCATTAATTTAAGAATAACAGGAAACCGGCAAGGAATCATAATCCTTTCTGTTCAACTATCTATTCTATGTACCGGCAAACAATCCCGGCATCGTATCACCCATTTCCAGTTTTAACAGGATTTCCTTACGCCACAAACCGCCACCATATCCGGTTAATTTTCCGTTACTACCAATAACACGATGACAAGGAACTACAATGTTAATTTGGTTTTTACCATTCGCGTTTCCGACAGCACGTGTGTTGGTTTCGCGGCCGGTCATTCGGGCAAGATCAAGGTAACTGATAGTTCTTCCGAAAGGAATTTCCTGAAGCTTCTTCCATACTTTAAGCTGAAAAGCAGTTCCCCTCGGATCAAGTTTTAAATTGAACTGCTTCCGCTTTCCATCGAAATATTCGTTTAATTGGGTTACACATTCCTGCAAAAAAGCAGGAACTGGCGTTTCCTCAATCTCATTATCCATAAAAAGTATTGAACGAATTCCAGCTTCACTTCCGGATATTTCGATAATTCCAACCGGGGATTGAATGCGTGCTGAGTTTAAATTCATAGTAAAATCTTTTTCCTCAACAACTTACGTATTTATGCAATCAGCACGGGTTAGTTAAAAGTTATATAAATATCCAGTATCTCCGGCCTGTTGCCTGTGCGAACCGGTGGTCCCCAGCCGCCATAGCCACTTGAAACATAAAAATTGGAATTCCCTTTCTTTTTAAATCCCCAGCTTACTTCATACATAGCTGTTGTAATATAATTAAAAGGCCACAACTGCCCGTGATGAGTATGTCCCGATAGTTGAAAATCAACACCGGCATCAACTACCTGCTGCAAGTTAAACGGTTGGTGGTCCATCATGATCACAGGAAATGAAAGATCTACACCTTCGAGTACTTTATCCAGGCCTTTACGCTCTTTTTTGCTAAATCGTTTCGAGTCGCGATCGTTGCGGCCGGCAAGGTAGAAACTTCCGTTGATTTTTAGTGAAGTATCTCTTAACATTGTAATGCCATGATCCTGGAGATACTTAACAGCAGCTTCGGCACCACCGATGTATTCGTGGTTCCCGGTGATGGCAAAAACGCCCAATGGCGCTTTGAGTTTCACTAATGATCGGCCCAGGTCGTTGTGAATCACAGGCGCCAGATCCTCATCTACAATATCACCGGCAAGTAATATTACATCAGCATGCCGGTCGTTTAACATCTGCACAAGTTTAGCCGTACGCCTGGGACCAACCAGGGTTCCCATATGAATATCCGAAGCAGCAGCAATATGAAGCGTTTTCATTTCACCGGCTTTCTTATTAATATGAATATCAATTCTTTTTACCCGTGGGTTAAGTGCGTTGATATGGCCAAGCAATACAACAATTCCCACTATGCCAACAACCGCAATAAAAAGGTATTTTTTAAATTCCACATAATTGTTTGCCAGTATAGCAGGTTGTGGCAGAAAATAGAGAATGAGCCTCAATATGTCAATAACCAGCACTGCCATTAAGAAGTAAATCATAAGCGCGAGCCAGAATGATCCTACAAACGTAAAAATATTACTAAGCGGTGAAATCCATACACGCTCCATCAGGCGGCTTATTATGTACGAGGCACTTACGAAAAGAAAAATCCATGGATACCAGTTTTTAAAACTTGTCCCCTGCGGCAATGCCTGTATGCCCCGTATATAGATATAATAGTTTACAAGACTATAAATCAGCAAAACAATGCTGAAAAAGATAAGAAACTGATATGACTTCATGGTTAAACTGGTCGGGTGTTTGTGTCTATAAATATACAGGAATCTAAGATTTAGAAACCTGATTTTTCAGTAAGATATGAAGCCAAATGAAACCGGAACCTTGAAAATGGAACTCAAAACGATCGGACACCAAATGTTTCATTAAAATTATTTTAACTATGCCTTTTTACATAAGCAGGGAAATACAGCAAATTAACGTTAAAAATTGCTAATAATAGATAACTGCAGACGCCTAAATTTGTTCACCCTCTTTTTATTGCTTCGGAATTTGTAAATTTGCATCTTTTAAACAAAACAGCTTGCTTTGAATATGTCATAACTTATTGTGCTACAATATTCTTTATGGACATTCAAAAATTCATTGATTTCATTTTTATTGTACGATGAGGAAATTTTTTATTGCGATCTTATTTATCCTGGCAAGCACTATGGCCATAAATGCCCAACAGGTAATTTATCACCAGACCTTTGAAGATACTGCCAACCTTTTCCAGAGCTATGTTCTTGCCAATTATGACAAAGCAGACCCGATAGGCAATGAGTGGGACACACTTCGAAGTGTCCCGTGGTTTGTAAATACCGCAGGATCTGCCGGGAATCATGCCGCGATAGCTACCTCAAATTATCTGGGGGATACGGTAGCCAACGATTGGTTTGTAACACCCGCTATCAGGATTGGGAAGGCATCCACATTATCATGGAATAGCTTATCCTTAACCAGCGAAAAAACAGATACTTACCAGGTATATATTTCAACTACTGAGCAATCTGTCGCCGGCTGCCTCTTCAATGGAGCTGCGGGATCATACACTTCTGATAATTCAACGGCACCAATTACCAATACATTAGATTTGTCAAACGCAGGATACGCAGATCAGACTATTTTTATCGGATTCAGGTTAAATACAAAATCGGGAGGAGATAAAATTGCAATAGATGATATTAATGTAACCGAGAGTTCAACTCAATTTGTGAGTCTGACTTTTATTGTTAACATGTCCGAATATATTGCAGATACCCTTTTTAATCCTGGAACTGACACGGTTGACATAGCCGGAACTTTCAACAATTTTGATGGGAAGAAAAACATTTTATCCATTGTTCCGGGATCAGATTCCGCAATCTATTCAACTACAATAGCGGGATTTCTGGATGGAGACCAACTTGAATTCAAATTTCGAATAAACAGCTCCTGGAATGATACAGCCGTTGAATTTCCCTATGGGCAACCCAACAGGAGCTGGACGGTTGAACACGATCAGTACACCTACATCAGTTTTTATAACGACCTGGCTGTTACGTTCGGCATATCCGAAAACAAGCTGATGGAGCAGGTAACGGTATATCCTAATCCTGCCCAAAGTATGGTTTGGGTTGGAATCCCTAAAGGCATTAAAAAAGTAAGCATGGTAAATCTTACCGGTCAAAAGGTCCTGAATCGGGAATCACTGACGGGGAATATAGTGAATCTCGACTTAAGCACAGTATCAAAAGGCACCTATATCATGCTGTTCTATACCGAACAGGGTTTTGCGGGAAGTAAAAAACTGATTAAGAATTAGTCACAAACACTCTTTAATTGATCCATAAAAACCTCAGGCAGAAAGGAAATATTTTTACCTGATGTTGCTTCTTTTTCGTTTAGCTTGTTTTACTTACCTTGGTATCCGATACAATCCATTTAAATAACATTATCTCATGAGTGAACAAATAAAACATGAATGTGGTATTGCCTTCATCAGGTTATTAAAACCCCTGGAGTATTATTATACACGCTACGGCACCACACTTTATGGAATCAACAAGTTGCATCTGCTCATGGAAAAGCAACACAACCGTGGCCAGGATGGAGCTGGGGTTGCAAGCATTAAACTCAACATTGAACCGGGAAGCAGGTACATTGACAGAGTGAGATCGAATGCGCCGGCACCAATTGATGATATTTTCAAACAGATATACAAACCATACCAGGATCTGCAGTATAAAACCCCGGAAAAATTAAATGATTCGGAATGGCTTAAGAAAAGCATCGCTTTTTACGGAGAAGTTTTTATCGGACACCTCAGGTATGGCACTTTCGGAAAAAATAAAATCGAAAACCTTCACCCTGTAGTTCGTTACAACAATTGGATGACACGAAACCTGGTATTGGCAGGAAATTTCAATATGACCAATGTGGATGAACTCTTTCAACGACTTGTCGGATTCGGGCAATATCCTGTGGAAACTTCAGATACTGTTACGATACTTGAAAAAATAGGTCACTTCCTCGATGATGCCAATGAAGATCTGTACCGTAAGTTTAAAAAAGAAGGATTCACCAAGCAGCAAAGCACAGAACTGATCGCTAAAAACCTAGATATCAAAGATTTGCTTTCAGAATCATCCGAGCATTGGGATGGTGGATATGCCATTGCCGGTATGTTCGGACATGGAGATGCATTTATTCTGCGTGATCCGAATGGGATACGACCCGCATACTGGTATAAAGATGATGAAATTGTTGTTGCTGCTTCGGAAAGACCGGTAATTCAGACTACGATGAATGTATTGTATGAAGATGTTCACGAAGTGAAACCAGGCCATGCGCTTATTGTACGTCGTGACGGTGCCGTGGAAGAAGTTCAGATCAAAGAACCCGGGCCCAGACGCTCCTGTTCATTCGAAAGGATTTACTTCAGCCGGGGCACCGATAAGGATATCTATAACGAACGCAAACAATTAGGCGCTGTACTGACAAAAAACATACTTGCAGAAGTTGGCCACGACCTGGAAAACACCGTTTTCAGCTACATTCCAAACACTGCCGGATCTGCTTTCTATGGTATGGTTGAAGAACTGAATAATGTCTGCGACCTTATAAAAGCTGACAGAATCCTGAAATCCGGTCCGACGATCACACGTGAACAACTCCAGGAAATATTTAAATTAAAGCCAAGGGTTGAAAAAGTAGCTGTCAAGGATATAAAACTCCGCACTTTTATTACCCAGGACTCCAAACGAAACGACCTGGTAGCGCATGTTTACGATGTTACCTATGGAACAGTTCGCAGGGGAACGGACAATCTTGTTGTCCTTGATGACTCAATTGTACGTGGCACTACATTGAAACAAAGTATTATCCGGATACTCGACAGGCTTGGACCCAAGAAAATTGTGGTAGCTTCGTCGGCACCACAAATCCGTTACCCGGATTGCTATGGCATCGATATGGCCAAAATCACAGACTTTATCGCTTTTAATGCAACCATAGAATTATTGAAAGAAACGCATCAAAGTGATATTCTTAACGAAGTTTACCGCAAATGTAAGGCCCAGGAAAAACTGCCCAAGGAACAAGTGGTCAATTATGTGAAGGATATTTACGATTTGTTCACGCCACAGCAGATTTCAGCAAAAATCGCCCAATTAGTTACGCCTGCAGGATGCAAAGCCGAAATAGCTGTCGTGTATCAATCCATCGAAGATCTGCACAAGGCGATTCCGAATCACACCGGCGACTGGTACTTTACCGGTAATTATCCTACGCCCGGAGGAAATAAAGTGGTGAATAAATCCTTTATTAATTTTATTGAAGGAAGGAATGAGAGGGCTTACTGAGATGACGGGAGATTGAGTAGACGGGTTGAAGGGGGAGACGGAGGGACTTAGGGACTTAGGGCCTGAGGGACTGAGGGACTGAGGGATGGAGGGACTGAGGGATGGAGGGACTGAGAGACTGAGAGACTGAGGGACTGAGAGACTGAGGGACTGAGGGACTGAGGGATGGAGGGACTGAGAGACTGAGGGACTTAGGGACTGAGGGACTGAGGGACTGAGGGACTGAGGGACTGAGGGACTTAGGGACTGAGAGACTGAGGGATGGAGGGACTGAGAGACTGAGGGACTGAGGGACGGAGGGGCGGAGAGACGGAGGACGGAGAGAGGGGTAATAAAGCGAGGTTCTTTGATGTTCGGAGTGCGCTTAAAGTTAGATTCAAAATATCATAATCATTGTAAATAATGCTGTATACCGCTGAAAGGGTTTTTGAACTCATGAATCTTCATGGAAGTAGGATGCAGCCTTTTCTTTTTGGAATTGATTTTGAAGTAATGCATGGATTTTTCATAAATCCAACACTAGCCGGTAACTCAGGTATTTATTTCAATATCAACGGAATTGGCAATACTATTGAATCTGAATCTGAAACTGAAACGGTAAACCTGGTTAAACATCCTGTTGATGGAATTACGTATAACAAAGCATTTAAACACGTGTACCAGAATCTGGTTGAAGGAAATTCCTATCTTACAAATCTAACATTTCCAACTGATATTGAATTAAACATATCTTTGCCTGAGATATTTGCACGTAGTAAAGCACGTTACCGGTTATTGTTTCAGGATGAGTTTGTAGTTTTTTCGCCTGAGATATTTGTTCAGATAGACAACGGCACCATACGCTCATTCCCAATGAAAGGAACTATTGATGCATCCTTGCCGGATGCTGAAAACCGCATACTTGCCGATCCGAAAGAAACCGCGGAACACAATACTATAGTCGATCTGATCCGTAACGATCTGAGTATGGTTGCAACAGATGTAAAAGTGGATAGGTTCAGGTATATTGAAAAAATTGCTACAAACGAAAAATCGCTGCTGCAGGTCAGTTCCGAAATTTCGGGGATACTTCCCCAAAACTACCAAACTGGCCTGGGCAATATATTCCGCAAACTTTTACCGGCAGGTTCTGTTTCAGGAGCACCCAAGAATAAAACGCTTCAGATAATACATGAAGCTGAAATATATTCAAGGGGGTTTTATACCGGTGTTTTTGGATATTTTGACGGATCAAAACTCGACTCAGGAGTGATGATCCGGTTTATTAAAAAAGAAAATGAAAAACTAATATTCTGCAGCGGCGGTGGAATAACCGCAAACAGTAATCCGCAAACCGAATACAACGAATTAATCGATAAAGTCTATGTCCCTATTATTTGAAACCATCAGGTTGCAGGATGGTATCCTACAGAACATCGAATACCATAACATAAGGCTGAATCACAGCCGGAAATCACTTTATAAATCAACCGATGAAATTGACCTGAATCATGTTATCCAAATTCCATCAAGTTGCAAACAGGGACTATACAAATGCAGGGTATCCTACAGCAAAGAAGTGAAAAGCATTGATTTTGAACCTTATGAGCCTCATGCGGTAAAATCACTCAGGTTGATTGAAGACAATTCTATCTTATACAATTACAAATATACAAACCGCGGCAGCCTTAACAAACTGCTTACAAAACGTGAACGTTTTGATGAAATAATTATAGTTAAAAAGGGCTACATAACGGATACCAGCTACTCGAATATTATCTTTTTCGACGGGACTAAATGGGTCACACCATCAACTCCCCTGTTGCATGGTACTATGCGGAGTTATTTACTGGAAAACAACCTGATTTCGGAGATGGTGATTAAAGTTTCTGATCTGAAACAATTTCAAAAAGCCCGGTTAATCAATGCCATGATGCCATTTGAATCCGGGAAGGACATTAAGATAGAGAAGATAGGATATTGATCTGGATGGCATCTAACCTTCTGAAATAAAAAAAACCGCCTTTTATAAAAGCGGTTTCTACGTAATCAGATTTCAGAAATTATTTTATTGCAACAGCAATATCTTTGGCAAGTTGCTTCATTTCATCCGCAGGGAAAGTTAGTTTCGCACGGCTGAAGTTTATATCATTCATAGTATTCATAGGAACCAGGTGAATATGCGCATGAGGTACTTCCAGGCCTATAACAGCCACACCTACTTTAATACAAGGTACAACCTGTTTTACTGCTTTTGCGACCTTCATCGCAAATAACCAAAGATCTTTATACATCTCTTCGTCAATATCGAAGAGATAATCAATTTCCTTCTTTGGAATCACCAACGTATGGCCTTTGGCCAGCGGGTTAATATCCAGGAAAGCGAAAAACCTTTCGTCCTCAGCGATTTTATAGGATGGAATTTCGCCGGAAGCTATACGCGCAAATATTCCTGCCATGTTTGAATTATTTAGTGATTATTTCAACAATCTCAAAATTGATCGACCCGGATGGAATTACAATTTCCGCTTTGCTCCCCTTTGATTTTCCAAGCAGTCCTTTGGCAATGGGCGAAGAAACTGATAATTTACCAACTTTCAGGTTGGCTTCATTTTCGGGAACAAGCGTGTAGGTCATTTCAGTGTTATTGCTCAGGTTCCTGATTCTAACGGTGGACAAAATCTGAACCTTAGAGGCATCCATTTTTGACTCGTCGATCAAACGGGCGCTGCGAATCAGATCCTGAAGCTTCGAAATTCGCATTTCGAGCATGCCTTGTGCATTCTTTGCTGCGTCGTATTCAGCATTCTCCGAAAGATCACCCTTGTCGCGGGCTTCGGCAATTTGTTGTGAAATAAGTGGACGTTCAATATGAACCAAATGTTCCAGTTCAACCTTCAGTTTCTCGAAACCGTCCTTCGTGTAGTATGTTACCTGTGTCATATCGGTAGCCATTTGTTTTTAATAAATAAGAAGAAAAGACCCTTTGCTAAAAAGGGTCCTTTCTGTAAATTTTTGCTTGTTTATGCAGAAATCGCTGCAATTTATTATCTGAAAATCAGGAGTTTTCTCATGTGAAGTAATTTCCTGACTACAAGTATATGAATTTAAACGTTAGTATTATTTTGCCAACCCTGAAAAAAGCATGTAAAGATAAAGATATTTTAATATCGAAAACAAGTTATTTTCAGGTGATAAAAAAATGTGATCAGAAATACTTCCTATTCAATAATTCGCTGTAAATTATTGCTTCGCGCAGATCAAATTTAGTGGAAAGGGCTTGTTCATTTGTTAAATGCGCTCTGACTTCCTGAGCTTTCCATTTGTTTCCAACATCAGTTCCGGAAGATTCAACAGATGGACTGGTTATAAATTTGTACCCTGAATGGTCATCATAGGTTTTATTTAATTCGGAAACGGTTCTATGAGTTGTTTGCTTTACAGGCACAACCGGTTGGACTACCGGCTGAGGAACGAGTTTAGGTTCACCTGCAATTTCCCGTAAGATCTCTTCGAGTAAAGATTTCCCTCCGCCCTGGTTTCCAGGTATGGGGAGTGGTGAGGATGGCGATGGTCCACTCGGTGGCAATCCCGATGACTGCTGCTTCTGTATGGCTTTTTGCCGGGCCGAATACAGTGAATATGCCACCCAGGCAATTCCAATAAGAATGTAGATGAGGTTTTCCATTTAAAAATCAGCATTGAATTATACCATGTAAAAGTACTAATTATATTGACAAAAAATAAATCTGTCCATTGCCTGTAGCAGAAAAATTTAAATGCAAATTATATTTTAAAATAAAGATTGGGAATCTGTTACTGTTTCGCGTTATCTTTCCATTAGAATACAATTATCAATATTTTCAAACAGTAAAGAAAGCTGACTAATCTAACTGCATGTATTTTTAGATTGTGCTTTACGTTTCTTAGGCATGTTGGATTTTAAAGCTTTCTTTTTTGTTCGCTTCATCATCTTCTTAGCTTCTTTGGTCTGATGATCGTAATGTTGTTGGCGGGCTTTTTCGTATTCCGCATCCAACTTTTTATCAGCTTCTTCCGTCTTTTTTTCAGCTACTGCCCGTTTGTCTCTCTTCAACAGTCTGCAACCTGTGCCGGTAAAAGTGAATGTTGTTAAAACAAGGATTGAGGCTAACAGGAATATGCGGCTATGCTTTAATTTTTGGCTCATTTTAAGTTATATTTTACTCAGGGCAAAGAAAGATTAATTTTGTCATTTCTAAATGTTTGTAAACACTGAAGTTTACAGACAATTTTAAACGATCATTTGCGTTTTGAAAGTGTTAAGCATTACTTTTACAACGGAAATACCTTACAATAAGTATATGATGCGAATCCTGGCAGTAATAATTCTTCTTTTGATTGTAGCTCCCGGATGCAACAAGGACAATCAACCAACGATTCCCTATGCTTATGTTAACGTGCAATTGTACCCGAATACTTTGGATTACATTCCTGTTGGCGGATACAAATATCTTACCGAAGGCTATAGAGGCATTGTAATATTTCGCCTGCTCCCTGAAGAATTTGCTGTATACGAACGCTGCTGTCCTTATGATCCGGAGAAAACCGGGGCAAGAATTAGTGTTGATGCATCAAATATAACATGTGTTGATTCGGTTTGCATGTCGAAATTCGTGCTTACTGACGGATCACCCTACAGTGGCCCTTCGCCTTATTCGCTGATGCAATACAGGTGGAATTACGATGGGGAAGTATTATCGGTATATAATTAAAGGGTTAAAGTTTCTGGTTTCTGGTTTCAAGTTTCAAGTTTCTGGCCATGGGGCTTTTCGAATTGCGGCTCCTGGAGTCTAATCCTATCTTTTTTCTGATTTACTAATTTCCCTGCCCTGCCAAAACGCTGACAGGTCTTTACGCTGTCAGGTTTTCCTGTTCGTCATTTTCCCAATTTCCATTTCCCTATTTTCTATTTTCCATTTTAACAACAAAAAAGGGCCATCATACGAATATGACAGCCCTTTTAAAATTATAAAACCAAAATTTTAGTACCGGTAATGATCAGCTTTGTAAGGTCCTTCGGCTGGTACTGAAATATATTCAGCCTGTTCAGGAGTAAGCTTTGTAAGTTTTACACCAATATGCTCCAGGTGCAGACGTGCAACTTCTTCGTCGAGGTATTTCGGCAGGCGGTAAACACCTACTTCGTAATTATTTTTCCACAAATCGAGCTGAGCAAGTGTCTGGTTTGCAAATGAGTTGCTCATAACAAACGAAGGATGGCCCGTAGCGCAACCAAGGTTTACCAAACGACCTTCGGCAAGCATAAAGATTGCATGTCCGTCAGGGAAAATATATTTGTCAACCTGTGGTTTAATTTCGATTTTTTCAACACCAGGCATTACATTCAGTTTGTCAACCTGTATTTCGTTATCGAAATGGCCGATGTTACAAACGATAGCCTGATCCTTCATTTTCAGCATATGCTCAATGGTGATCACATCCCTGTTGCCGGTTGTGGTAACATAGATATTTCCTTCATCAAGAGCATCTTCAACCGGTTTAATCTCGAAACCTTCCATAGCAGCCTGTAACGCACAGATCGGGTCAATTTCGGTAACTATAACACGGGCTCCATATGCACGCATCGATTTGGCACTGCCTTTTCCAACATCGCCATATCCGCAAACAACAACTACTTTACCGGCAAGCATTACATCGGTAGCACGTTTTATGCCATCAGCCAGTGATTCGCGGCAACCGTAAAGGTTATCGAATTTGGATTTGGTAACTGAGTCGTTAACGTTGATGGCTGGAATCAGCAATTCGCCTTTTTCCATCATCTGGTATAGGCGGTGAACGCCGGTTGTGGTTTCTTCCGAAACACCTTTCCAGTCGGCAACTACACCATGCCATTTGGTTGGGTTTTCAACAAAAGTTTCACGCAGAAGATTCATGATAACCTGCTCTTCAGCATTAGCGCCAACTTCTTCAAGTAATTTAGGATTTTTTTCGGCAGCAAATCCTTTGTGAATCAATAAAGTAGCATCGCCACCATCATCAACAATAAGGTTCGGGCCTTTTCCGCCTTCGAAAGTAAGAGCCTGGTTGGTACACCACCAGTATTCGTCGAGGCTTTCGCCTTTCCAGGCAAATACAGGAATGCCTACAGCGGCAATAGCAGCGGCGGCATGATCCTGGGTTGAGAAAATATTGCAGCTTGCCCAACGCACTTCGGCGCCAAGTTCAGCTAATGTTTCAATTAAAACTGCTGTTTGAATAGTCATGTGCAGGGAACCGGTAATCCGGGCACCTTTCAGCGGTTTTTCAGCAGCATATTTATTACGAATACTCATCAAGCCGGGCATTTCTTTCTCGGCGATTTCGATTTCCTTACGGCCCCATTCGGCCAGTGCGATATCTCGAACTTTATAATTCATAGTAGTATTAAAAGTTTGGTGTTCCATTATATTTTATTTTTAGGGGTGCAAAGGTACAATTTATTTCTAAATCGACTCATATATAACTCAAAATGAAACAGATTGTTTGCTCATGAAAAGCAAAGATTCAGAATAGTGGTTATTTACATATCAATAAATTAATTTATCTTTGCACCTTCAAATATTCCTTTCACACTAAGGAGGTTTGAGTTATACAGAAGGGGGGAGAGAACAGGCTCCGTGAACCTCTGGCAACCACCGCCATACGGTGTGTAAGGTGCCAATACCTGCTTCGCCTTTGGTGGAGATTATAATTAAAACACACTCCTGCTCCCGGAATACGGAGAAACTGAATGTGTTGAGTTAAAAACTTCTGTACGGCTACTTTGTTTAAGTAAGCAGTGCAGAAAAACATATGAAGAGATGGTTGAAAAGGAAAGTATATATAAGGTTTTAGAAAATCGCGTTTTAGTGCTGGATGGCGCCATGGGTACTATGATACAGCGGTATAAGCTTAAAGATTCGGATTACCGCGGAGAACGGTTTGCCACGCATCCTATCGATCTGAAAGGCTGCAACGATTTGCTTTCACTCACCATGCCGAATGTAATCAGCGAAATCCACCAGGCTTACCTTGAGGCTGGAGCTGATATTATTGAAACCAATACGTTTAATGCAACATCGGTCTCCATGGCTGATTACCAGCTGGAACCTATTGTGTATGAAATGAACCTGGCTTCCGCTAAAATTGCAGTAGCCGAAGTGGAAAAGTTCACTGCTCTTAATCCAGACAAACCACGCTTTGTTGCCGGTGCCGTTGGACCCACCAGCAAAACAGCCAGCATGTCGCCCGATGTAAACGATCCGGGATTTCGTGCCGTAAGTTATGATCAGCTTAAGGATTCATATAAAGAACAAATTCGCGGATTGATTGATGGCGGGGTAGATTTGCTTTTGGTTGAAACCATCTTTGATACGCTGAATGCAAAAGCCGCCTTATACGCTATAAATGAAGTACTTGCTGAACGAAACATGCGCCTTCCGGTTATGGTTTCGGGAACAATCACGGACGCCAGCGGAAGAACGCTTTCCGGACAAACTACCGAAGCATTTTTGAATTCGGTTTCGCATATTGATTTGTTGAGCGTTGGATTCAACTGTTCACTTGGGGCTGAGCAACTAAATCCTTTTATTGAAGAACTTTCGCGGAAAGCGCCTTTTTATGTAAGCGCCTACCCAAATGCTGGCTTGCCAAACCAGTTTGGTGAATACGATGAATCGCCGTTGCAGATGGCTCATCATATCCAACCAATTCTTACTAACAAATCCGTAAATATTATTGGCGGATGTTGCGGCACCACGCCTGAACATATCAGGGAACTTTGCAAAGTTGCTGAGCAATCGACACCAAGGCATATTCCTGCTATTCCAAAATACTTGCGGCTCAGCGGACTAGAACCATTAATGGTTTTCGAAAACAGCAATTTTATTAATATCGGTGAACGGACCAATGTTTCCGGATCAAAGAAATTTGCAAGGCTTATCCGTGAAGAAAAATACGATGAAGCCCTTTCAGTTGCCCGTCAGCAGGTTGATTCAGGCGCACAGGTTCTGGATATCAATATGGACGATGCCTTGCTGGATGCCAAACGTGAAATGGTGCGGTATCTGCATCTGCTGATGGCAGAACCCGAAATTGCCAGGGTGCCGATAATGATTGACTCCTCGAAATGGGAAGTGATAGAAGCCGGGTTGAAATGTTTGCAAGGCAAAGCCATTGTGAATTCCATCAGCATGAAGGAAGGTGAAGACGCTTTCCGGGAACATGCCCGCAAAATAAGGAATTATGGAGCAGCCATGGTGGTGATGGCTTTTGATGAAGATGGACAGGCCAGCACGCTCGAACGCCGCAAAGAAATCTGCTCACGTGCTTATCACATTCTGGTTGATGAAATCGGGGTACCACCCGAAGATATTATTTTCGATCCGAATATTCTAGCCATTGCAACCGGTATCGAAGAACACAATAATTATGCTGTCGATTTTATTGAAACCATTAAATGGATAAAGCAAAATCTTCCGTATGCCAGGATCAGTGGCGGAATCAGTAACCTTTCATTTTCGTTTCGTGGCAACGATGCCTTACGTGAAGCCATGCATTCCGCTTTTCTGTATCATGCCATTAAAGCCGGAATGGATATGGGAATTGTAAATGCGGGTAACCTGCCTGTTTACGATGATATTCCAGTGGATCTACTGGAACTTATCGAGGATGTTCTTTTTAACCGCAGGCATGATTCAACCGAAAGGCTGATCGATTACGCTTCGAAGATGAAAGCGACTGAGAAGACCGAAGCCGCTGCAAAAGCATGGCGGGGTCTCCCGGTAAACGAGCGTTTAACTTATGCGCTGGTTCATGGTTTGGATGCTGATGTTGCAACTGATGTTGAAGAAGCACGGCCTCATTTTGCAAGGGCACTCGAAGTTATTGAAGGCCCGCTGATGGCCGGAATGAATGTGGTTGGCGATCTGTTTGGCGCCGGGAAAATGTTCCTGCCGCAGGTTGTAAAAAGCGCCCGCGTAATGAAAAAAGCAGTTGCTGTTTTATTGCCTTACATCGAAGCAGAAAAAATAGTTGGCGAAAATAACAAAGCCGGTAAAATCCTGATGGCTACCGTAAAAGGTGATGTTCATGATATCGGCAAAAACATTGTAGGCGTAGTTTTAGGCTGTAATAATTATGACGTGATTGACCTTGGCGTGATGGTTCATGCCGAAAAGATTCTGGACGCAGCCATTAAGGAAAATGTAGATATCATTGGACTATCGGGATTGATTACACCTTCATTAGAGGAAATGTCTTTTGTAGCTTCGGAAATGGAGCGCAGAGGCTTTAACGTTCCCTTACTTATCGGCGGCGCTACTACCAGCGAAATGCATACAGCTGTAAAGATTGCACCCGAATATCATAACCCTGTTATTCACGTCCGTGATGCTTCAAGAGCAACCGGGGTTGTGGCAGCGTTGCTTTCGGCAGAAGGGAAAAAACCATTTATCGACTCGGTTACTGAAAAATATTCGGCTTTACGACACAAACACGAAAGTACAAGGGCCGGTGTTACTTATGTTTCACTGGAACAGGCCCGGGCTAACAAATTCAAGATGGATTGGAGCAGTTTCAAACCTGTAAAACCCTCATTTTTAGGCGTAAAGCATATTGATAATTATTCGTTGGAAGAAATAAGTAAGTATATAGACTGGACTTTCTTTTTCCATGCCTGGAAAATAAGCGGGAAATACCCGACTATATTTGATGATCCTTTGAAAGGTGTTGAAGCGCGGAAACTTTTCAACGATGCGCAGGTAATGCTGAAGCAGATTATTGAGAAGAAAATGGTACAGGCAAATGGCGTTTTCGGATTTTTTGAAACAAATGCAATAGGCGACAGCATAGAGTTAAACCTTGAAGGGAACGAAAAAACCATGCTTCATTTCCTGCGCAACGAGGAGGAAAAAGAACCAGGAATCCCAAACCTTTCACTCGCTGATTTTATTGCTCCAAAAGAAACCGGCTATACCGATTATATCGGTTTATTTGCAGTTACCGCAGGACTTGGAATCGAGAAATGGGTGAAAGAATATGAAGATGAGAACGACGACTACAATGCCATCATGGTTAAAATCCTCGCCGACAGGCTTGCAGAAGCATTTGCTGAAATGCTTCATGATAAAGTCCGGAAGGAATATTGGGGTTACGCCAAAGATGAAAATCTGACAATTGATGAGATTATCCATGAAGGGTATGCAGGTATTCGCCCGGCACCGGGTTACCCGGCTTGTCCTGAACACAGCGAAAAAGGTACCATTTTCGATTTGCTCGATGCCAATAAAACCGGTATTACGCTCACCGAAAACTTTTCCATGTATCCGGCTGCTGCTGTAAGCGGGTATTATTTTGCCAATCCCGATTCACAATATTTTGCCATCAGCCGTATCAGTCGCGAGCAGGTTGAAGATTATGCCTCGCGAAAGAATTTAACGGTTAAGGAAGTTGAAAGGTTGCTGGCGTCGAACCTGAATTATTGAGGAAAGGCTGGGAGAAGGAAGATAGAAAATGGAAAATAGAAAATAGGAGTCGGAAGATGGAAGTCGGAAGATGGAAAATGGAAAAGGGAAAATGGAAAAGGGAAAATAGTAAATGGATGTCGAAAGAGGGAAGATGGAAAGGAAAAATGGGAAATGGTGGTCGGGAGACGGAATAAGATGATGACTTTGACGAAATTGAAATGACTTATAGAAACGAAAAATATAAATACTGTAATTAAAGATTTGATGTTGTGAATAAACGTGGCTCATTGAGTCTTCTGACTTCCGACTTCGGTCTTCCAACCTCTTTAATTGCAAAATAATCAGAATAAAACATACTACAAGAACCATCCCATGAAAGTTACCGAATATATTGCGCAGAGTAAAGGAAAAACACTTTTTACATTTGAATTGTTGCCGCCGCTGAAAGGCGAGAATATCAATTCCATATACCAGACCATTGATCCGCTGATTGAATTCAATCCTTCATTTATTGATGTTACATACCATCGCGAGGAAGTTATTTTTAAAGAACGTGAAGATGGCTTGCTCGAACGGAGGACAGTTCGTAAAAGGCCGGGAACTGTTGGTATTACTGCAGCAATAAAATTCAAATATGGCATTGATGTGGTTCCGCATTTGATTTGTGGCGGATTCAGCCTTGAAGAAACGGAGAATGCGCTGATCGACCTCCAATTTTTAGGAATAGACAATATTTTGCTGATCAGGGGCGATAATCTAAAAGGAGAAAAACAATTTAAGCCACAAGCTGACGGGCACCGTTATGCTGTTGACCTGGTGAAACAGGTTATCAGGCTGAATAACGGGATTTTTCTTGAAGAAGATATCCTGAACCCGGTACCGACCAATTTCTGCATAGGCGTTGGCGGTTATCCTGAAAAACATCTTGAATCACCTAATCTTGCTACTGATTTGCAATATCTTAAGGCAAAAGTGGATGCCGGGGCTGACTATATCGTCACCCAGATGTTTTTTGATAATGCCAAATATTTTGAATTCGAAAAAGCCTGCCGCGAAACAGGAATCACGGTTCCGATTATTCCGGGTTTAAAGCCGCTGTCAATGAAATCGCAGCTTTCCACACTCCCACGTACATTCTCGATTGATATTCCGGAAGAACTGGTACTGGCAGTCGAAAAATGTACTGACAACCAGCAAGTAAGGCAGGTCGGCGTTGAATGGGCCATTAAGCAATCAAAGGAGCTCATTAAATTCGGAGTTCCGGTGCTTCACTTTTATACGATGGGAAAATCGGATAACATCTGTAAAATCGCAAAGGCGGTTTTCTAAGCTGTATAATTTTTCACGCAAAGCGATGCATTGAGCCTGCCGAAATGGCGCAGAGATGCAAAGTTTTTACTCCAAAAATATTAATGCCCGGAAAACAACTTTGCATTTTTGAGATATTCAATAATTTCCAATTTGCTTTGCATTCTTAGCGGCTTAGCGACTTTGCGTGATATGATTATTCGTAATAAAATTGACTATTTATCTCCCTCAATTGACGATATAGATTCAAAGGCTTAATGTTTCTGTTTTCACAGCGTGCTTATTATCTCCTTTTTTCTACATTTGCGTTTTAAACCCAGCAAATGCCAATTTACCAGGATATCCTTAAACGTACGGAACAAGGCAGGAAACAGCTTGCTGTTCTGGTTGATCCTGATAAATTACAAAATAAAGACGTTGAAAACATTGCCATCAATGCAGCAAAATCCGGGGTTGATTACTTTTTTGTTGGCGGAAGCCTGCTTGTGAACAATGAATTGGATCAATGCATTAAAACGCTGAAAGCGAACAGCGACATCCCTGTAATTCTTTTTCCCGGCAACAATATGCAACTGAGCTGGAAAGCGGATGCTATTCTTTTTCTATCTCTTATCAGTGGCCGTAATGCTGAAATGCTGATCGGGCGCCATGTAATTGCTGCTCCTTATCTGAAACTAAGTCCGCTCGAAGTTATTTCCTGTGGGTACATGCTTGTCGAAAGCGGAAAAACCACGGCTGTTCAATACATGAGCAACACTATGCCGATTCCTTCGGATAAACTGGATATTGCTATCTGTACAGCAATTGCAGGCGAGATGCTGGGATTGAAACTGATTTACCTCGAAGCCGGAAGCGGCGCCCAATACAGCGTTCCTATTCCGATGATTGAACAGGTGAAACAAAATTTAACTATTCCTTTAATTGCAGGCGGTGGTTTACGCACACCCGAAACCGTTAACCAGGCAGCCATTGCCGGCGCTGATATTATTGTGATAGGTAATGCATTTGAAAAAGATTCCGGCCTGATTTCCGAAATGGCGGATGCGGTGCATAAGGCATCGGTAAATGGTTGAATCAAAATGATTCCTTGAAATGGAATAGATATTTTACTATGATTTGATTGAATGGAAAAATTTCAGGGAAAATACCGGATTTCTTCTGCCCGGTTACGAAATTGGGATTATGCTTCCTGTGGAATGTATTATGTAACCTTATGTACAAAAAACAGGGAACATTATTTCGGACAGATCATGAAACCAGTGATTGACAAAGGACATTTTGAAATGCAATTATCCGAAATCGGAAAAATTGTTGAATCAGAATGGGTTAGAACGCCGGAGGTGAGACAGGATATGAATTTAGAATTAGGTGAATTTCAGGTTATGCCGAATCATTTTCACGCCATATTGATAATTGGTGAAAATCAATTCAATACCAAAGAATTGAATCATGATCCCAACAATTATTTAAATGCCCCCGTTAGAGACGCGATGCCTCGCGTCTCAATAGAATTAGATCCAGAATCGGTTCCAAATCCAGAAATAGAAACAAATTTTAATCCCGAATTTGAAAATGATCTGTTTGACGCATCAAACCTTAATTTGCCCAGTAAAAACAAATTTGCCCCGCAAGCCAAAAATTTAGGATCAATAATGAGGGGATTCAAATCAGCAGTTACAATATATGCACTGGACCATAAAATAGTTTTCGGATGGCAGCCACGTTTTTATGACCATATTATCAGGGATTATGATGAATACCAGCGAATTGCAAATTATATCCGGAATAATCCGGACAATTGGGGAAATGATAAATTTCGATAAAACGTTTATCCTGTAGAGACGCGATGCCTCGCGTCTCTGAACAAATATATACCAACCAATAAAAATGAATTCATTTTATTGGCATTTTTGAGACGCGAGGCATCGCGTCTCTACGGGAACGGAAAACAAATAACCAATATGATTAAAAAATCAACCTCCACCCTACTGGCATTGCTTTTAATGCTTGGATCACAATTATTTGCACAATCTATCGAGACTATATAAAAATACCAACCAATAAAAATGAATTAATTCATTTTTATTGGGGATGAATGAGACGCGAGGCATCGCGTCTCTACGGGATCGGAATTGAAACAAAAAAAACAACCAATATGAATAAAAAATCCACCTCCACCCTACTGGCATTGCTTTTAATGCTTGGATCACAATTATTTGCACAATCTGTAGAGACGCGAGGCATCGCGTCTCTACAGATCGACGACCTGATGAACCGGAAACTGTATCCTTCATCTTTATCTAATCTGCAATGGCGCAGCAGCAGCCTCTTTACCTGGAATGCAAACAGCTGCATCGTTCAAAACGTCGTAAAAACAGGAATTACTGATACCATTCTTTCACTTGATGCACTAAATAAGGTTGTTGAAAAAAAACAGCAAAAGAAATTGAAAGCCATGCCGGCTTTCAAATGGGAAAGCGAGAACGTTTTCAGGTATTCAAATGATTCAAAAATCTTCAGGTTCAATATGCTTACCAATGAACTGAATATGGTCAATAGCTTCGACGCTGATGGAGAGAATTCCGAATTTGAACCAACTTCAGGCCGCATTGCGTTTACAAAAGAAAATAACCTTTACGTTTCGGAGAACGGAAAAACCATAGCTGTTACCAACGATTCTGATAAAGGAATTGTAAACGGCAAAACAGTTCATCGCAATGAATTTGGTATCGACGGAGGGATATTCTGGTCGCCGAAAGGAAATCTGCTTGCATTTTATCGCATGGACGAAACCATGGTAACCGAATATCCATTGGTTAATATTGATGAACGCATCGCTAAAGTTGAATATATTCGCTATCCTATGGCCGGAATGGCAAGCCATCATGTTACGGTTGGCGTTTTTAACCCGATAAAGAACTCGGTAATTTTCCTAAAAACCGGAGAACCTGTCGAGCAATATCTCACAAATGTTACATGGAGCCCTGACGAAAAATACATTTTTATTGCCGTCCTGAACCGAGACC
>JAURYB010000181.1 GCA_030654075.1 Bacteroidales bacterium | reverse complement strand
TAAATAATTGATGGAATAGAGTTTTGTAATTGTAATAAATAGCTTCCACCTTCTTTCCCAATAATCCAGTAATCCCAATCAGTTTCTGCCTGAACATTTAGTATATAAAAATCCTTAATTATGGGTTCTTCATTTTTCTTTTTACAATCTGATATTGTAAGTGGCAATAAAACTAAAAGAACTAAAATCACTTTACTAATAATTTTACTATTCATCGGTACATTAGATTATTAAATGATAATTTGAAAAGTTAATATAATCGACAAATATTAAATAAACCAATGTTTTTTATATAGTTGATCCTTATTAATTCACGTTTTTCTATGCTTCGCTAGCGTTGGATATTCACCGGGTCCAAAATGAGGGTTTGGTAAAACCAGTGAGTATTCTGGACTATACTGTACAACTTATTCTGGAGTAAAGTGTACAACTTATTCCGGAGCAAAGTGTACAACTTTTCAGATGCCTTTTTTAGTATAAAAGATTTTTTGGCCGGGCGCAGCAGCGCCAACCTCGGGTGACATTCTGGCATATAGTGTACAACGGATTCCGGGGTAAAGTGTACAACCGGAACAAATAAAAGGGATTGATTTGTGACATTTGTGACTTTTAAAAATAAAAAGACACGATGACAAACAAATCAATCAGTATGACACAAGTACGACGCATCATTCAATTAAAAGCCGAAGGGTTAAGTAAACTCAAAATTTCAGGGTCACTTCACATTCACCGGGCAACCCTGGATAATTACCTTTCTAAATTTGAAACATCGGGAAAAAGCTATCCTGAGCTCATGCAATATAGCGATGAGCAATTAATCGCTTTAGTTTATAACGGCCCAGTAACCCCTAAGGCCGATAGGCGCATCGATGACCTGAAGAAACACCTGGATTACTTCAGGGAAGAACTCTCTCGTCCCGGGGTAACCCGCAAAACCCTCTGGGAAGAGTATCAGGGAGCTTACCCGGAAGGTTACCGTTACGCCCAATTTTGCGAACATTTTACCAGGTACATCAAATGCACCCGGGCAACCATGCACCTTTTTCATCGTGCAGGGGAATATCTTCAGGTCGATTTTGCCGGGAAACAATTACATTATATCGATGTACAAACCGGCGAAATCATAACATGCCCTGTATTAGTTTGCACACTGCCTTTTAGCAGCTATACTTATGTAGAAGCCCTTTCATCAGCCAGACAGGAATATTTGTTCTGCGCTTTAAACCGGTGTCTGGAATACTTTGGTGGTGTCCCCAGGAATGTTTTAAGCGACAACATGAAACAGTTTGTTGGGAAAAATCAGCGGTACGAATATAAGTTCCAGGAACTAGCCGACCAATGGGCGGTACATTATAACACCAACCTGGAAGCTACCCGTCCCCGAAAACCCAAGGATAAACCCACGGTAGAAAATAATGTTTACCTATCCTATCTTCGTATCTATGCCAAAATCCGCAATGAAGAGTTCCATAGTGTTTTTGAATTAAATATACGGATACGTGAGCTTCTTGGAGCATATAACCAAGCCTCGTTCCAAAAACTGCCCGGCAGCCGCCAAGAACGATTTTTACAGGATGAACGTCCGTTATTAAGGCCACTCCCGCAGGAACCCTTCACCATAAAGCACACCACCGCTGCAAAAGTACAGATGAACTATCATGTAATTTTAGGCGAAGACAAGCATCTATACAGTGTCCCGCACCAATACATCGGGCAAACCACTAAAATCATTTACGATGAGCATAACGTGGAAATCTACATTGGTTTTCAAAGAATTGCCATCCATAAACGTGATTACCGCAAATACGGCTACACGACCCTTGCCGAACATATGCCCGCAAGCCACCTCAAATACAATGAGACACTGGGATGGGACGCGGACTACTTCGTATCGCTCGCATCCAAAATTGGGGAAAGTGCCGTTGAAGTTTTTAAGAAAATACTTGCGTCAAAAGATTTTATTGAACAAACCTACAACGCTTGTATTGGCTTAAAAAGGCTCTCGGAAATTTACGGCGTAACCCGCTTTGAAGCGGCTTGTCGCAGGGCTTTAAACGGGAGCAGGGTAACTTATGGGATGATTAAAAACATCCTGGAAAACAACATGGACAAACAATCAGACAACCAGATAAACCTGTTCTCGATCCCCGACCATGAAAACATCCGTGGCTCTCAGAATTACAATTAAACCAAAGTATAAACAATCATTTAAAATCAAAAACATGAATACACAAATCACTCTCGATCACCTGACAGAATTAAAGCTCCACGGGATGTCCCGCGCTTACCAGGCTGTACTTTCGATGCCCGTGCAAGACCAACCATCACTTAATCAATTTATGGCTCGTCTGGCAGAGGCCGAAATACAGGACCGTACCCATAAAAGAACCGAAAAGTTCCTGCTTCAAAGTAAACTGCGTTATAATGCAATATTGGAACAGGTTTATTGTAATGACAACCGAAACCTCTTACGGGAAAAGTTGATGGCAGTTGCCGATTGCAGTTTTATTGAACGTGCAGAAAACCTGCTTATCACCGGGGCAACCGGGTGCGGTTATGTAAACTAAATGATAATGTAAAGTGGAATCGTAAAACCTACGAAAACCTTTACAAATATTCCGATTGCTCCAGTTTTACTTTACATTATTTTTTATCTTTTGTACGGCACAATTGCCAGATAAAAAAATAATTAAAGTAATGGAAAATCAAAAACAATCAATCGACAATCTTATGGATGCGATGTTCGACTATATGAGAGTCATCCATCGCTGTGAGGGAACCATTTTCCGGTATCGTCGCCGATGGCTGAAAGTAAAAGACTTTATGCTGGGCAAGAAAATCAAATATTACGATACCGATGTTGAGAAAGCATATTTGAAGTCATACTTAGGCCATTTTGACTACCATCAACTCAATCGAGTAGAAAAGGATCTGGTTAATGTAATCGAAGTCCTCTCCGAGTTCCAGAAGACAGGCCGTATTATAATGGGGCCAAGAAAACATCACCCAAAGGTGTTCGAAGGTGATCTGGGGCGTACCATTACGGATTTTATTGACTATCGGGAGAATACATTAAAACTATCAAAGAAGACAGCTCAATCTTACGTCATTTACTTATATCCCCTGTACTGTCACATGAACAGTAAAGGCATCAGACACTTAAGAGACATTAAAGCCTCAGACATACTGTCTTATATTGAACAAATGGATACTGGTGCATCTGCAAAAAAACATGTTACTTTGATCACTTTCCGATCCTTTTTTAAATATCTGTATGAACAACATGTCTTACTTGTTGATTATTCGCGTATTATACCAAAAGATAATTATAAGAATCAGCCAAAGTTGCCATCTTCATTTACCGATGAAGAAATAGATGCCTTGTTAAAAGCCGTTGACAGAGGTAATCCCAAAGGCAAACGTGACTATGCAATTTTACTATTGGCCACAAAATTAGGGCTTAGAGCATCTGATATATGTGAACTCAAATTTGAAAACATTATTTGGGAACGCAATATTATCACTTTCAATCAGTTCAAGACCGGGAAAGCAATAGAACTTCCACTTTTACCAGAGATAGGTAATGCAATAATAGATTATCTCAAGCACGGTCGCCCGGTTTCCGAGGATAGCAACTGTTTCATTCATGTGCAAGCACCATATGACAGGATACATACCTCTGATATTGGAAATTTGGTTCGCAGATATATTACCCTTGCCGGGATAAACTATTCAAACAGAAAACACGGTCCGCATTCGTTGAGACATTCCTTTGCAAGTGCCCTTTTGAAAGAAAACGTTCCATTGCCCATAATATCAGAAGCCCTGGGTCACAGAAATATGGAGTCATCAATGTTCTATTTACGCATTGATACAAATTCGTTGAGTAAGTGTGCACTGGAAGTACCATCGGTTCCTTCATGTTTTTACGAACAGAAAGGAGGGTATTATTATGACTAGAATTTTTTATAGTGTATTTGGGCCTTACATTGAGCAATTCATAGAATTGAAAAACAGTCTGGGCTACAAATACATAGATGCTGGTTTCGCTTTCTCTTCATTTGATCGTCTAGCCTGGGAAAAGAATACATCAGACATAGCAATAACCAAAGAATTTGCTGATGAATGGAGCATAAAAAGACCGAACGAATCAGACAAAACCAGATTTAATAGAATACAACACATCTCTCAATTTGCCCGATTCTTATGTGATCTTGGGTTTAGATCATATATTCCGAAAGCACCGAAAGTAAAAAGTACTTATACTCCGTATATCTTTTCAAAAGACGAAATGAAGATAATCTTCAATGTCTGTGACAAACTGGCTCCTTCATCCCGTAATCATAACTCGTCAGTATTCGCCATCCCGGTATTGATAAGACTTTTGTATGGCACAGGAATAAGAATTAGTGAAGCCCTGTATTTATCATGCAGCGACATTAATCTTCAGGATAAGTTTCTTACGCTACGATGTTGCAAAAACGGAAAGGATAGAATAGTCCCGGTTTCGGACTCTTTAGCAAACGCATGCGATGCTTATAAAAAGTACCGGGATCTAACTCCATCCATAATAAAGGAGGACAGATTCTTCATAAGACCAAACGGTTTCCCTTTGAGTATTTTCACCGCCTATAAGTGGTTCCGTAGAATTATTTACATCGCAAATATCTCCCATGGCGGAAGAGGTTTTGGACCACGGCTGCACGATCTAAGGCACACGTTCAGTGTACATTCACTTGTAAGCATGTCTGAGTCTGGATTGGATTTATATTACTCTTTACCGATCTTGTCCACTTATTTAGGCCATCAGTCTCTTGAGGCCACCGACCGCTATGTTCGGTTAACTGCAGAAATGTATCCAGATCTCATTAAAAAGTCATCTGATATCTGTTCCAGCGCATTCCCCGTAATTTCTCTAAATACAGAAGATGATGAAGCCGACTGATTTTTCCAAGAATCTGACGAACTATCTTGCTAAGTATCTTCCCGGAGAACGAGGACTGAGTACCAACACGATTTCGTCATATAAGTTCACATTCGTTTTGTTTATCTCTTTCATGGAGCAGCAAAAAAAGATAAACGTCAGTAAAATAGAGCTTAAGGATATTACAAAGGAAAGCGTGGTTGAGTTCCTGGACTGGCTTCAATCAAACAGAAAATGCAGTGCTGCAACACGCAATGTACGATTGGCAGCGTTACACTCTTTCTTCCACTTTCTTCAATACCAGCATCCAGAGAATATGAGCGAATGGCAAAGAATACTTTCCATAAAAGAAAAGAAGACCAAAAAAGAGGCGATCAATTATCTTACGGTTGATGGGATCAAGCTTTTACTGGAACAGCCAGACACATCAACACATAAAGGCAGGCGAGATCTTGCAATGTTAGCTCTTATGTATGACTGTGCGGCAAGAGTGCAGGAAATAATAGATCTTGAACCTTCATCTATTCGATTGAATAAGCCGTTTACGATAAAAATAGTTGGTAAGGGTAACAAGGCCAGAATTGTGCCCCTTATGGAAGAAGAAATAGTTCATATTAAGAGATATATGATTGAAAATAAACTTCTTGAAGACCATTCGAGGATGGATCCATTATTCTACAATAGCCGCAAAGAGAAATTGACAAGAGCTGGGATCAATAGTATATTGCAAAAGTACGCAAACACGGCAAGCGAAAAGAATCCCAGTCTTATTCCTGATAAAATTAGTTGTCATTCTTTTAGACACTCAAAAGCGATGCATCTTCTTCAAGCTGGTGTTAACTTAGTGTATATAAGAGACTTTTTAGGTCATGAATCAGTTCAAACAACTGAAATATACGCAAGAGCTGATTCAAAACAAAAAAGGGAGGCTATAGAGAAAGCATACGTTGGTATTATCAAAAAAGAAACACCTTCTTGGATTGAGAACGATAATTTGTTGGGGTGGCTGAAAAGCTTTAAATAAACACGGTTTTATAATGTAAAGTGGTTTTGTGGGTAATCCTATATTTATCAAACTCTTTGGAGGATCATACGATCCCACTTTACATTATCATTTAGTTTACATAACCGCACTAATGTAAAATTTTACATTAGTGCGGGAAAAGCTATCTGGCATGTGCCATCGGACGACAGGCATGCTCCTTTGGATACCGCACGTTATACTTCGGGATAAACCGTTTCCTGGAAAAAATCTCCAACTCCAAGTTAGACGGCTCATTTATAAAACTCTTAAACCAAATCGAAAAGACACATCTCCTTATATTAGACGACTTCGGGTTACATCCACTCGATGGGGTGACACGTCTTGCATTGCTGCAAATGTTGGAAGACAGGTATGGAAAAAAGTCCGTTATTATAACTTCTCAACTTCCAATTGCAAAATGGTACGAATACATTGGCGACTCAACAATTGCCGATGCAATTATGGACAGATTGGCAGTTAATGCTCATCGGTTTGATTTAAAAGGAGAGTCGCTTAGAAAGAAAAAATAAGTTATTTTTGTATTACAAATTAATCCCTTTTTGGATTGTACACTTTACTCCGGAATCATTGTACACATTGGCCGGAATATTCAACCAGCGAAAAATTAAACTTAATAGTTCTTGTCGTTTTAATTACAATACAAGCTTTTTTTTTACAAACAACACGGCTGTAAGGTTTAAATGATTTTATAGACCCTAAATTTCAACAATATTTAATAGCATTTCAATCATTACCATTAAGTATAATTAGTAATGAATCCTGAGTATTAAATAAATTTTGTTAAAGATAAATTGACGTTAAGATTTGGGATTCCGGTAATGAATTTTAATAATCGCACTTGTCCCTTTCACAGTGCTTCCTGGGCCGGATATATTTTGAAGTGTATAGGTTATTTTTACCTTCTCCAATTTGTAAAATAATTCTATTAATTCATTTAAGATAATTAAACCTTTACCGGTGCCTTTAATGGATGTACTTTGTGATTCCAATCCGGGTCCGTTATCTTCTATGATTACCTGATAAGTAATATCTTTTGTTTGCAAAGCGATCTTTAATAAACCGCCTTCCGATTTACTCCTGATACCATATTTTATTGCATTTTCAACAAAAGTGTGAATCAACATGCGTGGGATTTTGGTATGCAAGTCAACATCGTGGTCAATATCAATGGCATAGTCGAATGAATTGTTACATCGGAACCGTTCCAGATCAATGTAATTTCTCACAAATTCGAGCTCCTCGTTCAATGTGATGATAATCTGGTCCGAACTGATCACTGTTTGACGAATTAACCGGGCATATTTGCC
>JAURYB010000180.1 GCA_030654075.1 Bacteroidales bacterium | reverse complement strand
TTCACTAATTAACTGCTTCTGTTCTGTCTCTGGCAATATTTGAATAGCTGCTAAAATTTGTTGGTAGTCCATAACCAGGCTTTTTGACAAAGATAGAACAAAGTAATCTAATTTACAACGCTATTCTAAACTACAGCCATTAAAAATTATATGTATATGTATTTCAATACAATACTATTCCCTGAATGGATAAATTTCATAAATATTTTGAAAATCGGACAGGATTTCGTATCTTTCTGATTTAAATATATGTTTCGTATGAAAGCGCTCTTATTAGTATTGATACTGACTATATCAAGTCATACGTTATTTGCTCAAAATGAAAAATGTTTGACCTTTTCCACTTCCATTATTAATAATGCGAAAGGCAAAATCCTGCGCCAGGCAGTGGATATTAATGATGTATACTTCGTTAAAGCCGAAATTCCTTCGACTTATGAATTAGAGACCGTAAAAACTATTTGCGATACCACCGCTAAAACCACAAAAGTGTCGTTTAACTGGAGACTTAATTACGATAAAAATTATGAGAAAGAATTTATAATCAGTGGCAAGAAACTATTGATCACCGTTTATTTCAATGACAAATTTCTTTATTTTGAATTTCCGAAAAATTGAAACTTCCGCATTTGATGACGGACTACCAGGTATTTAAATTTGTGGGGCATAATTCTCGACGAGTTCTCCAATTTTAAACTTCCAGTCGAATGGGGTAAAAGTTACAACCAAATAATCTGGTGACAGTCCGGCAGAAATCAGGCAGAAACGAAAAACACATACACTCTTGAATGTGTATGTGTTACATTTCATCTTTCTGACCTAGATAGCTTGTGTCAAAATACCGTCGGAAAAATAAACTTTTGAGTTCAAAATTTTCTCCGGGAGAATTCACTCCTTCTGGCCTGAATTAAAAACAGGAAGATTTTTTTTAAACCTATTTTGTTACTGCTTTAACAAATTCTTCAGTCTCATTAAAAGCCTGAACAATAGTCTTAGCAGCATCACCACCAATCATACCTGCAAAAGCAGGTGCATTCATACGCGAAATATATGTAATCCCGTCAGATTTTTCATATACCGAAATACGGCAGGGAAGCATGGGTGATACGTTGCGAAGTTCGTCCTTTGAAAGGATCCGGAAGGCAAGACCCGGATTACATAATTCCATCACCTTAACGGGCAATACCTCTTTGCTGTTCTTTTTCATGGTTTCCTGAAGATCATGTGTTATCGTAATTTTCCAACCTTTTTCGAGAATGTTCTTTGATAGTTTCTCAACGGTTTCGGCAAAACCAAAGCGACTTTGATTTTCAATCATTACCGGAGGATTGCTGTTACTGGTGTTTTGGGCTGTGACCATAAACCCGGAAAACAATAAAAGAGATGCAAATATGAGCCTGATTTTCATAGTAATGTGATTTTAATCCTGTTAGTAATTGGTGTTTATGTTTATAAAACAATTCATAAGTGAGAAAGTTTAGTGATATATCTGCAAGACATAAAGTATAGTAAAGAGTGATTCATCTGTACAAAAAACATCCACTTTACGCCATTCATCCATTTTTAGTCCCTGATATCCAGAAGCCTTCCCTTTTACGGGAAGCATTAAATAAATAAACATTTATTGAACCAGTAATTCCTCAATTTAGGCCTGTGCTAAAAACTGACTGATTGTGTATTTTTAGCAGCACACCATTATTTATTTGGTAATTCAGCAATTATTACTCTATGCACAAAAAGCCTTGAATGATCCGCCTTTAGCTGTAAAGGCCAAACTCATAGGTTGTGCCTATGAGTTTGGGGTAAATTTGATAAGCAGCTATATAATCGCCAGGCTCAATCTTACTTAAAAGTATCGGACATAAGGTTAGTAAACCATTTGAGCATATCTTCGTAGTTCTCCGATGTCGCGCCATCTGATTCAGTTACCCCGCTACCGGTAGCAACCATTGTTCGCGTTGCAGGATCATACCTGTATACAACAGATAACCATGAAGCAGTGGTTTTAGTGATGGGAGTAAAACAGGATGAGTTAGTTATAGGAGATTGATTTATGGCACTTCCCTTAAAATACTGGATTATGGCATCCGCACAAACTTTGGCTTCGGCATTTGCTATATGTCCGGCCTTTGGCTGGGTAGTGGCCGCTGAATCGCCGATAATATGGATGAATGGAACTGCTGTAGACTCATAAGAGAGTACATTCACACCGGCCCATTTCGAATCCGGCGAATTGGCCAGGCCAATACCTGATTTTGTGATTAAATCAGCTCCCTTGTGAGTGGGTATCGCATTAATAACTTTACCTGAAAAGGTTCCGGCACTGGTGTTTACCGACATGGTATCCGCATTAATTCCGGTAATTTGCGCATTAGGAACATAAGTGATGATTCCTTTATGAGTAACATTAAAAGCAGTGGTAAAATTTTGAGATTCTGCCTGGATTTTGCTGTTAGCATCCAGAATTATTACTTTACCACCTCCCTTTGTGCGTTTCAGGTAATCAGCTACAACACAGGCGCGTTCATATGGTCCGGGCGGACAGCGGTAAGGTGATTGCGGAATTGTTATAATAAAAGTATCCTTTGAAGTCATTGCTTTAATCTGCGATTGCAGGGAAAGGGTTTGAGCCCCGGCCTTCCATGCATGAACAATTTTAGCTTTATTAGTTGCTGTGCCTGACAAAGGCAATGCTTCAAAGTCAATACCGGGTGCTATAACCAGCCGATCAAACGGCAAGGAGCTCCCATTTGAAAGAGTGACCTTTTTCCCTATTGGGTCAATACTTTTTACAGAATAATTCTGAACTTTTACTCCATATTTACTGGTTAAAATTGCGTAGTTAAAAGATAACTGGCTCAATGTCCGTTCACCGGTGAGGATCATATTGCTGAAAATGCTGGAAAAATATGTGGCATTGGGTTCAACCAACGTTACATCAACACCTGTGCCACCCCACAAACGCAGATACTTGGCTACAGTTGTTCCGGCCATTCCTCCTCCTACAACAACTACTCGTCCGACAGCAACTGCACTGGTGCTGGTTTGTTCTGCCAAAGCAGATGGTAAAAATGGCAACCCTATTGCGGTTACGCCTAAACTGGCAAAAAAATCTCGACGTTTCATAAATAAAGTGTTTTATTGTTTAGAGATAAAGTCAGCAATCAAATCCATTTCCTGGGCAGTATAACCCTGAGCGTGAACATTCATAATGTTGGATCTCGGATTCTTGGCTTTCATTTCATTTATTTCGCTTAATATTTCCGATTTGCTCTCACCGGCAATTTTTAATTCCCCGGCATACCCATTTGTACCATGGCACTGAAAACAATTCGCAGCCAATGTTCTGCCAGGTAAGTCAGCCGGAACAGCTTTAACAACCGAAGATGATGACTCATTGAGAGCTGCATTTGAATCGTTTTCTTTCGTCATCAGATCTTTTTTACAGGAAAATAAAGATACGGTCATCAGCGTTGAAGCACATAACACACTTGTTTTGAGGATTTTAAATTTCATAACATGATTTTTTGAGTTCAGATAAAGTGAAAAATTTATTACGTATTCAGGTATTACAATACTGCAATTTATGTTATATTATATGCAATATGTTACATGTTTAATATATTATTTAAAATTATTATCCGGCAGATTAAATCTAAACGGGATATTTCCCCGTATAAGTCAGGATTGTAAAGGATTTGAGGCATTTGCTCAGATATTCGAAATCTGCTTTTGCATATAGGTTTAAATGCCCTTAATAAGTAAAATAAATTTACTAAAAACAACCTGTTAAACTGTTGGCAGCTGTTATAAGAATAATCACAACCCCCTATCCGGCTATGCTTTTATGAGAGAATCAATTTGATTATACTGAACTTATCTTGTTTTAGTAATACATTTCAATTGCCAAAATATTCTTCATTAATTTGAAATAAATAAAAATATTGTACTTTTCAATAAATAGTGCTTCATCCATTTTATAAGCTTAAGCATGATTCCCACGGTCAAAGTGAAGTATAATGATTTGCCGTTTCCTTTTATTCATTGAAAGTGTAAAAAGCATAAAGCTAAAAAAACTGGATTTTAAGTGAGTTTCACGGATATTGACGAATGATCAAAAAAACGAGATATCAATTGACCCGGCACATCGATCCAAAAAGATATATCATAAGCACTCCAATTTTTTCCTTATTTAAGAAATATCTGTACTAATTGGAATCATGAGAATAGTGAAAAGGTTTATAACCCCAAATAATTCAGCTACATTTCCGGTTGAGGAAGTTTAAAAACATTATATTTCATAATGAATCTGTCAGAAATTAAAAAATACTTACACGCTTAAATGCGTAAGTGTTTTGTTTCAAGCCGGTTTGCCTCTGTTCTGGGATATTAAAGGATTAGCCAGTAAGAAAATTCTTTCACTGAAGTACTTCTATCTATAGCTTCAGCCTATTTCTTTATTTCATTAAACCAATTTATGGTTTTAAGCCCCCATGGCAGCAAACTGGTTTCATGATCGGTTCCGGGAAGACTGATAAGCTGAATTTTATCCTGGCCGACTCCCAGGTCCAAAAAGCTGTTATATATAAGCTGCGATTGTTCAGGGGGAACATTGAGGTCGGCTGAACCATGGTAAAAATTAATTTTTGAGGTGGGCTGCCAGGCCGTAACACTATTCTTCACCAGCAGCGATCGTAATTGCGCGAAATCAATGCCGCTGCCTAAATCCGTGATCATATTGCTTTTCAGAAGAACAGAAATGGTATCGTTAAGTTGGGCATCCACCTGGGTGTTGGTGTATGTACCGCTGAAAAGTTCCGGGATACGCGAGGCATAAGGTTCGTTGAAAAATTTACTCAATGGATCGTTATGCGCTCCGAATAACTGCTGCGAATAGATGAAATACGGCAGGTATAGCGGTCCGGGAAAAACCTTTTGCGCCATTACGTAATTTGACATGGCCATCATATCATAAGCCCCGGCGCCACATGAAGTTGCGGTAACAGGTATGGTGGTTTTGTAGTTTGTTTCTATATTTTTCAGACCCGAAAGCGTTGCCCATCCTCCCTGCGAGTAACCCATAAGGAAATGCTCGCCATTGAACTTGACTTGTATATCATTTTCGCCAAGCAATTCGTGGCATGCCCGAATCATATCAATTACTGCCCTGTCGGTAGTTTCTCTTTCATAATAGGGATGAAGGAATTGTGACGACGCTCCGAAACCAATATAGTCGGGGAAAGTGATAATATATCCGTTACCTGCCATATATTCCATCAGGGTGTAGTAATAATTGGCCGGATCCTCGCTGGGGCTACCGGACTTCAGGGTATTGGTGCCATTCTGGAAACTGATTATGGGGCACGAATCCTGCGACTGAGGCACGCACACCAAACCGGACGCTAGCACCGCTTCACCTTTATAGACAGTATTATACGTGATTTTATAAACATCAACTGCAGAGGTGGTATGGCTTACAATTGACGTTGCTTCGGGATAAAGGCTCTCCCAAACGCCAATCTGTTGTTTGATAGTTGAAACGGGATGTGTGAGTATTTTCTGGTACGTAACTAAGGTTTCATTTGCAGGTTCATCATTTGTGCTTTCCTTTTTACATCCCGGCGTAACGAAAAGGCCAACCACAAGGATTAGAAGCAGGCTGTAAAGTGAAAAGGAGTATTTCTTTTGTTTAAATGAAGATTGCATAACTTTTAATTTGTAGGTAGGACAAAATTAAACAATAATGGGTGGGTATAAGTTCAGGGGGGGGGAGTACTGTTGGATGGAAAAATCAAAAAATGGCTGGCCGTCGGGGATTAGCGCTTTAATTTTGCTGGTTCTAAGAAGAGAAGAATCAATGCAATAGTTAAGAAATTACCGGCAGACATGAAAACAAAATATAAGTATAAAACACATGATATCAATTTTTTGAAATGAGAAAATCAGTTAAGTATTCCATTGCATTTTAATAATAAAATGAAAGATCCAGGCAGAAAATAAGGATATTTTGTGTATATTTACAACAAGTTTATTGATAGGTTATATTTCTAAACCCTTTAAACTGTGATTTTCTTCTTTTATTCGATTTGTTATTCACAGTTTTGACAAAGGGATTCTGAATGCAGAAAAGTTGGTCATGAACAAATGACGAAATCTAATTCTCAAATTATACATTAAACAGAATCATAAACAGTCAATATCATGAAGAATATTGTTTGGTTAACAGCTGTATATTCCCTATTGTTATTAGTATCATCATGCACCAAAAGTGAAGAACCGCTTAAAGAAAGAGATTTGAATTATGACTTGAATTGCGAAAAAGATTCAACTTGTTTTTACTATACTTTTAACGCTGAAAAAATATTTCTTGATTATAGCACTCTCTGCATAACACTTAAATTTTCAAATGAAGTATCAAAAGAATACCTCAAATATATTATTGAGAAGAATAATGAGTTAGACTCAATATCAATTATTAATGAAGACGAGAATTTAGCCTATGGTTATTTGAAAAATAATATGAATTGTGAAAATATTCAGACATTATTAACCAGGCTTACAACTGAAGAACAAATAATTTGCGCTAATCCTAATTTCATCACAAAAGAAGCCAAGTATAGAGGAATACAACCAAACAATAAAGAAGCGCTAATGGCTATGACTGATGAGTTTATTGTTGAAAACCATAATTCATTAAATCTTGAAAAGATAAATGCATTAATACTTCAAACTAAAACAACTTTACTTCGGGATAATGGAAATTGGGCTGTAATTTCAGCAGATAAAAATTCAGTTGGGAATAGCCTGGAGATGTCAAGATATTTTTACGAGACAGGTTCTTTTGAATATTCTCATCCTAACTTCTTAGTGTCAATTTCGTTATTTAAATGATAATTTCCAGCAGCTAACAGCTTTATCAGTTACAAGAATTGCCTTTAGGATTTAATATTCAAGAAGTGAAAGCCTCCCATATTCGCGCACGTTCTATTTTCTGAAGCGTGCGACCAAATTCCTTCCTTAGCTAACGTCAAAAGAAGATTAAACCAAATCAAGGCAAACTTCAAAATGTAATTAGTAAAAGTTTCAT
Source organism: Bacteroidales bacterium (assembly GCA_030654075.1). Taxonomy (GTDB): domain Bacteria; phylum Bacteroidota; class Bacteroidia; order Bacteroidales; family UBA4417; genus UBA4417. Next base: position 30,669 of record JAURYB010000180.1, on the reverse strand, counting down.
GCGTTATTATTTGATTTTTACGGGTCGCATGCCTGCCTTGTCTGCAGACAGGGAATACGCCAGATTGATCATACTATCATCTTTGGTTGGTGATTTATTCAATCATGGCTATTTCATGTGTTATTAATTTGATTTTTAAAGGTCACATGAAATACGCCATAATATCATTCCCGGTTGGTGAGAATATTTTACTCGCTACGCTCGTGAGGGCGCTGCGCTTAGTTCTCATGGCTAATTCATCTAATTCTATTGCCCGGCACGCTTCAGAAAATAAGACGCGCGCCTACCGGGGCGTGGCAGTATATACACAAATGTACTTAACGGGCCATGACCGCAAAAAACATTTTTAACTGCATGAGAACCATAACTGAACAAAAAAAAGAAGCAATTGAAGTTTTGGAATATTCTCAAAATTAATATTTGCATCTAATTTCATTTTAATAAGTAATTTTGTATAAAATTAAAGAACATGAAAAAGTTTCATTTTACTGCATTAATCGAAAAAGGCGAAAACGGTTTTTATGTTGGGCAAGTTGAAGAGGTACCAGAAGCAATTAGCCAGGGTAAAACTATTGAAGAATTAAAAGCCAATTTATCAGATGCTTTGAAAATGGTTTTTGAAGCTAAGAAGGAATTAACCTTAAAAGGATTTGCAGGAAAAAAAACAATCAGGAGAAAAATTGAATTAGCGTGAAATAGCCATGGGGAAATTTCCTCACCAACCCCTGCCTGCTGCAGGCAGGAAAAATGATAGTATGGCGTATTCCCTGTCTGCCGACAAGACAGGCATCTGGCCTTTAAAAACACCTGCGAAGCAAGCATTAATACCGCTGATAACCAGCGATGCATTAATAAATTAAACAGATGAAAAGAGGCCAACTTATAGCCCATTTAAAGAATAACGGCTGTATTTTATACCGTAACGGTGCTAATCACGATATTTATATTAATTCAAAAAACTTGCAGGTAACAGCAGTTGGAAGGCACACCGAACTAGACAATAAATATTGTAAAATGATATGTAAACAATTAGGCATCCCAACAATATAACGATATCAGCCCAACGGCAGGATACACACAAAAAAAAGCGAAAGTATCCTTTCGCTTTTTTTGTATCCTATTTTTGACTATTCCTCTTGTTTAGTAAAACGAAAAAAGGCTGACTTATTTTAAAGTCAGCCTTCAAGTATTGTGGGCCCACCTGGACTTGAACCAGGGACCTACTGATTATGAGTCAGTTGCTCTAACCATCTGAGCTATAGGCCCTTTGAATTAAAAGTTTTGTTAAACTTGCAATTACGGGTGCAAATTTACACTTTTGCAGTCAAATCTAAAGCTAGTTTTTAAATTTTTTTTTATGCCCGCTATTCAAACCTCAAAAATAAAGAATATTATCTTCGATTTAGGAGGTGTATTGCTGAATATCAATCCATTACTATCCTTACTCGAACTTGAAAAATTAAGTGGCATAAGCCAGGGAGAGCTGATTTCGAAGCTTGCGAGCGAGCAGATATTCGAAAAATTTGATACCGGACGCCTGAATCCGGCTCAATTCAGGAGCGATTTACGCAAAATACTGAACCGTAATCCCGGCGACTCCGAAATTGACCGGATCTGGAACAAACTTATTCTGGATATTCCTCCGCACAGGGTAAAGTTGCTGCAGGAGTTAAGAAATAACTACAAAGTATTCATGTTGTCAAATACTAACAGTACCCATTTCGATCATTACACACGTGAGTTCCTCGAAATATATGGCTTTAACCTTGTAGATTTATTTGACCGGGTTTTTGTTTCGCACGAAATCGGGATACATAAACCGGACGCTGGGATTTATACCTATGTACTTGAACATGCCAATCTGGACGCGCAGGAAACTGTTTTTTTTGACGATTCATTAGCCAATATTGAGGCAGCCGAACTACTTGGAATCCGGGGAATTCAGATTACCGATGGAAGGGATGTGACTTCGTTCTTTGAGAAGGGAATTCTGAAGTAAGATTGCTGCGAATTAATTAGGATCACTTTTAAAATGAAAAGTGGGAAGTAAATGGGTAATTGCCATTTTGAAGAATCTTATCAATACAAAAGATCTACATTTGTTTAAAATCTTGTACCTCACAATTTGTTCCAGCACATCAAAATAATATGTAGCCTATTTTTAAGCGTTCCCAACAACTTTAAACTGCATCCGACCAAGTATAAATTGAATCAACATTACACGAAGCAGGTTTAAGCCAGCTTGGTTGGCTAATAAGTTACACCAACTGCTACCCCAGCACCACCCCACCCGCTACCATCAAAGTCAGGGTAATATAGTGTACCGGCCTGAGCTTATCCTTAAACACCAGGCTGCCCCCAAAAACTGTCAGTACCGGCGACATCATGCCGGTGAGCGAAGCCAGGAAAGGATCAGCGGTTTTAAGTCCAAGGGTTCCGGTAAAAATCCCCGCAAAAATCACAGCAGCCATAATCGCGGTATTCCTGAGCGTAATGCCTCCGCTTACCTTTTCGATTACGGGTTTTATAAATATCGAAGCAATTAAAGTGATAGTCAGTACCACTACTTCTTGTGTTGTAATTATAGCCAAGGGCGGCAGTACTTTAAGTTGTTCCCACTGTATCAGCATCGAGGTGGCAAAACAAAGGGTCATGCCAATCAGAAGCAAATGCTGGCTGAGAATTGCCGGTTCAGTTTTCACCCGGCGTTTTTCATCCAGCAGAAAAACCAGGTAGCCAGTGATAATAATTGCGGCTCCAATTAATGTTTTGCCGGTTACAGGTGCTTCCCTGAACATATACGTGTAAGCGGCAGCAAGAAAGGTTCCGACTAACGAATAATATCCCATTCGCACCAGGCTGCCGGTTTTCAGGAAAGTTACCATCAGAACAAGCCCTGCCACGCCCAGTATCGATCCTGCAAAAACATACAATGCTTTCGGATTGTGAAGATACGCGCCTACATCAACTCCTGTATACCATACAGCTGCAAAGGCTATCAGAACCGTAAACACAGCTCTCCGGCTGATCAGATGCAGTGGATGTTCGTTTTTTACGAAAAATTTCCAGAGTACATTGTTGAATGAATACAGGATAACAGATGCAAAGAGGTAGTACATTTCAATGGATTTGTGTATTCAGAATTAAGTAATGCTAAGACTTGGAATTTGAGGTTTTTAACTCCTGCAATATGTCTCGTTTCCAGGTTAATCTGATTCCGGATTAATTATCAATCCCGAGATCACCTCAAAATCATTCATAATGTGGTAATGAGTGAAGGTATCTACAAATAGCGGATTAAACTCTTTGATTTTCTCTGCCGCACTTTCTTTTTGTCCTGTATTAAAAAGGGAATAAGCCCTGTAAATCTTGAGTTGATTGATATTAACCAGATCATTAATGTTCTTATCAGTTGTTGGGATATCCGGTGCAAGTGATAAAATGGTTTCAATCAGCTTATGTTCACGGTTAATAAATAGAAGTTTTACCATGATTAACGCAACATTTATCTTCTGATCCTCGCTTAAAGTACGATAAAAATTAAATATTTTGTTCACAATATCAGTTCTGGAACTGGGTGCTTCGGTAGCTTCAAGCAAGAGTATGGCAAGTCTTCGCCCGTTAGGTATATGGTGTACTGGTAGAGTTTCATCAAATTCCCGGATGAAATCTGCCCAGGGGTTTGTAGGCAGTTTATTTTCGATGGCATGCTGGTACATCAGGCAATTATAAAACAATAGCGCTTCGGGGGTTCTTTTATGTTGATGATACACCTGTAGCAAATCGTAATAATAACCTTTCAGGTTGTCTTCATCAACATACCATTCAACTATGAATTCCTGCGACTTTGGGTTTTTACCATAGCATTCAACAAGTTCAGGCATAAGTCCTGATTGGTTCAGTCCGATAACAAGGTTGTGCGTAAAATAAAAAATATTTAACGTGTATTTGTTATTAACAAATATATCAGGGAAGTCAAATATTCCTTTCAGAAATATAATGTCACGCCTTTCTATGGCAATCTGGACAATTGTTTCCAGCAGGTCGAAAACATGTGGGTTATCGCTATACTTTGTGATTATTTGTTTTATCTGTTCATGGTCATGCAATCCCTGCAACCTGAAAGTAGAAATTAGCTGAGTAAGAGCCGAATGGTCCTGGCTTTCTTCTTTTTCGACAAATTCTTCCCAATTTGTAAGCCCAATGCTTTTACAAATCAGATCCAGCGTGCTTTTTGTAGGATTATTTCTGGAATCATATTGAAATACCCGTCGGAGCGTGCTATTGCTAAGTAGGGCTCCTGTCCGTTCAAAGATAATACTGGATAAAAGATCGTAATTTTTATTGGTGTTCAGTGAAAAGATTAAGGTTTGAGCAACTTTTGCTTTCAGCCTTTCATAAATTTCCGGATTTGTATTTTGAACACCCTTGGGCATAAAATGTTAATATGGTAGTTAGTATCAGTTAGGATAAGTTCTATAGGAGCAAGATGTATGTTTTGTAAAGATAATAGAATTTGTTTATCTTCGTTTTAAAAAAATAAAAAGGTCATGTATGCTTAAATCTAAATTTTTATTCCTTTTATCAGGTTTTCTTTTCCTGCTGCCACTTCTTTCCGAAGCCCAGCAACTCTGCATGGTTTACTTCAAAGATAAGCAACACAACGAATTCAATCCATATTCCTATTTTGATGCCAAGGCGCTCGAACGCCGTATCCATAACGGTCTTCCGCTTGATGATCCTTCCGACTGGCCTGTAAACGAAGCTTACATGAATGAAGTTTCACTAATGGTTAACGAAGTAATTATTGAAAGCCGCTGGCTGAATGCTATGGCTGTGGATGCTGACGATTTACAAATAAACACTCTTAGGCAACTGCCCTATGTGCTTAATGTGGAATGGATTGAGCCTTCGGAAATGAATATGGCAGGGTATGATGACTACGATACTTCCGTTAATACGAATGAAGCTAAGATACTCGAAGGCCAGTTAAAAACGCTGGGTGTTGATGCCTGGCAAAAAGCAGGAATTGATGGCAAAGGTTTAAGGATAGCAATTCTGGATGTTGGTTTCGATCATGCCGACAAGGTTCCTGCATTTGATCATATCCGCAATGAGAACCGCTTGATTGCTACTCATGATTTTACGAACAGGAAAAATGGCGAATATGTTTATTATGGCAATGGCCACGGAACGCAGGTTTGGTCGTGTATAGCCGGTAAAATTGGTGATATCCAGATCGGCCTGGCAACTGGCGCCGAGTTTTTACTTGCCAAAACCGAAAAAAGCTCCGAGAAATATTCCGAAGAGCTTTACTGGCTCGCCGCTGCCGAATGGGCGGATAAAAATGGAGCCGATATCATTAACAGCTCGCTTGGTTACACCGGCAAACGGTATTTTAACTGGCAGATGGATGGAAAGACATCTTTTGTGACCCGTGCCGCCAATATTGCCGCGCGCAAAGGAATGCTTGTGGTAAACGCGGCTGGTAACGAAGGCTCAGATTCATGGCATTACGTAGGAGCTCCAGCCGATGCTGATAGTGTGCTGTCTATTGGCGGAATTGATCCTGAAACAGGGTATCATACTTCTTTTAGTTCCTATGGCCCAACTTCCGATAAACGAATGAAACCTAATGTTTCGGCTTATGGACATGTAATTGCCGCCGCTCCCGCGGGGCTCACTTCAACGCAAGGTACTTCCTTTGCGTCGCCTTTGGTAGCCGGTTTTGCTGCCTGCGCATGGCAAACTAACCGTTCATTAACCAACATGCAGCTTTTTAAAGAGATAGAAAAATCAGGCAGCCTGTATCCGTATTTCGATTATGCCCATGGATTCGGTATTCCGCAGGCCGGGCATTTTCTGAATAAGGATGAGGTTTCAACAACGCCCACATTTACAGTTGTTGAAAATGAGGATAGTATTCGTATTGTTGTAAATAAGAATTTATCAGATAAAAATGGGGCTTCTCAAAACCCGGAATTCAAAGCAGTAAAAGGTGTTACTACTGAATCATCCGGTAAACAGGAATACCTGTATTACAATATTATGAATAAATCAGGCGTACTTGATAGTTATTATGTGCTGGATGTTACTCAACCCGAAGTAGTTAGCATTTTACGGAGTGATTTTCATGACGGTGAAACCCTGAATGTGCATTTCGAAGGGTACAGTATTTCGGTAAAACTTTAATTGACAGATTATTTATGAAACATATACTCACAGTTTCCCTACTATTGATTTCACTTGGAGCTTTTTCACAGGAAATATTGCTGCAACAAAATGTGAAAGCGGATACAGTCCGGCCAACTCGTGGTCCGAATCTAAAGAATTTCACCTATGGGTATATTGGCCTGGGGTTTCCATTCTATACCAACGAAGCGGTAAATTATACCAAACCCGGATTATCGTCAGCATTTAATATTGGTATCAGGTACAAACGTAGATTAACTAATTATTTAGCCCTGGGCCTGGACCTGGGACTAAATTCAACGGCGTATAAAATTAAGCAAAAGGAGCCTAAAACGTTTCCTGACAACACGGTAAATGACAAAGAAAAATTCCAGATCTCCACCCTGGCAAGTTCTGCTTTTGTCAGGATAAATGTGGGTCGCAGGGGTAATTATATTGGGAACTATCTCGATATGGGCGCGTATGGCGGATGGAATTTTCAAAAGAAATATAAAACCATCAATACTAATGATGAAGAGGAAAAAGTAAAGGAATCAACAACCCAATTGAAATATGTCGAAAACTTCTCCTATGGTTTACTTGGCAGGATAGGTATAGGCCGTTACGCGCTTACAGCTGGTTACAGGTTAAGCGATATATTTAAATCATCTTATGCCATGCCTGAATTGCCAAGATTAATGGTTGGGGTTGAAGTGGGGCTGTTTAAATAATTAGCATTTCAATCTGTAATAGTTTAGTCCGCTTTTATATATTATTCATTTTAAAAACCGTTTGTAGATATTTATTTTTACTTTAGCTGATATCAAATTAGCCTTCTTGAATTGTATATTTGTATCTGTAATACCAGTCAGTATAACTCTAATTTAAAGGTGCGGCGCACCGTACTATTTGCAGATAAAACAGAAGATTTAACTGAAGGTGCAACGCACCGTAGTATAAAACAATGGCTAATACATATACGCAAAGCTATTTCCATCTTGTTTTCGCGGTTAAGCACCGGGAAGCACTGATCAGGAAACAATGGAAAGATGAATTGGAAAAGTACATCACCGGCATATTCCAAAATAATAAACACAAGCTACTGTCAATAGGCTCAAACCCGGACCATATTCATATTTTTATCGGCTATAATGTCAATCAACTTATTCCTGACTTGGTGGAAGAAATATAGACATCAAGCAATCTTTGGATTAAACTAAAGGGGTTTTCAAAATTTAAATTTGATTGGCAAAAAGGATATGGAGCATTTACACATTCCCGATCACAAATAAATCAGGTAGTTAAATATATTGATAAGCAGGAAAGCCATCATCAGAAGAAATCTTTTAAGGAAGAATACACTGAGATACTTTTTAAAAACGGAATTGAGTTTAAAGATGAATACATGTTTGAATTCTTTGAAAACGTATATTCGTGGGAATAATTTAAATATTACGGTGCTCTGCACCTAAATGATTGTTTTATATTATTAGCTACAAATAGTATGGTGCGCTGCAACTTTTAAAAGAAAAAAGAAGCTGCCTTATCCGACAGCTTCTTTTTTTATTAGAAAAAATATATTAGTTTGAGCTGTTATTCAAACAATACTTTTTGATTCAACACGGCTTTGGTTGTTGTTAGCTTAATAAAATACAGGCCTTTATGTGAACCAGGGAAGGAATAATTCAGGATATTTTCGCCATTATTCAGGAGAACAGCTTTTTGGGCAACTATTTTACCTGTTGCGTCAATAAGTTGTAAAGTTCCCTTATCAGCAGTTTGAAGAAAACAGGATATATTCAGCTTTCCGTTCTGAACAGGATTAGGGTAAACAAGCAAACCATTATTACTACGCATTTGATTCACAGTTAGGCCCGTTAAAACGCCGTTGCTGCTTGTATAAAGTTTGACAAAATTCTGATAATAGATATTGGCTAAAGTTGCATCGTGAATCACAAGCGTATTCTCATCGTTATCGTTGTCAGCAGCAGCACTCCAGTTATGCGAGCCAGTCCATACCTGTGGATCCGATTCCGATGCGCCCTGATCTATTATCATATATTTGTTATGCATGATTCCTGAGCTCCCATAAAAAACATAATTGGTTGTTCCAAGGGCAGCAAGAAGAGTCGTATTTACGGTGATTGCATTAGCGCCCGAAGCATCAGTGAGCATATTTACACTATTACCTGCAGTTTTACTTGCAGCAATCGCGGCGGCTATTTCATCACGGGTGAGCAACATGGTTGCAATATTCAAATCGTGGTTTGTAGTGTTGATATGTTGAACGATTTGAGCATTTACCCCGTCAGTCGGGCTGAAGTAACTTTCAACTCTTTTGCCGTTAATAATATACTCATGGGGAGTGTTATTCTTTTTGGTTGATCCGAATTTGGCATTTGCAGCATTTGGCGTGCTTGCGTTTGATCCCCACATTTCTTCGAATTCAATTTTATAGCCACGTGCAAGGCTCTGATCCTGTATTATAATTACATTATTGGCATCCAGGTTAATCTGCTCATCGGTTAAATTAGTCGATCCTGTCCATACCCATGGGTCATTCGGATCAGCTGACTCAGTATCAAACAAGATAAACTTGTTATGCATTAGTCCAGCGCGGTTGTATTCGTTAGGGCCTATGAATGTATGTACAGCTGAGCCTGCAAGTACGTCGATGCCAAGGTTAGCTGTAGTGCCACATCCGATCACACGTACTGTTAATCCGCGGTTTGCAGCCGCTTTCAATTCGTCACTGATATTACTTATGCCATCGTTGTTAAAATTGTAGATGATAAGGTCAATTGAATACTTTGCCCGCTTGATATAATTTATTAATGTATCATCAATAAGATCATTAAGATATATGGCATCATCACCAGAGGAATACGAATTGTCTACCGGCGTACTAAAATAAGTCTTTATGTCCCCGCTTGAGTTGGAAATTGTAGCAAAGGGTAAGATTTTGGAGAAGGCCGTATCAGTCCCATTTACTGAAAACGCCTGTGCCCAGATAACCTGCCCTGCCAAAAAACCTGATAACGCAATAGTATGGCTGGTAGATGCTTCTGTGTTACTTGAATTGTTCGCTTTTACATCGGCAGCAGATAATCCGTAATACATCTCCGTAGTGCCTGTAATATTGGTTATCCAACCGAAATCAAGTTCATTTTTTGTGAAATTCGTATTGTTCAGCGAACCCATAAGATAAATGGCACTGGTTTTATGAATATCATTGGTGTCGCGTGGGAGCAACTGGTAGCCTCCTACGCTGGTAAAAGAATATTGGGCCGACACGGCTGTAAGGTTTACAAGTCCATTGGGAATTGGCTGCCCCACGATATTCTGGCCGGTTTTAACAAAAATATTTACACTTTCACCGTCTGAAGTAATCCCATAGGTTTTATTCCCGGCAAAAATTCCGCCTGCATCATTGAAAGATGCGTGATTAATCTGCACTAACCTGCCCTCATAGGTTTCACCAATTTGAGCGGGGGTTAATACAATAGGTTCCGGCACCGGGTTTCCTTTTGAATTCACAACAACATTGGTCAATGGATCGAGTTCAAGCAAGCCATTATAATTTTTTAGTGTCCCGGTAACCGTAATCGAATCCCCTCTGTTTACTGTGCTAAGTATTGGCCCCATAGGAGCGGTAAGAGCGGCATAGGCAGCTATACCGGCTGTATTATCCTGAAGATAACGAATTGAGCCGAATTCGGCTCCATGGGTAACAATACCTTTAACTGTAACCACAACTCCAATACCTTTTCCCCGGGCTTCCAAAATAGTGGTGGTTTGCGCATTTGTAAGGGTAGCAATGCCTAGAAAGACAAGTGCGAGAATAATTGTTTTTTTCATGTATTTGTTTTTTTAGGTTCTATGGTTTTAAAAATAAAATCTATAGGATTGGCTCTCCGATGTTTTACTTTGAATCTCACCCTTTAATTTGGGCAAGATAATCCATCAGAAAAAAAAATTGGGGATACAAACGTACAAGTAATTTTAAAGCAATTCTCTAAATCAGGAAGATATTTATTTGTTTGTAAACGATATGTTGGGGCTATTATACTATAAGGCGCAGATATTCAATGCAATATATGATTTTAGGGCTTTTACCCAACCCTGGTCTTAATACTCTAAGCAAGTATGAAAGTATTTCGGATTAACCTGATTTAAAGAAAGATACTCATAACAATTCTTAAATAAATAATCCGTCTTGTATTTTTTTTTAATTTCGTCAGGCAAAAAAAATACGCTGTGTCTGATAGCCTGGTAATAATTCCCACATATAACGAGAAAGAAAACATTGCGAAGATGATTCGCAAAGTATTCTCATTAACTAAAGATTTTCATCTGCTTATCGTGGAGGATAATTCCCCCGATGGCACCGGGGATATAATCAAAAGCCTGATGCCTGAATACGCGGGCAAACTGTTTATCCTTGAACGTAAAGGCAAACTCGGCCTGGGAACCGCCTACATCGAAGGTTTCAAATGGGCGCTTGCTAAAGGATATGATTATATTTTTGAAATGGACTGCGATTTTTCGCATAATCCGGATGATCTTGTCCGTCTTTATAATGCCTGCGCAGTTGAAGGTGCCGATATGGCAATAGGCTCCCGCTATATAAAAGGGGTTAACGTGGTTAACTGGCCTATGGGCCGGGTGCTGATGTCGTATGGCGCTTCCATGTATGTGCGTTTTATTTTAGGAATGGATGTTGCCGATACAACAGCTGGTTTTAAATGCTATTCAGCGAAAGTGCTTCGTACAATTAATCTTGACTCTGTAAAGTTTATGGGTTACGCGTTTCAGATAGAAATGAAGTATACCGCGTGGAAACTGGGATTTAAAATTACCGAAGTACCGATCATATTCACTGACCGAACCGAAGGAACATCCAAAATGAGTTCTAAAATATTCAAAGAAGCTTTCCTCGGCGTAATGAGCCTGAGATTTAAACAGATAAAACCTTTGATTGGTTAAAACATAAGCTCGTTTGTTATTGGGATTTATAAAAAAGGTGTATGGTATAAGGTTTAAGGTATAAGGAATAGAAAATAACGATTTTTTTTAGCTGTCTTAAAATCTCACAGCAGCCTGCCAATTTTGAATCTGACTTCAATATTCGTTTTTTTGAGCCTGCTTTAAATCCTGACCTAAAGTATGTTTTTCTCAATATGTATTTCGACCAGTGTATCATCATTCTCATATGCCTAAACTTAAATACTTATTAACTTATTGGAAAATTAATTTGAAAGACCTGCTATTCAACGAAGTATTTACTTACTTTTGTTGAGTTAAAAAATCTTTAAACCTAAATCTTACAATTATGAAAAAACTTTTACTTTTTAAATTTATTGCGCTTAGCCTCTTTACCCTTGTAAGTGTAGCTAAGTTAAATGCTCAGGTTGCAACCGACCTATTCTTCTCGGAATATGAGGAAGGATCTGTCAACAGCAGAGCTTTTGAAATTTTTAATGGTACCGGCGCAGATGTTGATCTAAGCGCTTATTCTGTTAAGCAATCGCATAACGGTACAGGATGGGGCGTTGATGGAATCAGCTATGTAATGCCATTAACAGGAACACTGGCTTCTAACGACGTTTATGTAATATCTACAAGTGATGCAAGTGCAGGAGTATTAGCAGTTGCTGACCTGAAGGTTGTTTATGATAAATTAGTTGTGGGAGGTACAATTCCTTTTTATACCGGTGATGATGCAATGGGCTTATTTAAAGGTGATGTTTTGATTGATGTTATTGGAATACCTTCTGTTGATCCAGGATCAGGATGGGATGTTGCCGGAATTGCTATCGGTACTGTTGATCATACTTTAGTAAGAAAAGCAAGTATTATAGTTGGAACTACAGATTGGGCCGCATCAGCCGGAACCAATGCAGATGATTCACAGTGGATTGTAAATGCTATTGATGATATTGCTAATCTCGGTTTACATACTTTTGGAACAACAGGAATAAGCAAATTATCTGCATCAAGAAGTAACATTTATCCTAACCCGGCAACCTCATACTTTAATGTGAAAGCTCCTGAAGGTGATTATCGCGTTTCTATTAACAATACGGTTGGATCCCTTGTTAAAAGTGTTGATCTGAATAGTACCGGAAAAGTAGAAATGTCGGAATTGCGTCCGGGTATCTATTATGTTACGGTTAAAAATGTAAATACCAACACGAAAGAAGTTCATAAACTTATCGTTAGATAAGGATTTTATCCATTATATTGAAAAGGAAGCCGGGGGGATTAACCCTGGCTTCCTTTTTTTTATGCGCCACCAAACGAACAGGGAAGCTTAGTGTTGGCATATATTATCCAAGGTGGGGAGAGCTTTCCCGGAACCAGTTTCTTCCGTGCCTGACTTCGGAAAGCTTGCCGGAAGTTTGGTTCTTGCTTTCAGCACGTCGAAAGCCTGCGCTGTATATCATCAGTTAGGAAACAGAACGCACTTTTTACACGAAAACTTATACTAAACAAGCTATATGCGGGTAGTTTTTCCACTGGCCTGATCTTTTATTTGCTCATCGAATATTTTTAAATGAGCTTGCTCCGGCAGGTGTTCAACTGAGCATTCGACTGAGCGTTCGACTGAGTTCACGCCGAAGTCTCGGCGCATGCAACGCCGCGCCAAGTTCTTGTTATTTTCATAGACATATAATGATAACGAAACCATCGTATTGGTGTAGAAAAATGTTAGATAGGTTTGAATGCAGCTATCTCTTTGCGGTTCATAGCGCTAGCTTTGCGTACTTTGCGGGTAACTTTTCACGACGGCAAGTATCTTCTCCTTAAAGGCAAAAGAAAGTATAATCCTCTCCAACTTTTAATCCTGACCTTATACAAGCCCATGCCGCAAGCAAAAAAAAGGCTGTCCTTTTGGGACAGCCTTTTTCAAATCTGATTTAAAACCTAGAAGGTTTCAACAATACTCTCTACCGCATACTCAGCTGGCGACGAAGTAGTTCCTGATTTAATACATTTCATCTTTATGGTGTATAAACCCTGTTTGCTTGAACTATAATAGGTCATTATAGTCCAGACTACATACTGTTGTATGCCCGATACATCGGTTTGAAGCAAAGGAAAGTTTAATTGAGTGAAAAGAGGCATAGCCTGGGTAACTCTTTGTTTGAAAAATATGTATTTTTCAGCATCGGTTGTAATTGCCTTTATCGAATCATCCCCATACGTGGTGCGATCAGTTGTCATTATTATTTCAGCATAGTATGCGCTGAACCCAAAATAATGCTCTTCATTGATATACGTTCCTTTCTGATAAAATTTATCTGGCATATTGACCCTTACATAGTCGATAAATGTCATTATATAAGGATTGTTAGGAGACACTCTGACCAGTGGGATTTTGATAGTCGGGTCATACAGCCACGTGGGATCGATGTTGATGTACTGATTTGCGGTTGAGGCCCAGTTTAGCCCGTTAAACGTCAAAATCCTGTATTGTTTTTTTGTGGATTTTGTATCATAATATAAATAACTAACCACTTTAACATTTCCAGTTACAGCATACGGACATTTTAATTTTAAAAAGCCATCCAGATATTTCAGCACTGGCATTGATGCCGACATATTATTATACTGGCCAGGTAGGCCAGCTGAGGTTCCCATAAGTGCATAGTCGGCTGTTGTTAAGGTAAACCTACTGGCAGCGGGTATAGCTAATGTATCTCCCATGTCAACAACATTATACGTTGCACTCATTGTAGAACCCTTATCAGCAAATATATAATTCTTATTCAGCAGATATGGGACATAATCCTTTGCCTGCATCTTTGAATTGAAGAATTTATTGGCACCCAAGTAGGTTGCTTTAATATAAAGCGAATCCGTTACAAGCGTCAGATTCAGAGCGGCAATTTGTGCAAGAATAGTTACAGAATCTGCTGAACTAGCCGTTTTTAATTTGGTGTTCAATAATGTGATTTGATCTGTTACTGGTTTTTTTGTTTCAGTTGCAATGGTGGTGTAATCAGCATCCACTAATGTGTAAACATAGGATGCTACATTGGTCGGTATGGTCTTGGCATCAAGTCCATCGAATTGATCGTTATATTTTTTACAAGAGCTGAGAAGCACTATAGAAAATGCCAAACCTGCTAACACTGTATAAGATGTCTTTTTCATGTTTTCAGTTATTAGAATTTAATTTTTAATGAGGCAGAGAAGGTTCTTCCGAAACCATAAAATACCTGTGAAGTTTCCCAATCGTTACTCGGGCCGGTTGTTGCGTCGGTGATGTACTCCGCGTCAAGCAGGTTTTGGATATTTCCTACAAAAGTAGCATCTAAATTACCTATTTTGAACCTGTAACTGGAACTCAGGTCAAATATAGTTGCATCAGGAATCATCCAGGGTTGCGAAAAGTTAAGATCTGAATACCCTGTTGTTGCAGGACTGATACTGAAATAAGAGTAGTTACGTCCGTAGTAGTTTCCATCCAGGCCAATGTTGAAGTTTTTTAACATTTCATACTTAAAGCCCAAAGCTACAGTTGTCTGTGCTGAGTTACCTACATGAATGTCTTTAAGGTTTACATTCATTTTAACATGCTCCGGTGATCCGAAAGCAACCTCATTTCCGTTTAAATCAGAGGGCTGTCCGTTATCAGTATAAAGATATCCGGTAGCATTGCTGACCCAGTTCCAGTTGCCGATTGATACCATACCCCTAACTTCCAGGTTTTTTATTGGCTTTGAAGTTAAATCAAGTTCTATTCCCTGGTGAAGCGCGTCAACGCCTTCCATATTTACAGTTAAAACCTTAGGAGCGATGGTAGGATCTGGCTGTAGAATTGAGCTACGAACAATCGTTTTATTCATCCATTTTGTATTATAGATATTTACGTTTGCTGCCAGGTATTTTGAGCGGAAGCCATACCCTAATTCAGAGGAGAATGCCTTTTCGTTAATTGCATTAGGGTTAAGCGCATTACTGGTTGTCGATTGAATGAAAGCGCCTCCGGAGAAGTATGGTGCGCGGGAGATAATTCCAACATTGGCAAACACATTATGCTTGTCGGTTAAATTATAGTTGGCACCGCCTTTTGCGCAATATCCCAGTGCATTAAATGTTTCCGATTTAGCCTGATCCGAATCATAGTAGAAACGGTCGTAACGCCATTGGGAGGTATTTGATCCTGATAATGAAATAAAAGCGCTTAAAGCGTCCTTATTGTATTCGGCCTGCATAAATGCACCCTGGCTGAAAACGAAACCATCATAATCACGGTAAACTACGTCGCCAACACCCAGTTTATTTGTTTTCCAGCTTTGATCAGTCAGAAGAGGGCGGGCCGAGGAAGCATCAATATAAAAGCTTCCGCCGTATAAATCGGTAAGGATATTGGTATGGGTTCCTTTGTAGTATCGAAGGTCAATTCCACCATAAAAATCAATTTTGCTTCTTAGTTTGGTTGTGAATGTTGAAAGCAGGCCATACCATTTATGTTGGTTCATACTTTTCGACATAACCATTTTGGAACCAACCAGGCTGGCCTTGTTATATGCGTATACCGCGCCATAGTCAAAAGTTCCGTCAGCTGTCCGGAAAGTAGTATTAGGAACACCAAGTGTTGAGCCATACCAATATCCACGATCAGTAGAAGTGTAGCCCTGGCCACTTGTACCATATCCATCGCCTATCGAAGCATAAATTACAGAAGAAAGGCTTGTTTTAGGGCTTATAGTCCAGAAGTGATTTAATGATAATTGTGGTTTGTTATAAACATTCAGCGACGAAACTTTACGTTGCCCGTTCATGTCAAAGCCATAGGATGCGTTGTATAAATATTTATTTGGTTGTTTCTGCCATTCTGCGATCGTCAGTTTGTCGCCGTTGTTACGCTGGTTGTGCCATTGTGGCGCGCCAAATGCGGTAAATGAAAGGGAATGCGAAGCGTTAATCTTTTTCGAAACATTCACAAAATAAGAATAGGATTCAAATTCGGTTCCCTGAATATATCCTTGTCCGGATGTTTTAGCTCCTAAAAGAGTAATAGCCCAGTTCTTTTCAGTTAATCCTGTCGAAACAGAAAAACCTATCTTAGTATACCCGTCGTTGCCTATTCCGAATGAAATAGCGCCCCCTTTTTTTGCGTCGGTAGTGTTGGTAAGTATATTGATGGAACCTCCTAATGAAGGTGCCGATACTTTCGATGCTCCCAATCCACGTTGTACCTGCATCGAACGGGTAACATCGGCCAGGCCGGCCCAGTTCGACCAATAAACGCCACCCCATTCCATATCGTTAACAGGAACCCCGTTAATCATAACAGCAGTATTGGCTGATTCAAATCCGCGTAAGTTGATACGCGAGTCGCCGTAACCTCCACCTTGTTTAGTGGCGTATACACCAGGAGTTGATTTCAGTATTTCAGGAAATTCCTGCGTTCCCAGTCTTTCTTCAATTAATTTAGGTTCCAGCGTTGAAATAGCAACAGGCGTTTTACGACTGACTGCAACCGAAGCTAAAATGATTACTTCATTCAAGCCAACCTGGTTTATTGCCAGGCCAATCGTGCCCAGATCGGAGGTTTGATCTTTTTTTACGTTAACTTCAATTTCGGTAGGAAGGTAACCAACAAATTGAACAACAATGGTTTTGGAGCCCACAGGAGCCTCAAATTTAAAGACTCCTTTAGCATCGGCAGAAGTTCCTACAGATGTTCCTTTAACAAAAACTGATGCGCCAGCTAAGGTTTCGTTGGTTAGAGCATCCGTTACAACACCTTTAACGTAACTCTGAGCGAACAGACCTATGTTAAAAAATAATAATACTATTGCGAAAGCAATTCTTTGTGGTTTTTTTTTCATGATATTTGAATTTTCATAAATTGGTTAGTTAACAAGTTTTAACTTTTTATTTGGGGGTGTAAAAATAGATTTATTTTGAATCAAATTATTTAGAAACTGTATAAATTTATCATTAACTCTATATTAACCAATGAATGTATCAGGCTGAGCCTATGAACACGATTACAGCGAGAGGCTAATATTTCCGGAGATAAATTTTATCCCGGCAAAATACATTAACGTAACAAGTTATATGCCTGTTAGTTGGATGGAAATGCAGGCTGTTCAGTAGGCTGTGAAGCGCTAAGTTTGGCAGATATGATAAATAAAAACATTGTAACTATTCAGTTTGTCTAAAGTAATGAAAAACAAATATATGCCACAGATTACGCAGATTACACAGACAATTATTCATCATTTTTAATTGTAATTAATTGAAAAACTGCTAAAAGCAGTTTAAAATCTGTGTAATCTGCGTAATCTGGGGCAAAAAAACATTTTTACAAGACTGATTAGTTACAAAACTTTATTTATTATTGCCACGTTAATTGATACAAGGATTATCTCCCGAAGTAAATTACTTTTGCATTGTGTGACTAGTCCATCCGTATTCTATGAAATCCAGCGATATTTTAATCCGAAATGCCACAATAGTCAACGAAGGTAGACAGTTTAACGGATTTGTGCTAATCAGCGGCCAAATGATTAAAGCGGTAGGGGAAGGTGATATGGTGCCGGCAGCTGCTATGGGTACTACTGAAAATTATGAGGTTATTGATGCCACAGGACTAATGCTGCTTCCGGGAGTTATCGATTGCCATGTGCATTTTCGCGAACCCGGTGTTACTCATAAAGCGGATTTGTCAACCGAAAGCCGTGCGGCGGTTGCCGGAGGAGTAACCTCATTTTTCGAAATGCCTAACACCCAGCCTCAAACGGTTACACTTGAATTGTTGGAACAAAAAATGGCCTTGGCAGCTGAAAAATCACTTGCGAATTATTCGTTTTTCCTGGGCGCAAGCAACAATAATAGTAACGAAATTGTAAATGCAGATCCGCATACCATCTGTGGAGTAAAGGTTTTTTTCGGAGCATCAACAGGCAATATGCTGGTAGATAATATCAATACACTGGAAGAAATCTTTAAACGTTCACCCATTCCGGTAGCTGCTCATTGCGAAGATGAATCAATCATCCGCGCCAGCACCGAAGCCATGCGTTTAAAATATGGTGATGATTTACCTATGGAAATGCACCCGCTGATCAGGAACGCTGAGGCATGCTATCGCTCCAGCGAACTGGCAGTTACCCTGGCCCGCAAATACAACACCCGCCTGCATATTACTCATTTATCAACAGCCGCTGAAATTGATTTACTCGACAACACAATTCCATTAGCTCAAAAACGTATTACTGCCGAAGTTTGTACGCACTACCTCTGGTTTTGCGATGAAGATTATGCCATGCTTGACACGAAACTGAAAGTTAACCCGGCAATAAAATCAGCAGCCGACAGAACGGCACTTATGCAAGGATTACTCGACAACAAAATAGATATAATTACTACCGATCATGCACCGCACCTGGCTGAAGAAAAGAGAAATACCTATTTTAAAGCGCCCTCAGGCACTCCTCTTGTACAGCATTCCTTACCTGCCATGCTTCAGATGGTAAAGCAAGGCAAAATTAAACTTGTTACTTTGGTTGAAAAAATGTGCCACGCGCCTGCAATCTGTTATAACATTGAAAACCGTGGTTTCATCCGCCCCGGCTACTTTGCTGATCTTGTTCTGGTAAATCCTGATCATAAATTCACCGTCAGCAAAGAGAACATTTTGTATAAATGCGGCTGGTCGGTATTCGAAGGCACAACTTTCGACGCGCGGGTTGAAAAAACTTTTGTTAACGGGCATCTTGCTTTCGACAAAGGAACAATAAACGATAGTGTAAAAGGATTAAGGCTAACGTTTGACAGAAAATAATCGTAATCGTCAGCGAAGAACAGGATAAAGAAAAGGAATAAAGGTATAAGAGTATAAAGTCCTGCCAGAAAGTAGTTTTAGCCTGAGGGAAAGAATACAACCCTTAATCTTCGAACTTCCCTTCATTCCGGATCTCCTGTGAACCTCTATCCTTGTATCATTCTCTATCTCTCTACTTCTACCTCTGTACCTCTATCTTAATCTCTACCTTTACCTCTTTAAAATAACCTCTGTCCTTAAATAAAGTGAAATAATCAAATATGACCAGAATACTGCTTGTTACTTTCCTTGTCCTAGTTATCATTGGCTGTTCACGGAAAGAAGTTGTTGAGTCGACCTACGAGAATGGGAATTCTAAGGTTGTGAAGTACTACCATAAAGAAAGAGGAAATCTTTTGCTCGATAGTGAGGTGGTGTATTACGAAAACAAGCATAAAAAAATAGAAGGCGAATATAAGGATGAGCTACGCTCCGGCCAGTGGAAGGCATGGTACGAAAACGGAACTCTTTGGAGTGAAGGTGAATATAAAGAGGGAAAACGAAACGGGGAAGGCGTTTTCTATCATGCAAACGGGAAAAAATATATCGAAGGGATGTACCTCGATGATATTCGGGTCGGAGCCTGGCGTTTTTACGATACTACAGGACTTCTGATCCGGGAAGTGGATTTCGACCAGGTACCGGGGATTCCGAAGGCGGATTCTATACATTAAAAAATGCCTGAATATCATTTGATAATTTCAGGCATTTTCATTTCAGACTATATCTTCATTATAACGAAAACTTCACGAATACTGGCAAGTGATCGCTGTATCCGCCAAAATATTTACCGCTGCTCATAGTGCGGTTAGGACGCGATTCGCCGGTTTTATTTTTGAAAAGCAGGTACTCTGCTTTAAAGATTCCTGCGTTGTTGACTGATGTCCGTAAGCCTTTTTTGTTCGAAAGCATATTACCCGATACTATAACCTGGTCGAAAAGATCCCAGTCCTTGTAAAACAGGCTGCCTTCTCCTTTTTTGAATCCGGGATATAATAATCCATACAAGCCATTGTTACTGATGGCTTCATCAGGACTAAGCGCTTTTAATCCTTCGGTGATACTTTTATCAGAAGGTTCGTCATTAAAATCTCCGAGAATCAGAATATTGGCGGATTTATCCAGTTTCTGAATTGCGTCAAGCTTAGCTCTTAAAGCCTGCGCTGCTGCCATGCGTTTAGCAGCAGAAATATCAGATCCTTCACGCCTCGAAGGCCAGTGATTAATGAAAACATGAAGTATTTCGCCTGAATTTAATTTACCTTTAACATACAGAATATCGCGGGTGAGGTCATTATCTGGTAATGTAACATGCAATGGTTCAGAAGTAACAACTTTAAATGTTGCAGGATTGTAAAGCATAGCCGCGTCAATGCCGCGTTCGTCGGGGCTGTCGAAATGAACTATGCCGTATTTTGTTTTACTTAGTCCTGCTGAAGAAGTAAGCATTTCGAGAACCTGCTGGTTTTCAATTTCAGCAAAGCCTATCAAATCGGGCATAGCAGGTGTGGTTATGTCGGCAATAACTTGTGCTGTATGATTGATTTTAGTTTCAAGCCGTACACTTGTCCATGGCACTTTTCCTGAAGTAGTAAATTCATCATCGTTTATTTTTGGGTCGTTCACAGTATCATACAGGTTTTCTACATTATAGAACATGGCCACAAAAGGCTGTCTGGCTGGTTTTGAGTTTTTGTTTGCCGGTTGAGCGACAACTGAAAGCATTGGAAGTAATGCTATAGCAAAAAGAATGTTCCGGATTTTCATAGGTTATATTTGTTTGTAACGACCCGTTACCTGCCCGATGCAGGTTGGGGAAATGCTATCAGGCTATTTTCTCTGTAATTGCCTGTTTTTTTAAAAACAGAGGGCAAATGTACTGTTTTATTCTTTTTATATAGGAATGAAAATTTTATACCAGGCGTATAGAAATTTGATGGCATAAAAAAACCAGTTTCTTTTGAAACCGGTTTTCAGTAAAGTAGGATATATGCTCTTAGTCAGCAGCAATTACAAGGTATTTGCTTCTGCTCCAGAAATCGGTGTAGTTCAGGATAACCAGTTTTTCAACAGATTTCTTGCCAGTAGCTACTAATTTATACGATCCGGATGGATGGTTCGACAGAAGAACTGCTTTTTTCTTATTGATTGGAAGTTCAGTAAAGGTTGTAATGTCAGCCTTTGTGAAATTTGATTTATCAAAATCGGCGGTTATTGTCTTTGCACGGCCAATTCCAATGAATCCACCTGTTTTATCAATAACCTTTTTGTCTTTCAGATCTTTGGTAGTGCCGATTACATAGTAGGCTGTGTTCAAAGCAGCTGTTTTCTCGTCAATGGCTTGTTGTTTGGCTCTGTTTTCAGCACTCAGGTTGTCAACGTTAGCATTCAGGTTTGTTACCTGGTTACCTAAATCCGCAACTTTAATGTTTAGTTTGCCAAGTTGATCTTTTAAATCAGCAATTTCAGCATCTTTTTCAGCTATTGATTTTTCAAGGTTGGTAATCATAGCCTCAAGTTCAGCAACTTTAGCGCCGGAACCTTTAAGTTGTTTGCGTAAAGAAGCAACCTGTGCGCGGTTTTTTTCGAGCAACTGATAAATGGAATTGATGTCGCCGGTAATCTGTTCACGGGCACTGGATTGAACTTCTGTACCGCCTTTAGTGTTCTGGCTGATAATATTTTCTTTCATTTTGATTGAGTCGAGGTTCGACTGAATCTCATTAAAAGCTCTTACGAACTCCATAACGGTAGTGTCCTTTTGAAAACCAAGAGCAAGAAGACTGTCATTTTTAGCTTTAAGCCTTGCGTTTTCTTCTTTCATCTTATTGCAACTCACGGTCATTAACATTGCCGGAATAAGCATCAATAACAATAGTTTTTTCATAAAGTTTTTTTTGGTTAACGGTTAAATAACGTGCAAAGGTACAATCAATTGTAATGAATTGGTTTATTTTTATAAAATTTGTTTATTTTATTCATAAATTCAAGTATAGCAAGGGTTTTAGTCGGTTCATATTTTAAATATGATCTGAATATGGAGCGATCATATTAGGATTTCACCTAAACTTAGAGCTAATTGGAACAATAAATTCACAAAATCCGTCGATTATAAGTCTAAAGATTTGTCTTTCTGATCCATAGTTTTCTGGAATTTGATCGTAATTTGTTTCTTTCTCCTCCTGGCATTGAATCGAAAACCAAGGCACAATACATGGAAATTGTTTTTCGTTATTATTCTGCCAATACTGTTTTTAGCTTTTTCCCACCACCGTTTTCAGTACCTTTGCCGTTACAGTTAATTATTATGACTTCATATCCCCAGATTATCCTTAAGCCAGGCAAAGAAGGTCCGGTATTACGTTTTCATCCCTGGATTTTTTCAGGAGCTATCGATAAAACAGTGGGTAAGCCTGCTGAAGGAGATATTGTAGAATGCTTTTCTTCTGCGGGAACCTACCTGGCAACCGGTCATTGTATGCCGGGATCGTTGGCGGTTAAGCTATTTAGTTTCAAAAAGCAGGAAATTGATAAGGCTTTCTGGTATTCAAAAATTCGGGAAATATGGCAGGTTCGCAAATCTATCGGGCTTACTGATAACTCGTCAACAACTGCTTATCGGCTCATTCATAACGAAGGTGATAGTATGCCTGGGCTGATTGTGGATGTTTATGGCTCAATGGCTGTACTTCAGGCACATTCGACCGGGATGCATGATATCAGGCAAACTTTGGCTGAAGCAATTGTAGAAGCCAGTGAAGGGAAAATTACTTCAGTTTACGATAAAAGTGCTGATGCAATTAAAAAAATGACAAGCCGTGTTGTAGAGGATGGCTTTCTGGTGGGGAATATTGGTGAATGCGAAGTACTCGAACATGGCCATCGCTTTCATGTGAATGCCGTTACCGGGCAAAAAACAGGGTTCTTCCTCGATCAGCGCGAAAACCGGGATTTGCTTGCACATTACGCAAAAGATAAACAGGTATTAAATATGTTTGGTTATACCGGAGGCTTTTCTGTTTATGCTGCCGGAGCCGGAGCCACTATTGTGCATACGGTTGACAGTTCAGCACCGGCTATCGCGGTCGCTGAAAAAAATATGAAACTGAATGGCTTTGATGCTCCTGAATTTGCCTGCATTGTTGCGGATGCCCGAAAGTATATTGAAACAATGGAATTTGGCAAGTATGATTTAATTGTACTTGATCCACCTGCTTATGCCAAGAATGTGGCTTCACGTAATCAGGCTTTAAAAGGCTATCGCACAATAAACGCAATGGCGCTGGCGAAAATAAAGAGTGGTGGAATACTTTTTACTTTCTCCTGTTCGCAGGTTGTTGACAGGCAGATGTTTACCTCGGCAGTTACAGCAGCAGCCATTGATGCAGGCCGGCAGGTCCGGATTATTCAGCATCTTTCGCAGCCACCCGATCACCCGGTAAATATTTTTCACCAGGAAGGAGAGTATCTGAAGGGATTGGTGTTGCTGGTGGATTAGGATTTTGTTGATCTTGGTTTTATTACTTGAATTAAAAAGTAATCCCCCTTGCTCCCCCTTTTGAAAAAAAAGGGGGACACGTGCTAAGAAGGCTCATTTAAAATCTCCAATAATTTTTCAATTATTTAGTCAAATGGCATACAGTCAAGCCATTAACTATTAACAATTTTCCATTAACTATTAGCTATAACTCATCACCCACTACCACGATTCCTTGCTATTCTTCAGCTGATCAATAACACGCCGGAGCTTTTTTGTCGGGCGGCCTGCACCGCGATCGCGGTATTCACTGTTGGTATCGCTGATCATTTGTACACGGTCGTACTCGGTTTGTAAAGTCAGGTCCTCCATGAAATCAGGCACAAGTTTGGCGTTTACCCGACTTTTGGGAAATTGCTTCACCCGAACCGTTTTAAAAAGCGGATTCAGGCTCACGGTAATAATGTCACCTTCTTTAATTTCCTTTGAAGCTTTTACATTGCTGCCGTCCATCTTCACCTTCCCGGCTTTGCATGCGTCGGTAGCCAGGCTGCGCGACTTGAACAGACGCACTTCCCAGAGCCATTTGTCGATGCGTAGCGATTCGGTAGGCATAGTTGTTTAAAGAGAATTAGTTAAATTGGAGAGTGGGAGAGGAGCGACATGGCGACTGGGCGATGCAACTTCCGACTTCCGACTTCCAGCCTTTTCTATTTTTTCCTGAAATAAACCTCCATCGGCACTCCTGTAAAGTTGAATTGCTCGCGGATGCGGTTTTCAGCAAAACGCTTGTACGGATCTTTAACGTACTGCGGAAGGTTGCAGAATATTACAAAAGTAGGATAAGGAGTTTTAATCTGGGTGATATACTTAACCTTTACTTCTTTGCCTTTAATAAACGGAGGAGGCGTGCCATCAAAAATAGGTAAAAGGACGTCGTTCAGTTTACGGGTAGGGATGTGCTTTCTGCGGTTTTCGTAAACGGCAGTGGCTTCTTCAAGCGCTTTATGGATACGTTGCTTGTTGAGTACAGATGTGAAAACAATAGGTACATCGGTGAAAGGCGCAATGTTTTTACGGATTGCTTCTTCGTAATGCTTGTGGGTATTTGTATCTTTTTCGACCAGGTCCCATTTATTTACAATGATAACAATGCCTTTGTGGTTGTTCTGCGCCAGCCTGAAAATATTCATATCCTGCGATTCCCAGCCTTGTGTGGCATCGATCATAATAAAAACCACCTCGCTGCTTTCGATGGAGCGTATGGAACGCATTACGGAATAGAACTCAATATTCTCGAATACTTTTGATTTTTTACGCAATCCGGCGGTATCAACCAGCAGGAAGTCGAAACCAAATGTATTGTAGCGGGTATAAATGCTGTCGCGTGTAGTTCCGGCAACGGGAGTAACTATATTTCGTTCAACGCCAAGTAAGGCGTTAACAAAGGATGATTTACCAACATTTGGTCTGCCGACAACTGTAAACTTGGGCAGGTCGGGTAACGTTTCGGGCGTTGCTTTATCAAATTCCTTTACAACCGCATCCAGCAGGTCGCCGGTGCCACCACCATTGGAGGATGAAATGCCGAATATTTCTTTAAATCCAAGGCTATAAAAATCCGAAACTTCGTGGAATTTATCCGGGCTGTCAATTTTATTAACGGCCAGGAATGCTTTTTTAGGGGAGCGTCGGATCATATTAGCTACATCTTTATCCAAAGGTGTAAGCCCTTCGCGGGCATCAACCATAAAAAGGATTACATCAGCTTCTTCTATTGCAAGTTGTACCTGTTCAATAATTGCATTTTCGAAAATATCATCCCCTCCTATAACAACACCACCTGTGTCGATTATCGAAAATTCAATTCCATTCCAGTCGCTGTGACCGTAATGACGGTCGCGTGTAACTCCGCTTGTAGGATCAACGATTGCATCGAGCGAACCGGTCATGCGGTTAAAAAAAGTGCTTTTCCCAACATTTGGGCGGCCAACAATAGCCAGAATATTTGCCATGAGTAATTTTTGCTTTGCTCTGTCTGAACCGGATGTTAAAGTATTTCAGGTATTTACAATCCGAAGTACTCTATGCCAGACTGAATTTCTTATTTTCGGCAAAGGTAGCCTAAATTCTGAATTTTTTCATAATTGTTTCTGATATAATGGAATAGGGATTTAGGATGAGGTCAGGTCTGGCTTTTTTGTTAAAGAGAATGTTGGAGAACGCAGTACGATTCTTGCTTAATAATCAAAAACGCAAATCCGTGTAATTGCGAATCAGTTTCTATCCACAATACTCTGGTATTTTTTTTTAACAGCAAAGTGATGCAGTGAACCAGCCGAACTGGACGCAAAGTGTTAAAGCGTAGAATGTCAGCACTTTAAGTCGCAATGACTACATTTTTTATCTTGCTGATAATTAGTCGTTTGGAGTTTATTAACGGAATATTGTATACAATTTGCCAGATTAAATTACGGTTGTTTCCCTGTGTTAATATCTCTTAAGGATTCACTCTTACAAAGTATTGAAAAACAGGTATATGGGGGATGGAATACTTGCAATATCTCAACATTCAAAACAAAAATCCTTTGCACAAACTCAAATATGCTTTTGCTAAATAAATCTAAAGGCACATTATGTTAATTTTATCCTTTACTTTGAATATAAAATAGAAACTAAGCCTGAATAACATTTCGGGGATAAAAGGAATTATAGGTAACAGGTATTTAAACAAATCAAACTAATAAGCTGTGGCAAAACTAAAAGTGAAACTGTTGGCATTTCAGAACGCGCCGGATTCTGTTTTTGAGAAGGCGATTCAGCGGATTGAGAGAATACTTTCTCCCGAAAATTATACGCTTACTGAAAGCGATCCCGATATACTGTTTTTTCTGTCAGGAGGCTCCGAACAACTTGCGATGAAACAAGTCTCAGAGGGCAGTTTTTATGTGCTTATCGGTTCACGGCACGATAATGCCGACGCTTCGGCTACGGAAGTTAAGGCATATTTGAACAGTATGAATATACGGTCATTGCTTCTGGATGAAGAAGAAGTTGAAACTCCCGCGCTTCTCAAGGACTTCTATATTGTAAAACAGGCTTTGAATAATTTGCGCGGGAAAACTCTCGGGCAAATTGGGAAGGTTTCGGACTGGCTAATTTCCTCGGCAATTCCGGCAGATTTGCTGGACGAAAAGCTTGGTATCAAATTAACCGTAATTCCGTGGGGCAAATTGGCTCATTTTTCTGAATTTAAGGCTTCTGAAAACTTCCTTGAATCGTTTTCGGATACTACACATATGGATCTTACCGAAACCGCAAAAGTTAATGAAATGCTGGCGGATACCATTCAGAAAAGGAAGCTGGATGCTATTACGGTGGAATGTTTTCCGATGGTGCAAAAAGACAGTGTTACCGCTTGCCTGCCACTGGCAAAATTCAATAACGAAGGAATTCCGGCTGGCTGCGAAGGCGATATTACGGCAATTGCGGGTATGATGCTCTGCAAAGAATTGACCGGTATAATTCCCTGGATTGCAAACATCAACAAAGCTACGGATGAAGTTTGTATGTTTTCGCATTGTACCATAGCGCCTGGATTGGTGTCTGGTTTTACGGTAAAAACGCATTTCGAAACAGGGCAAGGCACAGCCATCGAAGGTGATTTTAAAGGTGATTTAATAACTATATTCCGTTTTGATAATAAGCTCAGCAAAGCGTTTATTGCCACGGCATACATAAGCGGCCGGCCAAAATCAGCCACAGCCTGCCGTACACAAATTGAAGTTAAGCTTACAGGAAATGAAGTAAAGCTACTTAGAGATAGTCCGCTTGGTAACCATCACCTTATTTTTCCAGGCGATTGCAAAAAGTTATTGCATTTTGCCTGCCTGCTTCTTGGAATTGAAGTGTTAAAATAAAATCATCTCTGGCAGAATTTTCTACTCAGTATAACCTTGTATAGTATAAGGATCTCATTCAGCTAGCATTTTCACATAAAAGTTAAAGGCCCAACCGGGAGTCCTGATAATCAAATTTCATTCTTCTGTAAAATACAGCCATTTCGTCAGCAATACGGGATGGCTGTTTGGTTTTACACCTATATAAAATTGACTAACAATAGGATACTCCGTAATTCCTGCGTTACTGGCCGATAAGTACCAGGCTATAAAAGTCATTCATCGACAAATTTCCTGTATTCATCCGACACTTTCCGCCATAGGTAGAATATGTTTTTTACACAGATTGCAGTGATAGTATCTTTGCTTCGTGATAGTTACAAAAGGAACAAAAATATAAGACACTTAAAATTAACAAAATCATAACAATTAAAAAATCAACACATTGTAACTTTTAACTTAACAAATCGTCATTAATACAATCAATAAACTTAAAACTTCCTCGAAAGAGATAAAAAAAATAAAAATATGAAAACAGCAAAATTCACTTCAGCCATTGCAACCCTCAGCCTGGTATTGTTCATGTCATTATCCTCAATAGCAAATTGCGGCAAATTATATACCGGTGATTTGCCCGGAACAGCTGATAAGAGCCTGAATATTTCAAACGCATCCGAAAAGGATTTCAGCTACCTGCGTTTCGATGTAACTACGTATAGCAACGAAAATGAAGAGTCAGATATGGTAAAAAGTTCTATGGATTACCTGCGTTTCGATGTTAATAATTTCATCAGCAATTCCGAATCTGACGCAATAGAGTTGCCCTTGGCAAATGAGTTTGAATACCTGCGTTTTGATGTAAACAGCTATACCGAAACAAACACTGGCGCAGTAGAATTGCCCTTGGCAAATGAGTTTGAATACCTTCGTTTTGATGTAAACAGTTTTACCGAAACCAACTCTGATGTGCTAATTGAAATGCCGGTAAGTGAATATAATTATCTCCGTTTTGATGCGAATAATTTTGTTTCCTCAAACAACGGTGAAATTGATGTATTGCCTGTAACAGAATAATGTTTCCGGGATAATACCGGGAAGCATTTCCATATATCCCCAGTCCTGTGAACAGCAGGACTTTTTTTATTAGTATGAAATGAGCTTAACGTAGTTATATGTTTAAAAACTATTTAAAATTGCTCAATAACAGGATTTGGTTTTCCTGAAATGGATGGCATGCTCACGAAGCCTGCGCTCACGGTTTAATCTATCTATGAACTTTTATATCTTAGTAAAGATGTCAAAATAACTTCCCCACTTGAAATTACAGATTCGAGCTAACCTAATATATGTCAGGCTTTTCATTATCTCGTCCCTACGGGACTTTATTCTGACTTGCGTTTTGGGTACTACTAATAGCTATTTGCTATCGCAAATAATCTAACGGGACAGTCCGCCTCAGGCGGACTGAATATGGGTAGAAAAAACAAGTACCCCTTTTAGCCAAAGTCCCGTAGGGACGAAATATTTTTGATTGCTTACAATCACGAGATTTTATATATAGAAGCCAGTGATTTTAGTGGGAAATTCTAATTTCGTTTTGAGGAAGTTATTTCGAGAGTTTCACTTAAGAAGCGAAATCGTGTAAACATTAACCATAATTGTGTAAAGTAAAAGAATTCGGAGACTGTAATTTTGCCATCAATAATCAAACTCATTCAAACTCATTCAAATGAAAGGAATGACAGAAATTATAAAAATCCCTACCATTCAAAAATTATATTCATTTACTCAAAAAAAACAAATGTTATGAAAAAATTACTTTTCGCATTGATAGTTCCGGTTATGATGCTTGGCGCCGGATGCACACAGCAAAAAGAAGAAATTGCCAGGTTGATGGCAACAAACGATAGCCTGATATCTGTCAGCACGTTAAAAGATTCAATGGTTGCTGACTTTGTTAATGCCTTTAACGATATTCAGTCGAACCTGGATTCGATAAAGATGAAAGAAAAAATCATCAGCAATACAGCTAACGGAAGTTCTGAAGTTAAAGCCCGGTCAAGGGACCAGATTAACAGCGACATTAACCAGATTTATAAGCTGCAACAAGATAACCGTGCATTGGTAGCATCCTTGCGCTCGAAACTTAAAAAATCAGGTATTCATACCGCTGAGTTGGAAAAGATGATTGAGAGCCTTAGCCAGCAAATAGAGGAAAAAGATGTGCAGATCGCGCAACTTAAGGACGAGCTTACAAAGGTAAATATACAGGTAACCGATCTTACTACTAAAGTTGGTGATCTGAATGCCAATGTTGAAAACCTGAATACAGTTACTGCTCAGAAACAGAAAGTTATTGAAGATAAAACAGCTGAACTCAATACTGCATATTATGTAATCGGGACAAGCAGTTATTTGAAAGAAAAGAAAATTGTAACCAAGGAAGGCGGATTTATTGGCATAGGCCGGAAGAAAGAACTTACTCCTGATGCCGACAAGAACGCGCTGACAAAGGTTGATATTACACAATTGAGCGCCATTCCTATTATGAAGAGTAAGGTTACTGTTTTAACCACACATCCCAAATCTTCATACCGTCTCACCGGAAAAAATTTATCAGACAGTTTGGTAATAACAAATCAAAAGGATTTCTGGAGTTTATCCAAAGTACTTGTACTTAATGTAAAATAATATACTTGTGGCAAAGGGAAGAATCCGGTTCGAAAGACCGGATTTTTTTTGCCTTCACTGTAAATTGGTTGAATGTTAAACTGAAATCTTCTCCTGTACTTGTCAATGTTATTTTGATTTGAAAATACCGGGTACTCCGGAAGTATTTTTTGATTTTCGTTTGATATGATCTCAAAAAAATAGAATTATCCCTGTTCAGAATAATTTTACATTCTTGTAATGCTATTTATCCTGGATAATTCCGAAAAGTATGATGAAAAATGCAATAACAAGTAGTATGTGAATAAGCGGGCCGAAATCATAAAAGAGAAAACCAATGATCCAAAGGAAAGTGAGAACCATTGCGGAGAGATAGTATTTATTGGACATTGTGTCTTTTGAATTTGAATGCATCATAAGCACAAAGGTATATCTGGTTTAACGCAAACTAATTACATCATTAGGGCAAAATATTACAGGATTTATCTTTTAATGGGTCAGTCATAAAAGTTGGGGAAGAAGAAGGATTTTTGGGAAAGGCCATACGTTTTTGGAAACGTTCTATTTCCGTTTTTTAACCTAAGTGATGGTTAATAAAGCACCGT
>JAURYB010000178.1 GCA_030654075.1 Bacteroidales bacterium | reverse complement strand
AATCGTATAGCAAGGAAAAAGTCAAGACTTCGTGACAGCAGGAATGTTGATAAGTTTTTTCAAAACCCCTTCGGGATTTTTTTTGAAAAACTTATCAATGTTCCGATAAGAAACCTCTAAATTTACATTTTATAAAACCATGAAAAATGGTCAACCTATTTCAGTATAAGACAAAAGACTGCAAACCAGAATTATAAAACATAAATAGAAAAGAAAGAATTAAATTGCGAATTGATTAAACCAAGAATAAATAACCAACTATACTTTCATCTTTATAACTTAAAACTAGCAAAATGAAGACTAAGATTACTGGCAGAGAATTGAAATTTTTCTTTTTGGGTGTTTTCACAATCATACTTATTGACTTGGTTTGGAATTGGGATAATAATAAAATTAAAGAAGGATTTAATGAACATCTGTGGAAAACTGATTCTGTAAAATAAAGTACTGGCTACAATAAACACTATTGCAAATTCGGGCATGCGTGTTCGTTGAAATATTTGAACTCTTTATATACATTTGTACGGGCAAACAGTTGAGCAACAATTTATTCCCGCACTTGCCATAGCGTCATCCGGTTTGTGTGCCCAATCAGACTGTAAGAAGAGTTGGCTATTTCATTTTTCAAAAATATACAAATAAATAAGAAACTCTTATGTATTTACCATGTTGCCATCCATGATTTTTACATACACTTCGCGGCTGAAAATGTAAAGCCTGGCAGGACTATGCGCTACGCCAACCT
This sequence comes from Bacteroidales bacterium, assembly GCA_030654075.1. Taxonomy (GTDB): domain Bacteria; phylum Bacteroidota; class Bacteroidia; order Bacteroidales; family UBA4417; genus UBA4417. The sequence goes on along the minus strand of JAURYB010000178.1, from coordinate 72,178 downwards.
CTTTTTCATTTAAAGGTACCAGGTATTTCATACTCGCAAACTTTTTCCTGAAATTTCACAATAAGATTCTTCGAAAATCACCCGGCATGACCTAACGCATGGAGCCATCCTGTATTTCTGGTTTTTGTATGGAGAAGATACAATATAAGAACTTAACCTATCCTTATTGCCTTTCTACAACGCCCCTGCCCGCACTCTACTCAACGATTCAGGAGTCATCAGAAGGTATGAGGCAATGTGATTGATGGAAGCACGTTTAGCCGCCTCCGGAAATTCTACCAGGAAACGATTGTAACGCTCCCTTGCCGTTTCAAATCTCCATGAGTCTGCCTTCTCCTGTGACATAATAAGTGACAACTCAAGCAACCTACGATGAAATGTTGCCAAAAGCGTATATTTTTCAGAAATTTCTATCAGCCTCAAATATGGAATTAAATAAATTACTCCGTTCTCGAGTGCTTCAACGATCAGTTTTGTCGGCTCTTGTCTAAAAGTGCTGATTATACATAATGCCATTTCTTTTTCACTAATAAAATGTTCTGTAATATCACGGCCATCTTTAAAATAATACTGACGTAACAGACCTAAATGCACATAAAATAAGTCCTTTCCTACATTTCCTTCACTTAACAGTGTTTCACCTTTATAGACTTCTTTTCTTTTAAGTATAGACGCTAATACTTCAACTTCTTCTTGTGGAAGGGGGAGGATGATTTCGGAAAGACTTTTTGCTATCGTATGTTCTTCATTCATTTCCATAGATAATTTTCAGGAGTCTTAGTACAAAGATATCAATTTAGCACATTAAAGTAATATTTGTTGCAGATGCATTTTCTGATATAGATCAATTGAAAGAATTTGAGTAGCATATAATTTTGACGTATCTAAAAATGTAACCCCAACTTCAATGAAAGAAAGATTCTTTATTGTCCTGCTATTCACAGCAGTAGTTCTTGTAATTATGTCAAAGGGTACCTCCGCTCAAATTGTCCCGCAACTTGGAAAGGCGCCTGTGGCTGAAGTTATAAAAGCAATGACAATTGAAGAAAAAGCACATATTTTAACCGGAACCGGAATGCCGGGTTTTGGTGGAGATATGGCCGTAATAGGCGAAACCAGTTCGCTGGTTCCTGGTGCGGCTGGTACAACCTACCCTATTTCACGATTGGGTATTCCTGCTATTGTACTGGCTGACGGACCTGCCGGTTTGCGGATTACCCCAATCCGCGAAGGTGATAAAAACACATATTACTGCACAGGATTTCCGGTTGGAACCGTTTTGGCTTCGACCTGGAACACACAATTGGTTGAAGAAGTTGGTAAAGCCATGGGCAACGAGGCATTGGAATATGGTGCCGATGTACTTTTAGCTCCTGCCCTGAATATCCATAGGAACCCGCTTTGCGGACGCAATTTCGAGTATTATTCCGAAGATCCGGTAATTTCAGGAAAAATTGCTTCCGCCATGATCAAAGGTGTTCAAAGTAACGGAGTTGGTGTCTCAATCAAGCATTTTGCAGCCAACAACCAGGAAACAAACCGCATGAGTAATGATGTACGGGTTTCGGCCAGGGCCATGCGCGAGATTTATCTCAAAGGTTTTGAGATTGCTGTTAAAGAGGCTCAGCCATGGACTGCTATGAGTTCGTACAATTACATCAACGGTGTGTATACATCGGAAAATAAGGATTTGTTAACCAATATTTTACGGAACGAATGGGGCTTTGACGGGCTTGTTATGACCGACTGGTTTGGCGGCAGCAGCGCTGTTAAAGGAGTTGAGGCAGGTAATGATTTGTTTGAACCTGGCCTACCCAGGCAGTTTGATGAACTGGTTGCTGCCATGAAGAGCGGAAAACTCTCGATGGATCAGGTTGATCTCAGCATTCAGAGAGTTCTGGAGCTCGTTCTAAGGTCGCCGCGCTTTAAAGGCTACAAATATTCCAACAAACCCGATCTGGCTGCACATGCAGTTATTACCAGACAATCAGCCGCTGAAGGAATTATTCTTCTGAAGAATACAGGCGAGGCACTTCCTCTTCCGGAATCGGTTAAGAAAGTAGCTGCTTTTGGCATAACATCCTACGATTTTATCGCAGGCGGAACGGGTTCAGGTGATGTAAATAAAGCCTACACGGTTTCATTAACCGATGGTCTCAACAATGCAGGCTACAAAACCAGTAAGGAGATTGCTGAAGCCTACGCAAAATATATGGCTGCTGAAGCCGCAAAAGTTAAACCTGATAATGATCCAATCGCAAAGTTTTTACCAAAAGTAAGATTTGATGAGTTTATACCATCTGCTGTAATGCTTGCCAGTGCAGTAAAATCGAACGATGTTGCCATTATAACCATTGGCAGGATTTCGGGTGAGTTTATCGATAGAAAACTGGAGAGAGATTTCAACCTTTCAGAAAATGAACAGGGACTTATAACTGCAGTTTGTAATGCTTTTCAGGGTGCAGGAAAAAAGGTTATAGTAATACTGAATACCGGTGGTGTTATTGAAACTTCCACCTGGAAATCAAAACCTGATGCTATCCTGCTTGTCGGACAGGCTGGTCAGGAAGGTGGCAATACGGTTGCCGATGCTCTTTCAGGAAAAGTTAATCCTTCGGGGAAACTAACGGATACCTATCCTGTAAATGTTTCGGACGCTTGGTCAACTGAGAATTTCCCAATCGGGAAAGAAGAAAAATTCAGCATGGCCATGTTGGGAAGCAAAAACGGGATTGTTAAAAGCGAGTTACGTAATGTAGATTACACCGTTTACGCAGAAGATATTTTTGTTGGCTACCGTTTTTTCGACACCTATAAAGTTCCTGTTTCATACCCGTTTGGTTATGGATTGTCGTTTACCACTTTTGAGTACGGCAAAGCAAATCTCTCAGAAAATAAGGGTGAGTACACTGTAACCGTTGAGGTTAAAAACACCGGAAAATACGCAGGTAAAGAAGTTGTGCAGTTGTATGTTGCCGCTCCTTCGGTTAAATACACCGAAAAACCTGTTAAGGAGCTCAAAGCATTTGCTAAAACGGCAGAACTTAAACCGGGTGAAAGCACAACAGTTACCCTGAACTTCTCAAAGAAAGACATCGCATCATTCAACACCCTGGAACTGGCATGGATTACAGATGCCGGGAAATACAAGGCATTGATTGGCACGTCTTCAGCGGATATTAAGGCAGATTTACCTTTTGAAATCGCTACCACCGAAGTAGTCGAAAAAGTTCATAAAGCTTTTTAATTAAGGTTTTTCCGAACGCATCAATGAATTTTCTTTTTCCATGTTAATTGCTGTCTAAGTGTAATGAATAAATGATTTGTAATTCAACTGTGCCTGTAAGGATTCCGCAATTGAGAAAATTGTTGTGTTGTCTTACTAAAAATACAAATGAATAATTCCGGCGATCAATTTGGAGTAAATTTTAAAATGATTATGAAAAAGATTTTCGCTTTTTTATTTCTTCTTGCCTATATGCAATCTGTTATTTCACAGCAGGTTAGTGTAAACAAGTTGCTGTATGGCGTAGCGTATTACGATGAATACATGCCTTATGAGCGCCTGGATAAGGATGTTCAAATGATGAAAGAGGCTGGTATCAATGTGGTTCGCATTGCCGAATCAACATGGAGTACCGTCGAACCGCAGGATGGGGTTTATGATTTTTCTCATATCGACAGGGTTTTAAATGCTATGCATAAAGCCGGAATAAAGGTGATTGTCGGAACGCCAACCTACGCGGTTCCAACCTGGCTGGTAAAAAAATATCCTGATGTTTTAGCCATCACTCCGCAAGGGCAAAACCAATACGGACCGCGCCAGAACATGGACATTTCGAATAAAAATTACAGGTTTTATGCTGAACGGGTAATCAGGAAAATAATGGAGCATGTGAAAGATCATCCTGCAATTATCGGTTACCAGGTTGATAATGAGACAAAAGCGTATAATACATCCGGACCCGAAGTACAAAAGCTTTTTATTGAATACATGAAAGCGAAATTTGGTACACTCGACAATATTAATAAAGCCTATGGGCTTGATTACTGGAGCAACCGGATCAACAGCTGGGATGATTTTCCTTCCATGGCAGGATCTATCAACGCAAGCCAGAATGCCGAGTTCGCTAAATTCCAGCGCAAACTGGTAACAGATTTTTTGAGCTGGCAGGTTGCCATCGTTAATGAATACAAGCATCCCGGACAGTTTGTAACCCAGAATTTTGATTTTGAATGGCGCGGATTTTCTTTTGGCATTCAACCGGAAGTGGATCATTTTGCTGCATCCAAAGCACTTGATATTTCAGGGGTAGATATTTACCATCCAACACAAGATGCACTCACAGGTACCGAGATTTCCTTTGGCGGCGATGTTACCCGCTCCATGAAAGCCGGCAAAAACTACCTGGTAATTGAAACTGAAGCGCAGGGTTTTGCCGAATGGGTTCCATATCCAGGGCAATTGCGCTTACAGGCATTCAGTCACCTGGCTTCGGGAGCCAATATGGTTGAATACTGGCACTGGCATTCCATTCATAATTCAGCCGAAACTTATTGGAAAGGACTTTTGAGCCACGATTTTGAACCTAACCCAACCTATGAAGAAGCAAAGACCATTGGAAAAGATTTTCAGAAACTTAGTCCTCAACTGGTTAATCTCAAAATAACAAATAAAGTTGCTATTCTCTTCAGTAACGAAGCCTTGACGGCGTTTAACCAGTTTAAATTCGGCTGGGGCAGCAAGGTAGGCTACAATGATATTCTTCGCGGTATGTATGATGCCCTTTACAGGATGAATGTTGGCGTTGATTTTGTTGATCCTTCGAGTACGAATATAGAAGATTACAAACTCATAATCGTGCCTGCCTTATACGCAGCACCCGACAGTTTGCTGGAACGTTTAAACCTTTTTGTGGAAAACGGCGGACATATTGTATATACGTTTAAAAGTGGTTTTTCAGATCAGAATGTAAAGGTAAGAACCAGCCGCCAGCCGGGAATTATCAGCGAAGCTTGTGGTATAACATACAGTCAGTTCACTGTTCCGCAAAATGTGTCATTAAAAGGCGATCCATTCCAGGTGGGAAGCGATAACAACAAAGTGAATACATGGATGGAGTTAATAGTTCCAACCACCGCGAAAGTACTTGCTTATTACGATCATCCGGTTTGGGGAAAGTACGCTGCCATTACCCAAAACAGCTATGGAAAAGGAACGGCCACTTATATTGGCTGTATGACAAGCAGTTCAGTAATTGAAAAGATACTGGCCGGAGAAGTGAAAAACGCGGGATTATGGGGCGATGCTCAAAAGTTATATTTCCCAATCATCACCAAAGAGGGAGTTAATGAACAGGGAAAAACCGTGCATTACTTATTCAATTACTCTTCGGCTCCAGCCAATGTCAACTATACGTTTAAAAGCGGCCGCGAATTGTTGCTCAATAAAGAAGTGAATAAAAACAGCATAGTAGCGCTGGAACCCTGGGGTGTGAGCATCATTGAAGAACAATAAAAACTACGCTTTCTAAACACAAGTCATTTGTAATTGGTGAACGTTAAATTTTAAAAAAACAGAAAAAGATGAAGAAATTATTCGCTTTCCAGGTACTGATGATACTAACAATATCATTATTCGCTCAATCAAAAGTTCAATGGGTATCAACCTCGCAGCAGGAGCAATGGAAAGAGCAGAAAGGCTTAAAAACATCTGTATTATCCGGCAATGCAGATGTGGAAGTTCAGTTAAATCAGCCACAGCAAACCATTGAAGGCTTTGGAACTTGTTTTAATGAACTTGGCTGGACTTCCCTTGGTATGTTAAGTGTAAAAGACAGGGAAAGCATATTAAAAGAATTATTTGCTCCGGGTGTTGGGGCAAACTTTACCATTTGCCGTATGCCTGTGGGGGCCAACGATTTTTCGCGCAACTGGTATTCGTACAATGAAACAGATGGTGATTTTGAAATGAAGCATTTCAGCATTGCAAATGATCACGAAACACTTATTCCTTTTATAAAAAATGCTCAGAAATACAATTCGTCGCTTAAAATATGGGCTTCTCCCTGGTCGCCACCAACATGGATGAAATACAATAAACATTATGCATCCAAAAGTTTGATAGGCAATACTGACTTCAAATCCGAAGAATGGGGAATGGATTTTACCGGGATCAACAACGGTCTAAAACCGGAGAATGAAGGCAAAGAAGGAACCGATATGTTTATCCAGGAGGAAAAGTATTACAAAGCGTATGCTTTATACTTCAGCAAATTTATTCAGGCATACCGGGAACAAAATATTAATGTGAAAATGGTAATGCCTCAGAATGAATTTAATTCAGCCCAGGTTTTTCCGAGTTGTACCTGGACAGCAAAAGGGATCTCAAAATTCATCAGTTACCTGGGTCCCGAAATGCAGAAAATCGGGATTGATCTGTTTTTCGGAACCGTTGAACGTGCAAACGAAAAGCTTACAGATTCAGTTTTAACCGACGTTCAAAGTGGAAAATACATCAAAGGAGTTGGGTTTCAATGGGCGGGCAAAGGAGCTATTGCTGCTATTCATCAGCAATTCCCTGCACTTACATTATACCAGAGCGAACAGGAATGCGGCAATGGGAAAAACGACTGGAAATATTGTACCTATGCCTGGAGTTTAATGCAACATTATTTGAAAAATGGCACCAATGCCTATTTATATTGGAATACATCATTAAAACAGGGCGGCATCAGCACCTGGGGCTGGAAGCAAAACTCACTGGTGAGTGTCGACACAGTTAATAAAACCTACAAATACAATTACGAATATTATTTAATGAAACACCTGAGCCATTTTGTTAAACCTGGTGCCAAAAGGTTGAATACAACTGGCTTGTTTGAAAATTTACTTGCTTTTGTAAATCCGGACAAAAGTATTGTTGTTGTTGTACAAAACGCTGGTAATGTCGAGAAGAAAATAAGCATTAAAGTTGGGAATAAAATAATCGCACCAATGCTGAAACCAGATTCATTTAATACATTCCTGGTAAAGTAAAATTCAAACTTTGAATAGTGTCACTAATAGATTCAAATAATACTATTGCATAATAAATAGATAGTTATGCTTTCAACATTAGAGCAAATATTTGGGGGATCAAATGTTCTAAAACTAAAAACCGATTAGGCTTTTAAAGGTAATAGTAAAAAGTCTAAAGCAATTTAAGGAAGAATGAAGGCCGGCTTCAACGTAAGCTGTTTGGTGTTTTTTCCTATTTATCTGAATCATGTAAAAATACGACAGAATATTTCTGAGTCGGCATTTTATTACTATGCCTGCTTGAAACTGCCCCGTCTTTTTAAATAGAAATATAAATTTCGAACAAATAAAACTGAAATTTAGAATTATTGGTATGAAATACAATGTGTTATAGCATTTTCATGAAGGCTGAAGATGAAAATCAGACATGGAAAAATGGGAACTAAGTCTTTCATAACAGAATCATTCAAAGATAAGTATGATAAAAAGGTTATTCCATTTTCAACGCAGGAATAAATAGTTAATTACATCTAATTCTGTAATATACGATATTAGTTTCTTCATTTGTGTTTGTATAGAAAAAATTCGTTCGAAAGTGTCATAAAAACAGGTGTTCCGATTATTTTAATGTACTGTAGATGATAAAAAATGCATAAATGGCGCAATAATACATGATATTTTCACAATAGTACATTTTATTTGATAAGTTTTGGTCTATTTTTGTATCAACAAATTGCTAAATAATTAATTAATTGAATTTGGTAGTAGTAATCAAGGTTAACGTGTATTTTTCAAATTCATTTAACCAAACTGCTTTCAAATGAAGAATCAGCATTTTTTTTAGAAATCCTTTACAGGAGCGCTACGTAAGGGAGATTTATCAAAAAATTACCAGGGAAATTGCAGCTAATTTATTGGGTCAGAAGTGATGCATATTAAATATGCAATGGGTAGACCATGCCTGATAAATTTAAATTGAATCTAATTTAAATGAATAACGCTGTAAAATGTTACAGAGCATTTAAACTTCTTTCCTGACAATCTCCTTCATTTATTACTATTCATACCAACGCATTTGCTTCAGGTAAAATAGCTTAGAAAAAAGCCTAAGATAAATGCGTGCATACCTGATTGCTCAAAATAAAAAGAATTTTTATAGTTCCGGAGAAATACAAAAGAAATTGCCAATCAAATTAATCCTAATAAATCAAATTGCTAACCCCTAACAATCAATTAATTATGAAGAAAAATCCCTACAATTACATGCACTACGGCAGAAAAGCCAAAATGCTGATGCTTACCGGCATTTTGTGGCTGAGTGCAATCTCACTTGCTTTTGCGCAGCAAACGAATACCGTAACAGGTGTTGTTTACGACGAAAGCAACGCTACTTTACCCGGTGCAACTATTATGGTAAAGGGTACAACTATTGGATCTCTCTCTGATATTGAAGGGAAATTTACCCTGCAGGCACCAGCGAACGCAACAACACTTATTGTATCTTTTATCGGTATGGTATCCCAGGAAATACCTGTCACCAAAGATCCGATAAAAGTTACTCTCCTTTCATCCGCTACCGACCTTGAACAGGTTGTTGTAGTTGGATATGGTGTGAAGAAGAAAAGCCTGGTAACAGGTTCTATTTCATCGGTAAAAGCAAAAGATTTACAAAACACTTCATCTTCAAGAGCTGACCAGGCAATCCAGGGAAAAACCGCTGGTGTTATGGTTCTGCCAACATCAGGCTCGCCGGGTGCAGGTTCCAAAATCAGGATCAGGGGAACCAACTCAAACTCCAATTCAAACCCGTTGTATATTGTTGACGGAATGAAAACAGGCGATATCAATAACATCGATCCAGGTGATATTGAATCACTCGAAGTTTTGAAAGATGCCGCGTCATCCGCTATTTATGGAACGGAAGGTGCCAACGGCGTTATTCTGATTACCACAAAATCAGGTAAGTCAGGTAAAGGCGTCGTAACGTATGATTTTCAATTGGGCACCCAAAGTGTAAGAACAGATATGAAATTAATGGATGCCACTCAATACAAACAATGGATGAGTGAAGCCGGAGCAACAACTTCAGACCGTTTTCAGGCGAATACAGATTGGCTAAGTGAGACTTTCCAGACCGCGCCAATGCAGAAACACCACTTATCTTTTTCAGGTGGCAACGAAAAAACCACCTATATGCTTTCAGGTTCTTATCTTACACAGGATGGTATTGTTGGTGGAGATAAAGCCAATTACAAAAGATATACAACAAGACTGAACTTAAAAAGCGATGTAAAAAAATGGCTTGAAGTAGGAGGTAATTTCAGCTATAGTCATTCAAATCAAAAAAATGTAAACCAGGACGACGAGTACAGGAGTTTGGTAAACAGCGCTTTATTGATCGACCCATTAACGCCAGTAACATATTCAGGTACTCCGATTCATGTACAGACTCTATTAGATTATGGAAAAACAATAGTAAAAGATGGGAATGGCGACTATTATGGCTTAACCGAAAATGTATCAGGTGAAATGTCCAATCCGCTGGCAACCCTTACCACATTCCATAATACTACCGAACAGGATAAACTAATGGGAACCGGTTACGCTACGATTAAGCCTTTCAAAGGTTTGACAGTAACCTCGCGAATTGGTATTGATCTGACCTATCAGAATCAACACCTCTGGAGCCCGATTTATTATTTCTCAACGGAAAATCAAAATCCAACAACCTATGTACAGGATATCCTGAATAAATACAATACATGGTTATGGGAAAATTTCGCCACTTACGCTAAAGAAATTGGTGATCACTCATTTTCCGTAATGGCTGGATATTCTGCTCAGGAGTATACAGGTCCTGAAGCAGGTCAAAACACTTATACGCTCTATTCATCACCCATGGTAGCTGAAGGAGATCAATATGCTTATCAGGGGAAAACAACATCTGATCTTTTTGACAGGACTGGTGGATATATTGTAAAAAACACCATGGCTTCCATGTTCGGTCGTCTTTCCTACGGATATAAGGGCAAATATTTATTTGAAGCTTCAATCCGCAGGGATGGAGCAAGCGTTTTCCCAACCGATTCAAAATATGCAACATTCCCTGCTGTATCTGCCGGATGGGTTATTAATAAAGAAAACTTTTTCTCTGACATCAAACTGGTTTCTTACTTAAAAGTCAGGGCAAGCTGGGGCGCAAACGGAAGTAAATCAAACCTTCCCGGTAACGAGGACAAAGAGTTATGGACACTTGCCGGTATCAAATACCCGGATGCAACAGGCACTTATCAATCTGGCGCTCAAATTGCTAAATTAGTGAACAAGAGCCTGATATGGGAACGAACTGAAATGGCGGATATAGGTGTTGATGTTAGATTGTTAAATAACAAAATCACTTTCACAGCTGACTGGTATAACAAAAACACCAAGAACCTGATTGCACTGGGTACTTTCCCCACATCAACCGGTGGAGGTATGCCTTATGTTAACGCAGGAACTGTTAACAATAAAGGCTTTGAATTTGAACTAGGATACAGAAACGAAGACAATGAATTCAAATACGGAGCCAGTCTGAACCTTTCGACATTGAAAAACGAAGTCACCCAGTTAGATGTTAATGCCCCGGTTCCCGGTGCTAATGTTCGCGGGTATTATTTAACCTATTTCGAACAAGGTCAGCCTATCTGGTATTTCAAAGGGTACAAAACTGATGGAATATTTGATGATAAAGCACAAGCTGATGCATACAATACCAAATACGGTACTACTTTCGTAGCAGGTGATCCCATTGTTGCAGATGTAAATGGTGATAGTAAAATTTCACCATCAGATCAGACAAAAATTGGTAGTCCTCATCCTTCCTTAATATATGGAGGCAACATTTCGATGGGATACAAAGGGTTTGATTTCAGCCTCGCTTTCCAGGGTGTTTCAGGCAATGATATTTTCATGGGCTGGTATCGCACCGATAGAGCCTTGTCGAATAAACCTGCCTATATGTTTGACGGCAGATGGACACCTACCAATACAAGCGCCAGCTTACCAAGGGCAGAAAACAGCAGCGATTATATTTACCGTAGCGACCTGATGATTTCCAATGGCTCCTACATGAGGATAAAGCAAATCCAGTTGGGTTATACATTGGCTAACTCAATTACTTCGAAATTCGGAGTTAGTTCCCTCAGGGCATATATCTCCCTCGACGATTATTTTACAATTACCAAATACAAAGGACTTGATCCTGAAGCTGGCAGTAACAATAATATGAGCCAGGGAGTGGATAGGGGATTGTATCCAATTGCTGCCAAGATGTTGTTTGGCCTCTCAGCTAGTTTCTAATCTAAAAAACGAAAAATCATGAAATAGCCATGATTGATAAAACACCAAATGGAATGTTAATTTCAGTGAATCATGGCGTATTCCATCTTACCTAAATTCAAATAAAAACAACAAGATGAAAAAAATAATATATAGTTTACTTCTTATACTGGCCTTTGCCGGTTGCAAGAAAGAATTTTTAGAAGTCGCACCCGTTGGACAACTTTCCAGCGACAACTTCCTGAAAAATGACAATGATGTGAAATTAGCCGTCATTGGGGTTTATAACAAAATCCAGATGAATAATTCAAATGCGTGGAACAGCGCGTATTTTATAAAAAACCTACCGGCTGATGACACTAAAAGCGGTGGCCCAAATGCAGGTGATCAACCTCAATATACAAACTTGAATAAATTTAACATTACTTCCGAAAATATTGGTATTACAGCTATCTGGAAAGCATATTACAGTACGATCAGTTCCTGTAATACCATTATTGCCAATGTTGGCGCAAATGCTGATGCTACAGCCGGGATGAAGACCATGGTAGGAGAAGCAAAAGCGTTGAGAGCATATACATACCTCGATCTGGTAATCATGTTTGGCGGGGTTCCTTTAATGACTGTAAATCCTGCTTCAACAGCGGAATTTAATAAGCCACGTGCTACTCCTGAAGAAGTGTATGCCCAGATTGAAACTGATTTAAAAGATGCTATAGCTGTATTGCCTGTAAAGAGCGCCTATGCTGCTGTTGATAAGTTCCGTTTTTCAAAAGGTACTGCACAAGCCCTGTTAGGCAAAGCATACCTGTATGAAAAGAAATATTCAGATGCTGCTATTGTTTTAGGTGCATGTATTTCCAGCAATGAGTATCAACTTGAACCGGATTATACCACCATCTGGTCGAAGGAACATGAATTTGGAATTGAATCTGTTTTTGAAGTTTCCTATACTTCCCAGGAAAATTATGGCTGGGGTAATTTCCCATGGGGCGACAATAACGCTGAAAGCAATATTGAATTGCAGCTTGAAGCTCCACGTGCTGACGGGGATGGTTCTTTTGACTTTTCTAACCTGGATCTTACAAAGCTGAATTTGTCCGGTGGATGGGGAGCTAACCTGCCTTCGAAAAAAATCGGTGATCTTTTATACTCCAATCCCGCTGATAAAAGGATAAAAGGAACAGTTGTTAACGAAGCTGGATATTTTGCTGCCGGTGGGAAATACCAGGCAGGTGAATATCCGTATGACTATGAAGGCTACCTCAGACTGAAATATGCATGTAAAGCTTCCGAAACCACTACTGCCGGTCAGCCCGAATTAAATTACGGTACCAATTACAGAATAATACGTTATGCTGATGTTTTGTTGATGGCAGCCGAAGCCTATAACAAAAGCAGTAATGATGCTGCTGCCCAGGCTGAACTCAAAAAAATTACCGACAGGGCCGGCATAGATGCCCATACCGAAGCAGGGTCAGCACTTTTTGATCAGATTGTGATCGAAAGAGCAAAAGAACTGTGTTTCGAAGGCAACCGTTACTGGGATTTAGTTCGTTGGGGCCTGGCTGATCAGGAGATGAAAAGCATTGGTTTTGTTAAAGGTAAAAATGAATTATTTCCTATTCCCTTAAATGAGATTCTGTCGAATACAGCTATGGGAGAAGCAGCTCAAAATCCCGGATACTAAAATTCTCTGGATTATAAGTAAAAAGGAGGTTGGCAGGGTAACCTATTAGATTTAAATAAAGGGTTATTTGATTTGGTGATCTAAACAATTGGTTGGTTGGCTGAGCAGGTTGCCCTGTTCAGCCTCCTTTTTAATTAAGAATTCTATAGATTTAAAGCGCGCAATACTAATTTGCCCGGGCATAAAGTCAAACAATACAGCTTTAAAAACTCCTACCTTCCGGGCTAAAAAAAGAGCTGTAACTCATTGAATTACAGCTCTGTTTTGCGTGATTATGTGACCCCATCGGGATTCGAACCCAAATCTTCAGAACCGGAATCTGAAATTCTATCCATTGAACTATGGGGCCATAGATTATTGGTTTGCAAAAGTAACTATATTTTGGGATATTTCGCAATTAAGCAATCACTTCAGGCTTTTCTGCCGGATTTTATGCTTTCACATAAAAAGTCTGTCTCTTTTATTGAATTGAACAAAGAAACCTGGAAAATTTATTGATTATATGAATCAGGTATACTATTCGTTTTTGGGGATTTCAGGAATTTTCTTTTTGCATACAAAACATAGCCGTATGAACAGGCTGCGCCAATAAATGCACCACCTATAACATCAGAAGGGAAATGTACTCCCAGGTACATTCGTGAATATCCAACCAATGCAGCCCAGATCAAAACCGGGATTATACTATACCATTTACGGTAAACCAAAGCCATAGCAACCGCAAAAGCAAAAGCATCGGCAGTATGTCCCGAGGGGAATGAAGGGCTTCCGCCAACACTGAGTTTGTGGATAAATGAATATACTTCGTAAGGCCTTGGAGTGTCGAATATGTATTTCAGGATATTTGCTAGTATGGCCGACAAGGCTACCGGGATAAGGATCGTTAATGCTTCCCGGCGCAATCCCGGAATTTTCTTCTTTAAGGCAATAAGCAATAGGAGTATAGGCGCTCCAAAAGCAATTGCCCCGGCTGAATTAGTGATAAAAATAAAAACAATATCTAGTCCCGGAATCCTGTTTTCAAAAATTCCTTTCAATATCCCAATATCTAATTTCTGCAGACTCTGCATCAATGATAAATTGGAAATACTGCTGAAATAATCCATAATGCAAACTTTGAGTAGTGTAGTCTGTGTTGGTTATCTGTCTCTTGTTTGCTGTAAAATTAATTCTATCAAACGGATAATCACTACTTGTGGTGAAAGAAAAGTTATAAATCTCAATTTAAGGAATCCAATTAAACTGAAAAACTCCCGGGTGATTACCTGAGAGTTTTTCGGGTGTGCTTATCCAAAGCATTCGGAAACGGGAGATTTCCTGTTGAACCCGGAACAATGCCCAGATTACCGGTACAGGAGGAATATTCTTTCAGGGAATTAGCTCCCTAACTTATCGAGTGTAATATTTACGTCAACCTGTATGGCTTCAGAGATGTTTTTGATAACGGCTTTTGGAATAGCGATGTTATAATCCTTTGGCGCTACGTTAAAAGTAGCTTTTCCTGAAACTTTTCCTCCTTTAACTTCAAGTGTGCCGTTAATTTTCACTTTGTTTGTAACACCGTGCATGGTCAGATCGCCCTCTGCAATCACCTTATAAACGCCATCTTTGGCCAGGTTTACATCTTTTATATTAGTGATTTTTCCATTAAAAGTTGAATTCTGAAATTTATCTGATTCCATATAATTTTCGTTGAAATGCTCCTGCATCAGGGCTTTCTCGAACTCGAAACCTTGTATAAGTACTTTTAAAACAAAATTACCTGTAGCGAAGTCGAGTGCGCTGTTAACCTGGCGGTTTACACCCTGGATTTTTTCCATAGGCGTATCTGAAAAGAATTTTATAGTTCCGCTTTTAGTCATGTATTTCTGTGCATTTGCGATGCCGACAGAAAATAATAGGATTGTCAGGAGGGTTGTGATCTTTGTCATTATATCTTGAATGTAAAAGGATGAATGAGAAGGGGGATTTTTGTGTCAGCATTAATAGTTCAACTGATAAGAACATAGTAACGAATGTAGATTTCTTTTGTTATAAATTCAACAGATGCCAAGGATCTGATAGGAATAAGAAATATTCGAAAACATTTGTTAATGAATATGTTATGGTGTTTTTCGCATTTTTAACGGAATAATTAATTAAGTATTTTTAACAGATACGTTGACAATAAACTTGTACCTGGAACAAAAGACTCAATTAACAGAGCCAATTTCGTAAAATAGTCGTTCAGCGTCAGTTCTTTTCCAACAATCTGATCATTGCCTGAATAAAAAAACTTTAAACATGGGTTTGTGAATATATTTTGTAACTTCGCGCTCCGTTACGGAAATAGAACGGGACAGTTTTATATTTGAAATTAAATGGAGAGGTGGCCGAGTTGGTCGATGGCGCACGCCTGGAAAGTGTGTATACCTCAAAAGGGTATCATGGGTTCGAATCCCATCCTCTCCGCTTATTTTTTTTTCACTCTGGATTGATCAATTCCCTGAAATCAAAATCCATACACCGACTTTATGAAAAAAGTTATTGCTTTCGTGTCATTAGCGTTACTGCTGACTACCGGATTCCCGAATTTTGTGTTCGCTCAAAATAAAGTTGCAACTACCGATTCGAATGCCGCGGCGCAGGTTGATACAGCCACACAGCTTGATAATGCTGATGTTCTGGTATCAGAAGCTGATGAGGCGCCCTTTGAAGAAACACAATCCTTTCACCAGGTTCTGAAAAATAAATTTATTGAAGGCGGCCCAGGTTGGATGGCGCCGATTTTGCTTTGTCTTATAATCGGCTTAGGGCTCTGCATCGAAAGGATTATCTATTTAAACCTTTCCACAACCAATACAACCAAATTACTTGATAAAGTTGAACACGAACTCCAGGCTAACGGTATAAGCGCTGCTAAAGAAGTTTGTAAAAATACGCGGGGTCCGGTGGCTTCTATCTTTTTCCAGGGATTAGACAGGTATAACGAAGGCCTTGATATAGTTGAGAAATCAATAATTTCTTATGGTGGTGTTATGATGGCACGCCTGGAGACCAACCTTTCGTGGATAACACTTTTTATCGCACTTGCGCCTATGCTGGGATTCCTTGGAACTGTTGTTGGTATGGTTCAGGCCTTTGATGCTATTGAAGTAGCTGGCGATATTTCGCCAACCGTTGTAGCAGGAGGTATGAAAGTGGCTCTTCTCACTACGGTATTTGGCCTGATCGTGGCAATCATACTGCAGGTTATTTACAACTACCTTGTTTCTAAAGTTGAATCCATTGTAAATACCATGGAAGATTCCGCGATCAGCTTTATGGATATACTCGTAAAAAACAAAAACGCTAAAAGCTAGTCACAATGGATACTTTAATTAATATTGGTCTGATTGTGGCTTATATTATGCTCTTTGCGGCCATTGCCGGACTGGTGATATTCCCGCTTATTTCGTTGGTACGCGGAAATATAAAAAATCCAAAAGGTGTTTTGATAAGCATTGCCATTCTTGCCGGTATAATTTTGCTGGCATTCATTGTTTCCCCTGCCCAACAAGGCGAGTTTTATACTAAAATGAATATATCGGCCCAGGCGTCCAAACTTATCGGGGCCGGCCTTTTAAGCACATACTTTATTGCTGCCGCGTTTGTTCTGATAACTTTGTACACTATTGTAATCAAATGGTTTAGATAGAACATTAATCTTTGTTGTTATGCTAAAACGAACACCGGAACTAAATACGGCATCTATGGCAGATATTTCATTTCTGTTGCTTACCTTCTTCCTTCTCACTTCATCAATTGACACAGACCAGGGAATCACCAGGAAACTGCCTCCGCCACAGCCCAAAGACCAGAAATCGATTGATATCAAAGATCGTAATGTTTTAAAGGTACTGGTCAATAAGAGTGATAATCTTCTTGTACAAGGTAAGCCAACTAATATCAGGGAGCTTAAAGAGACTGCCAAATTGTTTCTTGCCAACCCCGGTCGCAGGAGTGATTATCCTGAAATGGAAGAAAAAATAATACCGGGACTTGGTAAAATTACAGTTTCAAAAGGCGTTATTTCGCTTAAAAACGATAGGGGTACTTCATACGATACTTATATTCAGGTTCAGAATGAACTTACTGCCGCTATCAACGAACTTCGTAATGAGCTGTCGAAGCAAAGATTTGGCGTTGCGTTTAAAGACCTGAAAAACCCTGGCTACATTGATGCCATTTCGAAAGCAGTACCTGTTTCGATTTCGGAAGCTGAACCTGAAAATATTGGAGGAAACTAATATGGCCCGATTTAAAAAGGCCGGCGGAAGAACGGTTCCCGGTATCAATACCGGCTCAATGTCGGATATTATCTTTATGTTCCTGTTCTTTTTTATGGTTATAACAACCATTCGTAGTTCAACACTCCTGGTAAAAATTGCGCCTCCTAAGGCCAGCGAAGTGCAGAAACTGGAAAAAAAATCGCTGGTCAGCTTCATTTATATAGGAAAACCCATCAAAGCCGCTTTGGGGACTGAATCGCGTATACAGCTTAATGATTCTTATGCCACTGTTGGCTTGATACAGGCCTTTGTAGTTGCCGAAAAGCAGTCGCGGAACGAATTCGATCGTAAAGTGCTTACCACGTCTCTTAAAGTGGATGCCGAAACTAAAATGGGTATTGTGACAGATGTGAAACAAGAACTTCGTAAAGCAGGCGCTTATAAAATCAATTACTCAACCCACAAAAGAGATGCTTATACAACGCGGTAAGAGCTGGATTGGATCTTACTTGTAACCTTTTTAGATCGTTTTTAGGGTCTTTTTTTGCCTGCTTGTAAACGACAAACTAAGTCGATTTTTTTGAATAAGTATTGGGATTTCCCGTTAACATTCTTTGTTTTGCCTGGAAGTCAGATTATATATAGAAAACAATATACCTGTAACGCCCAAAATACTGATAGCCGTAAGCCAGGTGGCATTGTCCACTCCAAAGTTTTCGGCATTGATATGAATCATTCCTTTGCGAAATAGAAATTCCACGATAACGGAAAGAAAGTTATTGGTAAAATGAGCCACAATCGGCAGCCACAAACTTCCGCTCCAGAAATACAGGTATCCCAAAGCCGTACCTAGTAAAAACCGCGGCAGGAATCCGTAAAACTGCATGTGAATGGCTGCAAAAAGAAAAGCGGACAGAAAAACAGCCAGGTGTACATTCTTTGTCCAGTCTTTAAATAAGCGGGCTAATGCACCTCGAAAAAGAATCTCTTCCGCAAAAGCAGGAAGTATTGCTACCATAAAAATATTTACCAGCAAACCGCTCATTGAAGTAGTGGAAAGAAAAGCCTCTGTAATCATTTCTCCCTGGGTTTCAGCATTCTTCATCCAGTTTTCTACGAACGAAAGTCCCTCCGGAAGCGAAAGATAGCTGTTAAGTTCACTTGTCCAGCCAATCAGCGGTTGAGAAATTACTATCAGAAGCGCTGATAATGCAATTGGCAAATATTTAAAGGGTTTGTTAAAAACGCTGTCAGTTTTTATGCCAGGATAACAAAGCCACAAGTAAATAACCGCCGGAAGTAACAATCCTCCAGCCATATTCAGGATCTGCATTGCTTTCATTGCATTAACTACTGCAATGTTGCTGTAATCAGGCGTTGAAAGCAAACTGATAACACCGGTTCCGAAGAACGGAACCAGCACCAGTATCCCGAGTAATGTCGAGAAAAGCAGAAAGCTGATTACCAGAATTATCAGCAGGATAAACTTACTGAAGTTGTTTATCTGACTATATGAGCCTCTAAGCATCGTGTTTGTTTGCGGCAAAAGTAATGAATAAGGTTTAATCCTAAACGTTGGCTAATGTTGCTATTTTTGCAGTTCGAAAAACAACTGAATGTTAATAGGAAAAACTGACCTTGGGAAATTCCCCGTTATTCTTGCTCCACTGGAGGATATTACAGATTCCGCATTCCGGAATATTTGCCGCATGCACGGAGCTGATATGGTATACACTGAATTTGTGTCGTCGGAAGCTTTGGTGCGGTCAGCCGTGAAAAGCAGTAATAAGATGTTGTTCGACGAAACTGAAAAGCCACTCGGAATACAGATATTCGGCAACGATGTGGAAGCAATGAAAAATGCCGCGCTATTGGCTGAAGAGCTGAATCCTGATTTGATTGATATCAATTTTGGCTGCCCGGTTCGTAAAGTGGCGATGAAAGGCGCGGGAGCCGGTCTGCTGAACGATATTCCGTTAATGATAGCCATAACCCGCGAAGTAGTACGTGCCGTTAAATTGCCTGTTACGGTTAAAACACGTCTCGGCTGGGATGAAAACAGTAAGGTGATAGTGGATGTGGCCGAGCAGCTAGAGGATGTGGGTGTACAGGCAATTACTATCCATGGCCGGACAAGAGCGCAAATGTATTCGGGAGAGGCGGACTGGACGCTGATTGGTGATGTAAAGAATAATCCCCGTATGAAGATTCCGGTAATTGGAAACGGTGATATTACCAGTGCCCTGAAAGCTGCTGAAATGTTTGATAAATATGGTGTTGATGCTATCATGATTGGCCGGGCAGCTATTGGTAACCCCTGGATATTTAATGAAATCAAAGCATTTGTTCATAACGGGGAATTAAACCCGCCACCTGATCTGCAGGAGCGGATTACCGTAAGCCTGGCGCATTTAAGGCTTGCCATACAAAAGAAAGGTGAGCGTAAAGGAATTATTGAAATGCGGAAACATTATGCGGGGTATTTCAAAGGACTGCCAGGTTTTAAAAAAGTAAGAATGGATATGCTGACACGGCAGAATTTTGATGAGATAGAAGGGATTCTTCAGAATTTATTATGTCTTTAAATAGTTAATCGGATAATTTATTATTTCTATTCTGACTTTGTGATAAGCTGGTGGAATATTTAAGGAACATTGGTAAGAAATATTCCTGAACGGAAAGTCGGATTATCCATCCATGAATTATCAGTATCAATTTATTAGGTTGTTAAAATTATGATAATCAATAATATAAAATTTCCAACCATCTGCGGTTTTATTTGTTTAACGTTGCTGGTTAATAACCAGTCATAACTGGCAAATCAGATTTAATCCTGGTATTTTTATTCCTGGACTTATCTCTGTACCATCTTTTCTTAATAGAAATTTAAAGTCCCATTTCGGGAATTTTACATTATTTTTGATTTACTTTGTTACTTTTCCGTTTTTAGGAAATTAACCTATGAAAAGGACACTTTATGGAAACATTTAAAATTTTTGTGGTTGAAGATGATGTTATGTATGCGAAAATTCTTTCGTATCATTTATCTCAAAATCCAGATTATGACGTAGCAATTTTTTCGTCGGGTAAGGAGTTACTCGCAAATTTATATAAAGGGCCTTCAGCCATATCCCTCGACTTCAATCTTCCGGATATGAGCGGATTTGATGTGTTGAAACGCATCAGGGAATTTGATCCCGAATTACCCGTCATAATTGTTTCAGGCCAGCAGGATATTTCTACAGCCGTGGAACTGCTGAAGAAAGGTGTTTACGATTATGTTCTCAAAGATCCGGATACCAAGGACAGGATATGGTCGGCCATGAGGAACATTAAATCAAATTTCAACCTCAAGCAACGGATTTCAAACCTGGAAGATGAAATTGGGAAAAAATACGAATACAATAATCTGATAAAAGGGGATAGTCCTGTAATAAATACAGTATTCCGGCTAATCGAAAAAGCCACCAAGACAACCATTTCAGTATCAGTACACGGCGAAACAGGCACAGGTAAGGAACTTGTGGCTAAAGCCATACATTTCAATTCGAAACGAAAGAATAAACCTTTTGTTGCTGTTAATGTAACAGCCATACCGCGAGAGCTTATCGAAAGTGAGATGTTCGGCCACGAGAAAGGCTCGTTTACAGGGGCAAATAATCAACGTATCGGGCGGTTTGAAGAAGCCAATCATGGTACTATATTTCTCGACGAAATAGGCGATATGGACCTGAATATGCAGGCGAAATTACTCAGGGTGTTGCAGGAAGAAGAAGTGGTAAGAGTTGGTTCCAACAAACCACAAAAGCTTGATGTCAGGGTAATTGTGGCCACACACAAAAACTTACTTGATGAAGTTAAAAAAGGTAATTTCAGGGAAGATTTATATTACAGGTTGTTGGGTTTGCCTATTGAGCTTCCGCCCTTGCGGTCCCGAGGCAATGATATATTTTTATTGGCAAGATTCTTTGTGGATGAGTTCTGTAAAAAGAACAGTATGCCTAAACTCATTATCTCGGCTGACGCCATGGAAAAATTCCGCAAATATCCTTTCCCCGGTAATGTGCGTGAGTTAAAAGCTATTGTTGAACTGGCAGCTGTAATGACCAACACCAATACCATTCATGCCGAAGATGTTAAGTTACCAAATACAACTGCAATGCTTGATTTCGTTAACGAAGAAGCTACGCTCGACGATTATATCAAAATAATTATTACCCATTATTTGAACAAGTACGACAATAAAGTACGCCTTGTGGCTGACAAACTTAATATTGGTAAAACTACGATCTACAGGATGTTAAAGGATGATGGCAGGGAACTTCAGTAGTTCACGGGTTGACGTGTGAATTAGTATAACAAGTTGAGGTGGCGATAGGGCGAGGAGCGAAGGGGCGAAACCCTAAGGGGCGAAACCCTAAGGGGCAATTATCCCTGACCTCGGTTGGTGAGTTTGCCGAACTTTCTTTTGCCCCGACCCGGTTGGTGAGCTTGCCGAACCAAGGTCGGGGAATCTATAAATCAAATATCTTTTTTAGAATGTATTATTCCGGGAATAAAAAATTCCGGAATTAGCTTCAATTATAATTGAAGAATTAAAGCTTTACACTTAAAGCTGTTACATCTATCTTACTTCACTCCCATTTCCAAAAGCTTCAGTAGGCGAAACAAAACAGAGTTTTCCTTCATTGTTTTCAGCCATCAGTATCATGCCTTTTGATTCAATGCCTTTCAGGTTGCGCGGAGCAAGGTTAGCCAGTAAAACTACTTTCTGTCCGATTACCTGTTCAGGCGAATAATGTTCGGCAATGCCTGATACCACGGTGCGCTTGTCCATTCCTGTATCTATGGTAAGTTTCAATAACTTAACGGTTTTAGCCACCTTTTCGGCTTCAATAATGGTTCCGATCCTTAAATCGAGTTTGGTGAAATCGTCGTATGTGATTTCCGGTTTCTGAGGAGCGATTACTGCGTTTTCAGCCGCGTTTTCAGCTTTTGTATCGGTAAGTCTTTTTACTTGCGCCGCAATAACATCGTCTTCGATTCGATCGAAAAGTAATGCTGGTTGGTTCAGTTTATGTCTGGGTGTCAGTAAGGTACACGATCCCGCTTCAGCCCATGGCTCCAGGCTGGCATTAAGCATTTCGAGTAGCTTTGCTGATGTAAATGGCAGGAAAGGCTCGCATAGAATAGCCAGGTTTGCGCAAATTTGCAACGAAATATTCAGTATGGTTTTTACCTTTTCAGGATTTGAAGTAAAATTCTTCCAGGGTTCAGTTTCAGTTAAGTATTTGTTTCCAAGTCTGGCAAGGTTCATCATTTCATTCAACGCTTCGCGGAAGCGGTAACTCTCGATACTGGCAGCGATACGAGCAGGGAAATCAGCTATTTCTGACATTGCCTGTCGGTCAATATCAGTTACTTCGCCTATGGCAGGAACCTCGCCACCAAAATATTTGTGAGTAAGAACCAAAGTGCGGTTTACGAAGTTCCCGAAAATGGCAAGTAACTCGCTGTTGTTACGGGTTTGGAAATCTTTCCAGGTAAAATCGTTGTCCTTGGTTTCGGGAGCATTGGCAGCTAAAGTATATCTCAGAACATCCTGTTTACCGGGGAAATCCACCAGGTACTCATGAAGCCAGACTGCCCAGTTGCGGGAAGTAGAGATTTTATCCCCTTCGAGATTTAAAAATTCATTGGCAGGTACGTTTTCAGGCAAAATATAAGTTCCTTCAGCTTTCAGCATTGCCGGGAAAATGATGCAATGGAAAACGATATTGTCTTTTCCAATGAAATGCACCAGTTTAGTATCATCGGATTTCCAGTAAGGCACCCAATCTTTCCCGGTTTGTGACGACCAGTCGCGGGTAGCCGAAATATATCCTATCGGAGCATCGAACCATACATACAACACTTTTCCTTCGGCACCTTCAACCGGAACTTTTACTCCCCAATCCAGGTCGCGGGTAACGGCTCGAGGTTGCAGCCCGCTGTCGAGCCACGACTTGCACTGCCCGTAAACATTGGTTTTCCAGTCATCTCGATGCGATACAAGAATCCATTCTTTGAGCCAGGTTTCATATTGATCGAGCGGCAAAAACCAGTGTTTTGTTTCTTTCATTACCGGGATGTTCCCGCTAAGTGCTGACTTTGGATTGATCAGCTCTGTAGCGCTGAGAGTTGACCCGCAGTTTTCGCACTGATCGCCGTAAGCACGCTCATTCCCGCAGCGAGGGCAGGTGCCGGTTATATAACGGTCAGCCAGGAATTGCTGGGCTTCCACATCGTAATACTGCTCACTCTCTTTTTCAATAAACTGGTTATTGTCGTATAATTTTCTGAAGAACTCTGAGGCTGTTTCATGGTGAATAGGAGCGGAGGTGCGGCTATAAATATCGAAGGAAATTCCTAATTCTTCAAAGGATTTTTTAATGATTTCGTGGTATTTGTCAACCACCTGTTGAGGAGTTATGCCTTCTTTAGTTGCCCTGATGGTAATAGGAACGCCATGTTCATCACTTCCGCCTACAAACAAAACATCTCGCCTGTTTGAGCGTAGGAATCTGACATAAATATCTGCCGGAATATAAACCCCTGCAAGGTGACCAATATGTATCGGACCATTTGCATAAGGCAAAGCAGAAGTTACAGTATAGCGTTTAAAAGTTTTGGTATTGGTATCAGTCATGATTCTCCTCCTGGTAAAATAGGGTGCAAAGATACTGAATAGGTTATGAATTGAAATGGGTTTTTTGCGATGAATTAGGGTTTGGGGTTTAGGATTTAGGTTTTAGGGGCTAAAACTCCACTCTTTTAAAAGTAGAAGAATTGGGCTTTGTTTTTCATAGCGATATTATGGACTTAATTTTTTTTCACGGAGGCACAGAGTACACAAAGAAATACGGAGGAAGGCTATTCTATGTGACCTATGTGCCTATGTGTTTCAACTTTTTCTTTTTCATAAAACCAACTTCTTTAATGGCTGAGGAGTTGGCAATAAAACTTTCTTATCTCAGTGTCCCTTAGTGCCCTTTGTGTCTCCGTGGTTTTTCTTTTCTTTGGAATAAACAGTTTACACCGGGATTCATTACTTTTGATAATTCAAATCCGCTTAAATGATTACTCCTCCCTTCCTGAAATCCGGTGATAAGATTGCCATAATTGCTACCGCCCGAAAGGTAAGCCCATCCGAGATGGATGTTGCTATCAACACTTTCCATTCCTGGGGATTGCAGGTGATTACCGGGCCGCATTTATTTGGCTCAACTGATCAGTATTCGGGTACGGACGAGGAGCGCACTTCTGATTTGCAGATGATGCTTGATGATAAGGAAATTAAAGCAATTATTTGCGCCAGAGGCGGTTATGGAACTGTCAGGATAATTGACAGTTTGGATTTCTCCACCTTTGAGCAATACCCGAAATGGATTGTTGGTTACAGCGATATCACAGTATTGCATTCACATATTCAAACGCAGTTTGGTATTGAAACCCTTCATGCCACTATGCCGATCAATTTCCCGGATGAAGGCACAGAAGCAGCCGTTGAATCATTGCGAAAAGCGTTATTTGGTGAAACTCTTGAATATAACATCGGGAGTCATCCATTAAATAATACCGGCAATGTTTCGGGTGTACTTACCGGGGGGAATCTTTCCATTCTGTATTCACTTACAGGAACACCTTCAGATATTCAAACCCAGGATAAAATTCTTTTTATCGAGGACCTGGATGAATACCTGTATCATATTGATCGTATGATGATGAACCTGAAACGAAGCGGCAAGATTTCAGGAATTAAGGGACTGATTGTTGGTGGTTTAACCAAAATGAATGACAACACTGTCCCTTTCGGTAAACAGGCTGAGCAAATTATTGCGGAATACGCTGAAGATACCGGAATTCCGCTCTGTTTCAATTTCCCTGCCGGTCATATCGCCGATAACCGCGCTTTGATTTTGGGCCGGGAAGTTCAGTTAAATATTACTCCAAACGACGTTTCAGTTCAGTTTTTACCATCGGGTGAAACAGCTAAAAAGGGAAGCATATTTCGCAAAATCTTAAAACCGGCAATCTTCTTTTTAGGATTCTTTGCTTTTATTTATTTAATCCTTTACCTGATCAGGTTATTTTTAAAATGAAAAAACCTTGGTAACCAGTATTGCTGAATCATTTTGTTTTTTTACAGTAAAGTTGGA
The DNA here is from genome assembly GCA_030654075.1 of Bacteroidales bacterium. GTDB lineage: Bacteria > Bacteroidota > Bacteroidia > Bacteroidales > UBA4417 > UBA4417. The sequence continues at coordinate 46,700 of JAURYB010000178.1, read as the reverse complement.
GTACCGGAACACTTGAACCCTGAAACCCTTTTAACCTAACCTGGACAAGCCAGAATCAAAAAGTAATGAAAAACATATAACACAGAATAAAAAACACTAAAGCAAGGGAGTGTACGATACTTTTACATTTTGTGTTTAATGTTTTTAATTCCTTCCTGAAATATTGTGCCAGAAAAAACATCAACATAGCGCAGCGATCTCATGCGATGCACTGAGCTTGCCGAAGTGAGCTCATTTAAAATAAGCAAGGAGCGAATAAATTAAAAGATTAAATACTAAAACCCTTCAGATGGCAGACCACAATGAACTGGGAAAAATAGGTGAGGACCTTGCCGAAAAACACCTCCGGCAAATAGGTTACCAGATCTTACACCGCAACTGGCATTTTGGCCACGATGAACTGGATATTATTGCCCGCGATGGCGAATGGCTCGTAATTGTAGAAGTTAAAACCCGAACCACAGATTATTATGGCGAACCGGAAATGGAAGTAAAGCCAGCCAAAATGAAAGCCATTGTCCGTACGGCGGATGTGTATATCCAATTTGCTGATTTTAAAGGGGAGACACGTTTTGATGTGATCGGGATTTTACTGGGTGGGGGTAAAGTGGTGCTGAACCATATTAAAGATGCTTTTATGGCGCGAATGTAATCGAAGTGAATAATGAATAGTGTAGAGTGCCTTCTCTTCGGCAAACTCAGGGCTGGCCCTCGGGGTTACAAATAGTGAGCTGTGAAAAGTGATACCGGTTTCTTTTTTAGCTAAAAGAGCTTCACTTACCGGATGATTTCTAAAACCTGAAATCTCTACTCCCGGGCATGAAACACCAGCAAAGGCTTTCCGGTTTCACTGTAAATCTTGCGTGAAACGCTGGGAATAAATATTTTTTCAAGCAGATTTCGTTTGTGCGTTGTAACAGCTAAGGCATCTATATCGTTGTCTCTGATATAGGTCTCAAGGCCATTCACCACATTATCACTTACTATATTATTGAAACTTATATCAATTCCTTTGTATTCATTTTTTAAATGCACCTTCAGCTCTTCAAGTTTAACAGAATCCCATGGCTTTTTCTCAACAAAACAGATGTGGACACAATGAATTTTGATTTTAAACGGAGCCATCATCTGTATTAAGCGGTTGAGCGCCGAATAATCCGAAGGATCCAGGTCAGTGGCATACATTACTGATTTTATTTCTCCGATTGTCTTGGCCGTGCCTGAAGGGAGCGCCAAAACAGGAATATCCGAGTTTTCGATTACTTTACTCGCTACCCTGCCGAATGCTTTGTAGTTGTCGCGTGTTAGTCCACGGGTACCCATTATTATGATTGCCGGCTTGTAAACTTTACTGTAATTGAGAATCTCGTCGGTGCTGAAACCGTTAATAAGCTTTGCCGTAACACGAATTTGTGCCAGGTTTTCCTTGATGCACCACATCTTCAGTTTATGCTCCAGCTTGATCATATTTTCGCGTGCGCTTTTTTCTATTTCGCGCAGGCTTTCAACTAATTTTATCTGGTAAGAATAATGATCGGCATAAGGTGAAACATCAATAGCCGGGTTATAAAAAATATGAACCAGTTTAACCTCAGCTTTAAATTTGGAAGCCAGGCTCACGGCGAACCGACTGGCATCGAATGAAATATCTGAAAAATCAACAGGCACCATAATACGTCTGACTACCTGGATCCGATGGATAGCATTTTCTTTAGCACTTCCTGTTTCCTTCGAGGCAAGATCAATGATCTTAAGAGCCTTTTCAAGATCTGCTTCCTTAACCCGCAGGTCAGCATATCCCCGGGGAAGCACTGTATCCTTGGGAACTGCAAAACAATCAATGCCGCTATCCTGTAATATAATCTGCATCAGCAAAGCCCTCGACCATGTGAAATGCCCTACCGTGATGATTCTTTCTTTAGCGAGTTTCATTTTTCCTCCTTTCAAAAAGAAAACGATGTATCAAATACAAATATAGTAAATATTCGACTAAAAACCATGGAGATGTTTGAAAATGTATTGGGCTGATTCAGTTCAGTATATGCCTGAGCCTGTCGGTTTATGCAAATATCAGATTATGTGCTGATTATAAATAGCTAATGTGGCCTGGTGAAGCCGGCTTTATAATTTGTGGCGTTAAAATGCATATCTTTGCAAAAATTACAGTTTTATGCAACGCAATAGCAGGCCGGGTAAGGGAACCCCGAAGAATAGTGATTCCCGGCCTAAAAGAAGTTCAGCCCCTGGTAGCGGAAGACCTTCATCAACAGGTAGAAGCAGCAGCAGAGGTGCGGGGAAAGATGAAGCCCCACGTCGGTCTTATAACAAAAGCAGTGATGCCGAAAGACCAGCCCGTCGTTCATTCGACAAAAGCAGTGATAACGAAAGACCAGCGCGTCGCTCATTCGATAAGAGTGGCGAAGGTGAAAGACCAGCTCGTCGTCCTTACGAAAGAAGCGGAGATGGTGAAAGGCCAGCCCGCCGTTCATTCGAAAAGAGTGGCGAAGGTGAAAGGCCAGCACGCAAACCTTACGAAAGAAGCGGTGACGGAGAAAGACCTGCCCGCCGTTCATTCGATAAAAGTGGCGATGGCGATAGGCCAGCCCGTAAACCCTACGAAAGAAGCGGTGAAGGAGAAAGACCAGAACGTCGCTCATTTGATAAGAGTGGTGGCGAAGCCAGGCCAGAACGTCGTTCATTCGACAGGAGTGGAGACGGTGAAAGACCTGAACGTAAACCTTACGAAAGAAGCGGTGACGGAGAAAGACCTGCCCGCCGTTCATTCGATAAAAGTGGCGATGGCGATAGGTCAGCCCGTAAACCCTACGAAAGAAGCGGTGAAGGCGAAAGACCAGCCCGCCGTTCATTTGATAAAAGCGGAGATGGTGAAAGGCCAGCACGTCGCTCATTCGACAGAAGCGGAGGCGGTGAAAGGCCAGCACGTAAACCTTACGAAAGAAGTGGCGATGGCGATAGGCCAGCCCGCCGTTCGTTTGATAAAAGTGAAGATGGTGAAAGACCGGAACGCCGTTCATTCGACAGAAGCGGAGATAGCCCAAGACCTGAACGTAAACCCTACGAAAGAAGTGGCGATAGTGAAAGACCAGCGCGCCGCTCCTTTGATAAAAGCGGCGAAGGCGACAGACCTGCCCGCCGTCCTTACGAAAGAAGCGGTGAGGGTGAAAGACCCGCCCGTAAAACCTATGAAAGATCATCAGATCGCAAAAGCAGCTACGATCGCAAACCAGGAAAAAAAGATTACCCTGGAAGTAAACCAGGAATCCCAAGTCCTGATGGCAGCATTCGCTTAAACAAATTCCTTTCCAACTCAGGTATATGCTCACGTCGTGAGGCGGATGAACTGATTGTTGCCGGCGCTGTTATGGTAAATGGTATTGTGGTTACCGAATTGGGAACCAAAATATTACCTACTGATAAAGTTCAGTACGGCGACGAAAAAGTACGCAGGGAAAAATTAGTATATCTTCTTCTCAATAAACCAAAAGGCTATATTACCACAACTGACGATCCGTTCGACCGTAACACGGTAATGTCGTTGGTAGCTGACGCAGGCCGTGAGCGGATTTATCCTGTTGGTCGTCTCGACCGTAATACCAGTGGTCTACTGCTGTTCACTAACGATGGTGAATTAGCCACCAAACTGATGCATCCAAGCCACAAAGTGCGCAAGGTATATCATGTTGAGCTCGACAAACCACTTACAAAAGCTGATCTTTTAAAAATCGGCGAAGGTGTTGAACTGGAAGACGGAATTGCGATGGTCGACGAGATTTCGTACGACGAAAGCGGAAAGAGCAAAAAGGAAATTGGTGTTGAGCTCCATTCGGGCAAAAACCGGATTGTCCGCCGTATTTTTGAAGCCCTTGGTTATGAAGTAGTAAAACTCGACAGGATGATCTTTGCAGGTCTGAATAAGAAAGATTTACCGCGCGGCCGCTGGCGTTTCCTTACCGAAAAGGAAGTTAACTTTCTGAAAATGATAAAATAAGTTTGGATAGTACAGGAAAGATAGAGAGGAATTTGGAGGCTTGAGTTGTTCAATGTTCAAATGCTTCGCGTTCAAATTCCTTCGCGTTGAAGGGTTCAAGACTCTGAAATAGATTACTTTCAAAAAAACGAATATCTTATAATGTGGAGTGACAAAAATAATTACCTTTGCACTCCAGTTTGCCCCGGTGGCGGAATTGGTAGACGCGTCGGTCTCAAAAACCGATGAACTCTGTTCGTGCCGGTTCGATTCCGGCCCGGGGTACATAAAATAAAGGTTAATTAGCTTATTTAAAGCTTGTTAACCTTTATTTTGTTATATGCATTTTGTCAACGGTTTGTCAATCTGATTTTTCGGAAACTAAAAAAAAGTAAGTTTTGGGAGTCTTTGTTGCAATTCAATTAACCATTTTGATAAAATAATGTTTTCATCTGTTTATTTTTTTGATTTTTTACGGGTCACATGGAAGTCGCCATGAAAATAATCATTGCTCTGTGAGACAATATACTGTCATAGCTCTTTTCATCCTATTTCTATCAATAGAAATCATAACCACATCCAGCCTTTAAATCTATTCCGGGCAATAGAATTTATCTCATTTATGCCTGGTAAAAACCAATCATGGTATCCATCAATTTCAAACTCACTGCAATATCTTGCAGCTAGATCCAAATTTCCGCAAGCAGCAATAATCTTTGTTGTATTCTGTAAGCCTGTTGGATACATAGTAAATTGATTTATAGAAATTACTTACAATAGATGAAGGGGTGTTGAGCACAGTACAGTATTTTCTTTGAAAATGCTGAAGACTCATATGTAAAAAAAATTTACTCTCTTTTTAATCAAAACCAGAACTGAAGATATGACGCAAACGCCGTCAGCGATTACGGAATTCACACTTCAAATTATTGATTTTGCATTTATTGGCTTAAACATAACTTTTATATTGATAATAGTTTACTTTAGCTTGGTAAAACGCAAAACGCATTAAAGTAATATTTTCTGTTACTGATAATCCGTTTATCGTGCAAAAAAATTTACTTGCATTGATTTTCTTATTTTGCGTTCTCAGTAATTATGGACAATCAATCACATTAACTTTTATTGCCAAAGCTGCTACTACGCAAAATTCCATTAACACAAGCCACCCCAAAAACCTGCTATATGAAGAAGTCTGTATTTTTATTGCTTGTTTCACTTGCATGGGCCGGAAGCTCACAGGCGCAATACACCTTACCTTTTACCGAAACTTTTGAATCGACTTCTGATTTGCCTGCAGGATGGGCCTCCTGGCAATCGGCTGGCAGCGGTGATTACTGGTCTGCGGATTTCGGGTTGACCGGCGGCTGCGCCTTCAGCTGGTACGACGGCAACATCTGGCTCATTTCCAAAGCAGTTACTGTTCCGGCAGAAGGATCAGTCGATATCAGGTACTATCAGAAGAATACGTTTCCAACCTATTATGCAAAGCACGGACTTTATTACTCCACTACCGGCGCACAGAATCTTGATGCATGGACTGCCATCAATGCCAACCTGGGAGCTGGTCCGTGGGACTGGACCCTCTCCCCCACCTATACGCTGACGGGCTATGCGGGAACGACCGTGTATATTGCCTGGGAATATGAAGGGTCTTTTGCGGATGGATGGTACGTCGACAATGTACATATGGAAGTCACACCCACATGTCCTACTCCCACCGCTGTTAATGCAACCGGAATTACTGCCGGTTCTGCAACCCTTGGATGGACTGCCGCCTCTCCTGCTCCTTCAAACGGGTATGACATTTATTACAGCACCTCCTCCACCTCCCCGACTTCGGGAACAGTGCCTACGGCAACCGTAGGAGCCGGAATCACCACTTGTTCCATGGTTTCACTGAGTGAAAACACGGTTTACTATGCCTGGGTGCGCTCAAACTGCGGCGGCTCCGGCGCTTCCTGGACCAGTGTTTACTCCTTTACAACGCTTTGCGATGCGGTGAGTGTGCTTCCGTTTAACGATGGATTCGAGTCGGAGTATACCGATCAGGCCCCAGTGGGAAGTTGCTGGACCCAGGATGGAGGAATCTACGAATATTACTGGCTGGCCAACAGCTCCCAGACTATGTTCAACCGTGCACCGCGCACCGGGAACTGGGATGCAACTTTACTGCATTACGGGAATGCCTGGTTGTTCAGGAAATTTACCCTCACCGGCGGAATGTATTACACCGTTTCCTGCTGGGCGCAACAAGATGGCTCAACTCCCACCGATGCCACCATTGAATTGAAATACGGCAGTGTTGCGACACCTGCCGGCATGACCGGTGACATACAATCTCCCACAGGCCTTAGCGCAACCTACACACAAATCTCGGGATCCTTTGCTCCCGCAACCACCGGGGACTATTACATCGGCATCCACGGAGTGATCAACGGTACCCCGATGTATATCACCCTCGATGATATACAGGTAAGCCAGACGTATTCCTGTTTTCCTCCCACCGCTGTTGCTGTAACTGCCATAAGTCAGACTTCGGCCAGCATCGCCTGGACCCCACCGGCATCGGCACCGGCAAGCGGATACGACATTTATTACAGCACCTCCTCCACACCCCCGATCCTAAGTACGACTCCGACGGCTTCGGTCGCAGCCGGGGTTACTGCCTATGCGATGACTCCCCTCACGCTGGGTACAACCTATTATGTTTGGGTGCGTTCGAACTGCGGAGGCGGAAATCTCTGTATGTGGTCAACGGCATATTCGTTTTCAACCCATGGAATCGTTCCAACAGCGATTACAGTCCCGGGAACCTATCCGAACTTAACCGGTGCGGGTGGAGCATTTGAAGCAATCAATTGCGGTGAATTGAGTGGGAATACCACCATCAGTATCACGGCCGATCTCACCGAACCCGGTACCAATGCCCTGAATGCCTGGACAGAAAATCCTGCAGAGTCAAACTACACTCTGCTGATCAAACCTGATGCCAGCACCCTGCGAACGATCAGCGGTACTTTGACCTATTCGGCCTCACTGCCGGCCCTGATCAGAACCAACGGAGCCTCCCGGTTCACCATCGACGGACAGTCAGGCAAATACCTGACCTTCAGGAATACCACGGCATCACCGGCCGGCACGGCAGGAACGGTACTTTTCAACAATAGCTCCCAAACATGCTATTTGAAAAACTCTACCCTTGAAAATAACTACAACTCTACCTATTATGGTACCGTGACCATCGGAAATACAGGAAGCAATTCGGTTGAGATCTCTGGAAATGATATCCGCAATGCAACGGCAGGGACAATCGGAATTCCGGCCGTTGGGATTTATTCTGCCTCCCAGACCAATTCCCTGAGCATCCTGAACAATAATGTGTACAACTTCAACAGCTACGGCATACTTATGGTCGCTGCTGCCAATGGGGCTGTCATCAGCGGAAACTCTGTCTTTTATAATTCTTCCACGGCACCCACCGGATCGCAGTATGGCATTTACTTTATGGATATCACATTCAACCACCTGGTAACAAACAATTACGTCGGCGGACAAGCCCCGCTTTGCCAGGGAAATGCCTGGATCTATCCGGGTACTGGTAACTTTGCGGGAATATACTATGAGGGAACGAATGCAGGTGCAAGAACTTTATCCAACAACATCATCCGGAATATTGCCATGACCAGCTCCGGTACTTCCAACTTCTACGGACTGAAAATCGGGGGCGGATTGTTCAACATTATGAACAACACCGTGGGCAGTGAAACTGTTGCGGGCTCCATTACCTATGCAGGTACCGGAAAAGTATACGGACTTTACCTTGCCTCGGTCAACCAAAGCAACGCGGTGGAGAACAACATCTTCGGGAACTGGGCCCTGACCGCTGCCACGGGAACCCCGGGAATATGCGGAATTTACGTATATTCCATGAATGCAAGAAGAAACAAGATTTTCAATATCTCTGCTTCCAATGCTGCATTGACGCCAGACATCAGAGGGATCTGGTGCGCAAGTTCGGATGTTGGAACGAATGAATACTCCAACAATATCATATCCCTTGATGGCGGGGCTGCAACAAACCCGGACATCAAAGGATTTGTAAATGACGGCAACAGTTACGGCATGTTCTTTAAATTCTATTACAATGATATCCACATCAGCGGTCCGCCAACAGAAAGAACTTATACAGTTGCATTTATGTTCCCGACACAGAATACCCTTGAGTTGAAAAACAACATTTTTTCCAACTCAAGGAGCCCGGGCGGAACAAACAAGCATTATGCCACCTATGTGGGGAACCAAACTCCGATGAACTCAGATTATAATGATTTTTATAGTGTGGCAGGACCGCTTGCCAATCATAATTATACTGACCGGAGTAACCTGGCTGAGTGGAAAGCTGCTACAGGACAGGATGCCCATTCTCTGAGTATCGATCCTTTATATGTTTCCTCCACAGATCTTCATCCACAGCAACCCCTGCTCATTGCCGGAACGCCGATACCCGGCATCACCACGGACTATGCAGGGATAATCCGGCCAAATATTCCAACCATTGGCGCTTATGATCTTACCCAGGTAGCTACCGCTGCTGTCACTCAAACAGAAGAGATTATGATCTTCCCGGTTCCAAACGATGGAAAGTTTAGGATTTCGATGACCTCTGCCTCAAAGGAAAACTTTACTATCACTGTTTTCAACAACCTGGGCCTGCAGATCCGTGAAATCAGAGATATTCAGGTGAATGGCCGTTTCGAACAGCTTATCGACCTGAGGCCAGTCGATCCCGGAATTTACATGCTTGTAATCAGGAATAGTGAACAGCAAATCGTAAGGAAGATCATCGTCGGTAAGTAAAATACCACCATCAGGGTAACTCATTTTTATGAGTATCAGTGTTTATTCGGGCCATCCCCTGGTTTGGGGATGGCCTTTTACTATACCTTTAATGGTGATTACAAAAAGAAAAGTCGTTGCAAAGCCCAGCCTGACTCCCGGCAAGATAAATTACCCGATTTTTAGAAACTGAATTATTGATTCTTTTAATTCAACCTTCAGGTATTAAAAAAGAGTGCTTGTTTTTCTGCTAAACTCACTCACTTAATATTGTAATTTCCAGTCTTTAATCTGTTTGTTTATAAAATATTTAACAGGTTCAAGGGATTGTATAATAGGCAATTAGCTCCATTTGTTGTTAATTCCTCCTTTGTGCGGAAGCCCCATAATGCTCCTGCCGCGTACATTCCGGCATTATTTGCCGTTTGCATATCGGTGCCGGAATCACCTACATAAACTATCTCTTCAGGGCTGAGGCCAAATTTTTCACTTAACTGCAAAGCTACATAGGGATTTGGTTTTTTATGTGCTTCGGTGCTTAATCCGACTACGGCTTCAAACTTCCATCCCGGCAGTAAAGCCTGTACAATTTTCCTGGTAAATTCATCCGCCTTGTTCGAAAATACAGCCATTTTAATATCACGGGAAACCAGCGCATCAAGTAACGCTGTGATCCCATCATAGGGTTTTGTTTTATTAATACAATTGTCGCGATAAAACTCAATCATCAAATTGAAGCATGTATTAATTGTTGCCTCGTCCCTGTTTGCTTCGGGCAATGTTTTGTACACGAGATTCCGGATTCCATTGCCAATAAACTGTTTATAAGCCACAAGCGGATGGGTTGGGAAATTGAAGCTTTGAAGTATGGTATTCATTGAGTCTGCCAGATCTTCGAGTGAATCAACCAGTGTGCCGTCTAAATCAAAAATAACTCCTTTAAAATTCATAATTCCTGTTTTGAGTGATGATGTTATTACACCGTATATGTGTGGAGGCTGCTTTCTTACGTGACGACCAATTCGCGGATAAGAGAAAGAGAAAAGGTTTCAAATGCCGATTACCTGGCCGGTCTGGCACGATTGTTTTATCACAGGTAAAGCTACAAAATTTACTGGTTGAAACTGGGAAGTGGCAGCTTTTTGCAGATCACTTTTACAAGCAGGGGAACAGATTTCCTATTTGTCCCGTTAGAGACAATATGTTGGTAGAAAAATAATTGATTATATTTTTGAAAAGTCCCGTTTGGGTCGAAATATAAATTTAGTCAGATAGCAGTGAATGTTTAATGAGATTCATAATCCCGCTGTACAAAAAATGGCCTGAAGTTTAAATCAGACCTTAGGTTGCGCATTGAAAACCTTCTGCTGGCTTCAGAAATCTTCTGATTGCTTCAATATAATAAATCAGCGGGTATAATTTTTCATCGTACCAAAGCATGGCGAAATATACACCGATAGGAGCAGAGCGCAAACCATGCTGTCTATATTCATTTTCCAGCCATTCAAAACCTCTGTGGCAGGCATCGCGATCTTTTTCCGTTAAAGCTGAAATTGCCAGTGCCGTCTCTTCCATTGTTCCCCGAACGCCGGCTTCGCCACCCCAGCTGCCATCGCGGTTCTGCTGTTTCAACAAATATTGCCAGGCATCGGATAGCAACTTTTCAATATCCTTTTTCATGCTGGTGTCTAAACTGCCGCACATCATACTATCTTTCAAGTATATAGCCACCTTAGCGGTTCCGTATACGGGATTCTTATGATCCGTTGCTGATTGATTGCCGAACCATAAAGGATACCAGTATCCGTTGTCGTTCTGTGCTTTCCGAATAAAATAAAAAGCTTTTGAAATGGATTTCCTGATTGAATTATGTAATTCTATCCCGAAGCCAGGCCATGCAGATTCTCCAATTCATGCCGCAAGGGGGCGATCATAAATAGACTTATTGTATGAGAATAAATAGTGGGAAATTGAATATCAGAAATATCTGAAAGCAAACTCACTAATTCACTAATATACCTGCCAGGAGCAGGAATTACACTGAATCCATCTGATATTAAATATTATTTGGATGGAATAATCAGAACCGGACATGGTGAATGCTTAACTACTCCTGAACAAACGCTTCCTATAAAAGCCCTGTAAAGGAAACCATGGTTATGTGCTCCCAGAATAATCAGGTCAGCATTGTATTTTGAAGCTTTTTCGATAATCGATTCAACTATCGGACCTTTAACAAGTTCGTAATCGGCTTCAACACCAAGCTTACTGAGGTGATCAACCATTGCCGATAAGTCCTTCCTGATCCGTTCCGTTTCTTCATTATTATCGGTTGGAAGTACGGGTTGAACAATTTCGTTCCCAATATAGGTAGGAACAGGAACCTCAATATGCAAAATACGGACATGGCTTTTAAACGCCAGGGCGAATGAAGCAGTATGATTAAGTGCTACAGTCGCAACATCCGAAAGGTCAACGGCAACTATTATCTTATCCATTTTTCAAATAGTTTAACGAACGTTTTATACTACAAATATAATGAATATCGATGGCTAATGCAAGATAAATTCATATAATGTCAGTGAAAGAGTATAATCTGATTAAAAGTCGAATTTCATACCGGTCTTAAATCCGAGGGTAAGTTTATCCGTAGACTGGCTTTCCAACGAAAGAACCGGTTTTAAATACCATCGGCTCGTAGGAGTGAAAGTAATGCTTAACCTGTTGAGGATTTTATAATTAAAATCTATAGCGGTAACAACGTTCACATTTACATCGTTATAAACTGGTTTCGCGCTGCTGACACTGACATTTAATACATTGTACTGGCTCTTAACTGAATTTTCAGTTGATGCGATCAGGTCCGGATTATTAAGCAGGATACCAAAACCAGCCCCAAGATTGACCCATGTCGAAAACTTTCCGGAACTGAAGAGTTTCCTGCCAAGGCCCAGGTTATAGGTAAAATACTGGTGTCTTTCATTTCCGGTATATTGCGAGTTCATATCTGCCAGGCTATAACTTAGGGTATCCAGGTTGCCTCCCTGTCCAAAAGCCGTTACAGGTGTATTGATGGCGTAGTTCACGTTAAATTCTATTTGTTCTTCATTGTAAGCCATGCCAAAACTGGTATTGAACCTCACTTTTTCCTTGTTATAGCTGGCTGTAACATCAACATTGTGAAAAAGAGAGTTTTTAGTGCCGTTATCGATGTTCTCAGGAAGGTAATTCATAGCCAGCGCAAAATGGTTCTTATTGTTGATTGGTTTACTATCAACCGGATCATTATATTTCAATACGGGAGAAGTTGTAGCATACTGCTCTTTCTGAAATAAAATTGATTTGATTTCAGTTTCTGAATTTATTATTTCCTTAGCCTGGGTAGCAGTATCCTGAAAACCGGTATTTTGAGCTGCAATATCCGAACCCATTTCCACATTTAAAGGTGTTTCGTCACCGCTGGGTTTCGGGATATTAATATTCTCTTTTCCCGGAATTGCAATGTCTGACCCTGCTACAACTTGGGTTGATTTCTGATTTCCGGTTTCTGAAATTGCAACTTCCGATCCTGAAACAACGAGTCCGGGTTCCTGAATTCCTGTAGAAATGCCAATAATATCAGGGCTTGAGAGTTCTTTGGCAGATTCACTCTTTGTGGTTAAAGCTTCTTGCACGACAGGCCTTTCAGCTGTTAGGTTATAGTCAGAAGGATGTTTCCTGTAATTGTGAATTGGTTTTCTCGTTTTCGTTTCCTTTGTTGCCAGGTTTGTTTCCACGGTATTAACAGGATTTGATTTCCCGGGAAGTTTTGTATGTTTTTCCTGGCTGGCAACTTGCAGCACTCTGTCTGGCTTATTTTGATACTGATCCGAAATGCGTGAAACAGTGAAGAATAACAACAGCCCTGCCGCAGCCGATAGAGCTATACGGATGCCGGTTTTATAATAAGCGATACGGCTAAGTCTCGAATAAATCAGGTTCCAGGTCCCCTCATCAGGCGAATGAACAGGAAGTCCCTGGAGCTTTTCATAATAAGCAGTTTCTGAATCCATACTATCGAGCTTGTCCGAAAGGCGTTGCCAAGTCCCCGTATCAGGAGAATGTGATGGCAGCTGTTCGCTGAGCCTGTTATTAATATGGTTTTTGTTTTCGTCCATGTTTATCAGTCATTCAATGCGGTAAGCCTGTTTTTGAGCATTTTCTTTGCGTGATGCAACTGCGATTTTGAAGTTCCTGTTGAAATGCCGAGCATTTTGGCAGTCTCTTCATGGCTGTAGCCTTCAACCTCGGTAAGCAGGAAAACCGTTCTGTATCCGTCGGGTAACGAAAGAATTATTTTTTCGAGGTATTCACTGTTGAGCGTATCAGGGATCAGGATCATTTCATTGCTTTTTGTTTCATCCAAATCGGCAAAAGCCAGTTTACGGTTTTTCGAAAGCTGTTTCAGCGAAGTGCGTACAACAATGGTCTTGATCCATGCGCCTAAGGTTGAATCGAACCTGTACTGCGCTATATCGCGGAATACCTGTATGAAAGCATCCTGCAGGGCATCGTGGGCATCATCACGGTTGCTTACAATGCGGTAAGCAATGGTAAACATGGCATCGCAATACTTGTGGTAAAGGTCCCGCTGGGCAATACGATCATTACGGGTGCAACCCCGCACGAGGTCCCGCTCAATATCGCCTTTATTCCCGGAAATCAGTTGTACAACGTTCCTCAATCCATCAGATGTTTAGCCTTTCACAAAAGTAATACTTATATCGCCATTTGCAGCCCCTTTGCTTTACGGCTTCGCTAGCTTCAGTTTTATAACAGTAAAGGGAACTATTACAGCGAAATGGTTGCATTGCGCTGAATAATTCCCCTTCTTTAAAATCTAAAATTGCTATCAGGAACAATATTTCCCTGATTTATGTGGAATCAGGGTGATTTAAAACAAACTATAGGTAAGTGAGGCGTCCAGGTGATAATCCCACGTTGTTTTGGTCTGATTATTATCTGAATTTTCAGGGATATTAGTTATATAATTATCATTATTGAGTTGAAGATAACCGGTAAAGTTTATACTCAGCCTGAGTCTTTCCGATAAATAATAATAAGCATGAGCATCTGGCCCCGTATAAATTGTGAAGCTGTTTGTTGAGTTTTCTTTGTCACTTTTTGATGTTCCTGTAAATTGCTTTTTATACTCTGATGAAAGGGACCAATCTGCAGTTAACCAGGTTCTGGAGTTTGGGTAATACCCAAATCCGTAGCTGGCACTCAGATCCATTATTGGAGATTCCCCGAGGTAAGTATTAACATCTGCTGCACCTGAAGCTTTGTTGATTGATTTCGTTGTCCAGGAACCAAACTGTGCCTCTATGGATGCTGATTTCTGCCATTTAAGGTTAATAGGTTTTTCATAATCCAAACCTGCAACTAAAAAAACATTTAGTCGATTGTTAGCATACGTTTGATCTTGAGTGCTTTGAGCTGGAATTATGTATTCAGCCTGATTTTTGCTATAATTATAACCAAAACCACCCTCAACACCAGTGAAAATGCGCCAACCGCTGTTCCTTACCGGGTTATTTGCATAGGCCCAGTTATCGTTTAACGATGTAAAATAAGTAGCATCAGTAGAACTTACTATTCCTTTTTGCTGCATAAAAGAATCAATGGCCGTGATTTCGGCTATTTTTCGCAGCCTGTTATCGAAAAAGCGTTTGTACTTCAGCGAGGTTATAAGTTTAGCCAACTCAAGCACATCATCCTCAGAGGCCGGGCGTTTATCCCGGTTTAACTGGTTCAAATCTTCAATTAAATAGAATGCCATGCGTGCATCCTGAACCTGCTCGATTCTTCCTTTCCCAATATGCAATACCACATTTGAGTTAGAATAAAAACTTCTTACGTTGCCTTTTGTTTGAAAGGTTATAATATCATTGTTCAACGATTTATTTTTAGTCAAATTGCCGGAATGACTATTTGAAAATGAACCTCCGATTTCGAAATAATTCTGTTTGTCATTATAAAACCTTTTCAATCCCCCGAAAGAAGAAGTTTGATTATTCGAGAAATAACTTTGTCTCGACTCGCTGTTGGAAAGTTCGGATAGATTGTGTAGTCCGTTGGAAACGAAACTGCCGTTTAAATACGCAAAAAACTCACTTTGCGATTTGCGTGAATTTGCATAAATTGAATAATTTGCCTGAGCATTTGCTGCTAACATGTGGCTCTTCAGGTTGTAAAAATTAGAGGAGTTGTCGTTTTTTTGAATATTTGAAGAGTTGTTAAGTCCGAAATTCAGGTCCAGCGTTTGGTAAAAATAATACGGATTCTTGTAGTCCGAAAGTTTGAAAGTTGTGTTTTGTGCAACGGAAGATTGTAAAGAGAATACAGCCATTGAAATAAGCAGGAGCGCAATCAGATTGCTCTTTTTCATACTCATAGAATTATAAGTTTATAAATTGGTGAATAAAGAATAAATGGTGTTAAAACAGGCTACAATAATTCAAGTTTCAACAAAGGGTCAAATATAGGAGAATATAGTTGTACAGCAAATGTGTTTTAGCAGATTTTATGATGATTTCACCGATTCCACAAGCGCTTATACATAATTCAATGGCTTTCCGGGCTTTGGTAATGAATAAAATTTCATCTTTGTTTACAATTAACCGGCTTCAACAAGTTTTCGGGTAAAAAAGACTGAATCCCCAATAAACCAAAACAAAATTGCATATGAAAAAACACTCTATTAATCTGTTTAATGGCATAATAGCAACCCTGATTTTTGCTGTTGTACTGTTCGCAGGCACTGACGCTGTGGCACAGAAAGCTAAAGCAAAAAAGGAAACTGTGAAAAAGGAATCCTCAAAGAAGGAGCCAGCAAAAAAAGAGTCTTCCAAAAAGGAATCTGCAAAGCTGGAAATTAAGTCAGATTCCCTGAAATCATCTACGTTCGGAGGATTAAAATGGCGTTCCATCGGTCCGGCTTTTACTTCGGGCCGTATTGCCGATTTTGCAATAAATCCTAACAATCACAGCGAATGGTATGTTGCAGTAGCTTCGGGGCATGTTTGGAAAACTGTCAATAACGGAACTACATTCGAGCCGGTTTTCGACGGGCAGAAATCGTATTCCATAGGTGTAGTAGTTATCGATCCGAACAACACAAATGTAGTTTGGGTTGGAACCGGCGAAAATAATCACCAGCGTGCGTTGGGATACGGCGATGGTGTTTACAAAAGCACCGACGGTGGAAAATCATGGAAAAACATGGGCTTGAAAGCCTCGGAGCACATCGGCAAAATTGCTATCGACCCGCGCAACAGCGATATCGTTTTTGTTGCTGCCGAAGGTTCAGCCTGGGGCCCTGGCGGCGATCGAGGCATGTACAAAACCATTGATGGCGGAAAAACCTGGAAAAAAGCACTGGAAATCAGTGAAAATACCGGCGTAAACAATATCCTGATGGATCCCCGGAATCCTGATGTAATGTATGCAAGCAGCGAGCAACGTCGCAGGCATGTTTTTACAAAAATCGGCGGTGGTCCCGAAACGGCAATTTACAAATCGACCAATGCCGGCGAAAGCTGGGATAAACTGAAGAGCGGTCTTCCCGGTGTTGATATGGGTGGAATCGGGATGGCTATTTCGCCTGTGAATCCAGATTATATTTTTGCAATTATCGAAGCCGCAGGCGATGCAAGCGGATTTTACCGCAGTACCAATCGTGGTGCCAGCTGGCAGAAAATGAGTGATCATTCTGCCCAGGGACAGTACTATAACGAGATCTTTTGTGATCCGAAAAATGTAAATAAAATCTATTCAGCCGAAACTGTTTCGCAGTTTACCGAAGATGGCGGCAAAACCTGGAAGTCAATCGGAAATAACAAACGCCATGTGGATGACCACGCCATATGGATTGATCCTTCTGACACACAACATATTTTTATAGGCGGCGATGGTGGTATTTATGAATCTTTCGATGGAGGTAAAGAATATGTATTTAAATCGAATTTGCCGGTTACGCAGCTTTATCGTGTGCAGGTCGATAATTCGGCACCGTTTTATTATGTGTATGGCGGAACGCAGGATAACAATAGTTTTGGCGGGCCATCACGCACCATCAGCGGATCAGGAGTTGTAAGCGACGATTGGTTTGTAACCTGCGGCGGGGATGGTTTCTGGTCGCAGATTGACCCGGTTGATCCGAATATTGTTTATTCAGAATCTCAGTATGGCGGCATGGTCCGTTACGACCGCAAAAGCCAGGAAGCCATTGACATCAGGCCTGAACCACGCAAAGACGAACTTTCGTACCGCTGGAACTGGAATACTCCACTTCTCCTCAGCTCACATTCACCAACCCGCTTGTATTGTGCAGCCAACAAAGTTTTCCGCAGCGACGACCGTGGAAATACATGGCAGGTGATAAGCGACGACCTTACCGCCCAGATTGATCGCAACACCTGGCCGGTTATGGGAAAATACTGGAGTTATGATGCAGTGGTTAAAGATATTTCAACCTCGCTTTATGGAACTATAGTTTCAATGGATGAATCGCCTTTGAAGGAAAACATTCTTTTTGTGGGAACCGATGATGGACTGATACAATCCAGCTATGATGGCGGCAAAACCTGGTCAAAGACTGACAAGTTTGATGGTGTTCCTGAAAACACGTATGTCAGCGATATTATGGCTTCCCGTTTCGACGAAAATATTGTGTTTGCATCCTTTGATAATATCTTGCGCGACGATTTCAAACCATACCTGATGAAGAGCAGTGATAAAGGACACACCTGGACATCCATTGCTGCCAATCTACCAAAAGACGAAACTGTGCATAGCATTCAACAGGATTTTATAAATCCTGACCTGCTTTTCGTCGGTACCGAATTTAGCTTTTATTTCAGCAACGACGGGGGAAAAATTTGGGTTAAACTATCGGGCGGAATGCCTTCAATTCCGGTTCGCGATATTACCATCCAGAAACGTGAAAGCGACCTGGCCATAGCAACTTTTGGACGTGGTTTCTATATTATGGATGATTATTCGCCATTACGTTTGGTAACCAAGGATTTACTTCAGAAAGACGCTTATATTTTCCCTGTCAAAGATGCATTGATGTATATTCCTTCTGATACAAAATACGGACAAGGCTCAACTTATTTTGTAGCTAAGAATCCTGATTTTGGAGCAGTTTTTACTTATTTTCTGAAAGATGCGCCTAAAAGTCTGAAGGACATGCGCCAGGAACGCGAGAAAAAACTTTTCGAAAAAAGCGAACGGATTCCTCAGCCAACCGATGCTGAATTACGTGCCGAACGCGAAGAAGTTCCGGCCTATCTTACCTTTACTATTACTGACGGAACCGGTAACGAGATCTGCCGCATCAATAAAGCGCCATCATCTGGAATTAACCGTATAAACTGGGATTTACGTTACCTTGACAGGTCTGCTGTTGACGGAAAGGAAAAGTATGATCCTTTTGCTGCTTCCCATAGTGGTATTCCTGTAATGCCGGGCAAGTATAAAGTCAGCCTTTCAATTACCGTTCGTGATACTGTGAAACAACTGGCCGATGCGGTTGAGTTTAACGCTGTAACGTTAAATAACACGACTTTACCAGCTGCTGATAAAGCTGCAGTTGCTGATTTCCAGAAGAAAGTTTCAGAACTTTCCCGCGTAATGCGCGGCACCGAGAATTATGCCGAAGAGCTTTCAAAACGGACCTATGCTTTGCAGGTTGCCCTGAATGCTGTTCCGGGTGCAAATACCGATTTACGGGCTCGTATCAGCAAGGTTTCGAAACAGTTGGAGGATATCAAGCTAAAATTCAACAACAACAGCAACAGGCCAAGCGATGAAGAGAATCCTCCTGCCCCGGTTACACTCAACAACCGTCTTTCGAAAATAGCCTGGGCGCATTGGGGATCAACCGGCGCGCCTACGCAGATGCAGCAGGATGCTTATGCTATTCTGATGGCTGAATTCCCTCCGGTTTATGAGCAAGTAAAAAGAATAAGTGAAACTGATATCATACAACTAGAAAAAGAAGTTGAAAAGCTGGGGGCACCCGTTACTCCCGGAAGATTACCGGTTTGGAATAAATAGGTCCTATAAAGTGTCTGCACACCCGCAGGGTGTCTGACACTTTATAAGGCAAAACAAAAAACTACCCATATTTACCCGTTTTTGGGTTTTATATGGGTAGTTTTGATTTAGGAAAGATAAGTTTTCGGGAAAATCCTTATCTGTGTCAGACACCCTGCGGGTGTGCAGACACATATCAGTTACCTGAAATATATTCTGCTTCCTTCTTTCCCTTTCCGGTGGAGGTTTATTCCATTTTCAGTAAAAAAGGTTTCAATTTTCTGAGCAATACCGGATTCATAATCTGACGGTTCGAGCAATAGAAAGCCATCACCATATTCAGTCTCAATAAATGCCTTAGCTTCCATCAGGATTGTTTGTGCATTAGTCTCAAATAATTCACGGGTGAGGTAATATAAATGGTTTTCTACAGTTTCCTTTCCTTCCGTAAGTTCATAACCCAAACTCAGGGCATTTTCTATGGCTTTGGCATTGTCACTATGAACTCTGATATAGCAAACATTCCAGTTCAGGTAATAAAAGCCGATTTCAATCAAACAAAGCGCAGCTAAGGATGGTACAATAGTGTCTGTGAATGATTCGTCCCACAAAAAGAGGCTGGATTCGGAAGTACGGGCTGTCCAATCTACTTTCTTATTATTCAGCATTCCTATTTTAACGCCTTTATATTCAATTATATAATAAAAATTCTCAAAGTTATCGACACTTTCGAACCACTCAAGTTGCATTTCGGGTGTAATATCGATGTAGTTTTCTTCGGAGGAAAGTCTTTGTTTTTCATTGCGTTTTTCGCGCACAAATTCCAGGTCTTCTTTCCTTAGCCGGTTTAACGTGATGCCATATTTACATATTTTCATGTCACTATTTTTTTAGAGGCTGATTGATTTGATTTCCTATTTCCAGTTGAGAATTACTCACCTTACCAGGAAGTGGAAATTTATTGTTGCCTGATATTTATAAAACAATTTTCAGGCAACTATGACTATTTATGTGTGACAAATCTATACCGTGCCAGTTGAGGCAATAATATCTTCCATTACATTGGTAAGGCTTACAAACTGTGCCACACTAAGCTGTTCAGCTCGTTTTCCGGCAAATTCACCGTTATAATCTCCCAAAGGTTTCAATGCATTGTGAAGAGTTTTCCTGCGCTGATTGAAAGCGGTTTTTACAACCTGTAAAAGCATTTTTTCGCTGCAGCCTAAATCCGTGGTTTGGTTCCTTTGTAACCGGATAACTGCCGATTGTACCTTGGGTGGAGGATTAAATACACTGGGATCAACTGTAAAGAGGTATTCAATATCGTACCACGCCTGTAGTAAAACGCTTAGAATACCATAGTCTTTTTTACCCGGAGGAGCTGCAATTCTTACTGCTACTTCCTTCTGAAACATGCCAACTGCTTCATTAACCTGGTCGTGGTTTTCGAGTACGCGGAACAATATCTGGCTCGAAATATTATAAGGGAAATTCCCGATTACTGAAAACTGACCTTCAAAAAGCCCGGCTATATCCATGCGAAGCATATCAGCCTCAATAAGTCCGTCACCCAGCTGTGGATAATTTATACGCAGAAAGGCGGCCGATTCGCGGTCTATTTCAACTGCTTTGAAACTATCAAAATTCTTCTTAAGCAGGTACTTTGTCAGAACACCTGTTCCGGGACCAACTTCAAGAACTTGTTTAGCTGATGGTGAAAGACTTTCGGCTATTCGGGATGCAATATTTTCGTCTTTCAGAAAATGCTGTCCAAGGTGTTTTTTTGCTCTTACTTCGTACACTGGGAGGGTTTGGGGTTTAGGGTTTGGGGGTTGGGTTTTTGGGAGAGTGGGAGAAGGGGGAGAAGGGGAGACGGAGAGACTAAGAGATGGAGAGAGGGAGTGATGGGTTAATCCTTAATATTGGTGATTAGATATTTTTGATTTACGACTTACTATTAACTATTAACGATTTACGATTAACGATTAACGACTTGGGACTTGGAATTTGATGCTTGGAATATGGGACTTTTAGTGCCGTCTAATTCACCGCATCATTCCTCAGCGCCCTGAAATGTTTCCGTGCATCAACCACATAAAGGCTTCCGGGGAATTGTGTAAGAATTTTTTCGTACAATTCCATGGCTTTACCTTTGTTGTTAAGCTGGTTTTCGTAAAGTCCGGCGAGGTTGTACAAGGCATCATCGGCAAGCAAATCGTAAGAATATTTTTCTATAATATCGGAATAGTTGACTGCGGCCAGGTCAAATTTTCCGTTTTTCGAATAGATTTCCGCTTTCTTGAAAAGTACATTATCAGCAATTGAATGCCTAGGATAAAGTACACTAATTGAGTCGAGAACGGCCAGGGCATCGGAATCGTGGTTGCGGAATTCGATCAGATCCGCTTCTGCGTACATACTCAATGGTACAGTTACGCTGTCTTCTTCAATATTATCACTGATTAAAAGGGAAAGTTCCAGCGCGTCATTGGCAATCAGCTTGGACGTTGCCGCTTTAAGAACATCAAGTTGAGCCAGTGCCCAGCCGAATTCGCCGATATAAAACGACAATTTTGCATTACGGAACTTGGCTTCATGTCCGAGTGGTTCATTCTTAAATGTTTTCTCAACCTGCGAATACAGCAAAGTTGCTTCCCATTGTTCACTTGAAAACAGGTAGATATCAGCCAGTTCAAGTTTGCATCCGGCCTGGCTGGTGAGAAGAACATTTGGAATGCTGATGGCCTGCAATAAAAGAGCGATTGCTGCTTCCGTTTCGCCCAGGTAAAATGCCTGTAAATGTGCCAGGTTAAGGAATAAGGGAATTGTAAAAGAAGTTTTACCCAGTTCATCAAGCAATTGGATATATTCCTGCTTCATTAAAAGCAAACGGTCTTTATCCTGGGAATAGGATTTTTTATATTGAACGAATTGTGTGTTGATCAGCTCAATCCGGCTCCTCATTACCATATCCTTATTGGCTTTTTTCTGAATGATATAGTTGTAGCCGTCAATAGCCGCATCATAATTTTCGTTGCTCACACAAAGTGCTGCCAGGTCAAAAATCCGTTGTCCGTTTTCGCCATATCTGCGGTCAAGTGCCTTAGCCTGGAGGATCGCAAACGGAAAATCTTTCTGTTGGATGGAATGCCAAAGTAACAACTCATTGTAAAGAATTTCGTCAGGATTTTGCTGTGATTTCTTCAGAAGAACTTTCCGATAGGTATCGTTTTTAGTATTATCCACATCATCGCTCAGCCAGGCTTGCAAACGATTTTGAACTAAAGTAATTTGCTGCGGATTTGAAATCAGAAGATTCAGGTATTCGTCGATCATCTGTTCCGTAATTCCCAAAGCTTCGTAAGTATAAGCAAGTTCAAATGCAAACGCAGCAGGATCATTAAGCTCGGCCCGCCCACGAAGGTAAGTACGGATTACATAATCAGTCTCTCTTCGATTGCTGAAAGCATAAGAAAGGTTGTAAATCTGCATCTTGTCGGACTGAAGGTCTTTCAGGCAGTTTTCATATATCTTACGGCCTTTGGTAATATCGCCCTGCATAATGTAGAGATAACCAAGATCCACCTGGTAACGCGGGTCTTGCGGGTTTGCCTTCAGCTGTTTCCTGATAATTTTTTCTGCTTTGTCGAATTCTTTCAGTTCGAAAAGTGTATTGGTGTAATAAAGGTAATTGAACTGGCTTGGATTTTTACTGAACAAAACTTCAAAAGTTGCCAGAGCTTTATCCAGTTCTTTATTATTATAATATTGAACGCCAAGTTGTTCCTCCGTTTGCTGAGCCATTACTTTCCCCGGGCAAACAGCTATCAGCAGGCCTGTTAGTATCAACAGAAGGAGAATTCTAGGCTTCATTGTTCAATAGCTATAAGCAAGAGGGGAGAAAGGGCGAGGGGCGACTGGGCGACTTTGAGATTACACATCCGAATTCCCACATCCGACATTATTTTATCCACTCAGTTGGAAGGGATTTGGGCTGAGCGGGATTTGCAACTTAGCGAAGCGATCTCATCCGCCAAAGGCGGATAATCCCGCTCCACGGAGTTCAGGATTTAAAATCCTGACTATTTAATCCACTCAAATCCCGTATATGGCACTAACGCTTTCGGAATCCTGATTCCTTCGGGTGTCTGGTTGTTTTCGAGCAAGGCGGCTACAATTCGTGGTAAAGCAAGTGCGCTTCCGTTCAAAGTGTGTGCCAGGCGGGTTTTGCCGGTGCTGTCTTTAAAACGCAGTTTCATGCGGTTAGCCTGGAACGACTCGAAATTGGAAACCGAACTTACTTCTAACCAGCGTTTCTGAGCTGCTGAAAATACTTCGAAATCATAAGTCAACGCAGAGGTAAAACTCATATCGCCACCACAAAGCCGGAGAATCCGGAAAGGTAATTCCAGTTTTCGAACCAGACCGGTTACATGAGCTTTCATGTCCTCCAATGCGGCGTATGAACGATCAGGGTGTTGAATCTGCACAATTTCAACTTTATCAAACTGGTGCAAACGGTTTAAACCACGAACATCTTTACCATAGGAACCTGCTTCGCGACGGAAGCATTGCGAATAAGCTACGTTTTTAATCGGGAAATCGGTTTCTTTTAGCAACAGGTCGCGATAAATATTGGTTACCGGAACTTCAGCAGTCGGGATCAGGTAAAAATTATCCAGGTCAGCATGGTACATCTGGCTGTCTTTGTCAGGCAACTGGCCCGTAGCATATGCCGAAGCCTCGTTAACCATAAGAGGTGGCTGTATTTCGAGGTAACCCGCATCAACGCCTTCGTTTACAAAGAAATTGATCAGCGCACGCTGCAGTCTGGCACCTTGTCCTTTATAAACAGGGAAACCGGCACCGGTTAGTTTTACACCCAGTTCAAAATCGATAATATCATATTTGGAAGTCAGTTCCCAATGAGGAAGGGCATTTTCGCCCAGATCCGGAATTTCACCTTCGCTGTAAATAGTCACATTATGTTCCGGCAAGTGACCCAGTGGGGTTTCAGGATGCGGAAGGTTTGGCAAGGTGACAAGCAGGTCGTTTTGCTCTTTCTGCAAAGCATCGAGTTTCTCACTCAGGTCGCGGGCTGCAATTTTGAGTTCTGCCGAACGGGCTTTCAGATCGTTGGCTTCCTGCTGACGGCCTTCTTTGAAAAGATTCCCGACTTCGCGGGCTATCTGGTTCGATTCAGCCAGGTTATCATCCAGCAATTTCTGGGTTTCGCGACGGTTTAAATCTGCTTCAAGGATTTTTTTTACCGTTTCGCGTGCATCCACACGTTTGATGGCGAGACGTTCGATAACAAGTTCAGCATTTTCGCGTAAAAGGGATAATTCGAGCATTTTGTCAGATATTTATAATTAAGGATTCCGGGTTCAAGGGTTTCAAGTTTCAAGTTTCTGGTTCCTAGGTTTCTGGTTCTTAGCTTCTTGTTCCAGATTCCGAAGTTCCGGGTTCCGAAGTTCCGGTTTCTGAGTGCCAGATTCCGAATCGGTGGCACCAGGCACCCGGCACTTTTTCGAGTACAAAAATAAAAAATCTCCTGACGTGAACCACCAGGAGACTTCATATAAGTGAGTTGAACAGCAGTAAAAACTGCCAATGCGCTTATTCGCCCTGAATAGGATGAACAGAAACGTATGATTTGTCGTTCGCGCGTTTCTTGAATTGAACCAATCCGTCGCAAAGAGCGAAGATGGTATGATCTTTTCCGAGTCCTACGTTGAGGCCTGGGTTGTGAACTGTGCCACGCTGTCTGATGATAATGTTACCGGCCTGGGCGAATTGTCCGCCATAGATTTTCACACCGAGACGCTTGGAATGTGATTCGCGTCCGTTTGATGAACTACCGGCACCTTTTTTGTGAGCCATATCTTTTGAATATTATGAGTTACAATTAAAATTATGCGTTTATCGCTTCGATTTTTACCTGGGTCAGGTTCTGGCGGTGGCCACTTTCCTTCTGGTATCCTTTACGACGTTTTTTCTTGAAGATTTTTACTTTATCACCACGTAAGTGAGCCAGTATGGTTGCCGACACTTTTGCGCCTTCAACAAGCGGTGTGCCAATGGTTACAGTGCCTTCGTTATCCAGAAGCAGTACTTCATTGAATTCAACTATTGAACCTGCTTCTCCTTTGAGGCGGTTCACATAAAACTTCTGATCTTTTGCAACTTTAAACTGTTGCCCGGCTATATCTACTATCGCGATCATTTTTGAATATTGTGTGTTTTGTCCGTTAAATGGAGCGCAAAATTACGAAAATAATGATACGAAAATGCATGTAGGTCAAAATTTTACAACTTTTTTTTATAATGTTTCTAATATGAGAATATAATTGTGCTTTGGCAAGTATATTTAAAGGATTTTGGGGTTAGGATTTTGGGGTTAGGGCTTTTCAAATTCGAGAACTACTCGATCTTTTATTATTCACTTTTCACTCTTCACTTTTCACTCTTCACTCTTCATTCTTCACTCTTCACTCTTCACTTTTCACTTTTCACTCTTCACTCTTCACTCTTCACTCTTCACTCTCCACTTTTCACTCTTCACTTTTCACTCTTCACTTTTCACTCCTCTTCCTGAATCCCCGTATCACAAACACCTGTATTATCTTCAATGCGATCCGGGTTAGCATGCTGTTCCTGAAACGCGGCGGCAGAAACCGAAAGATAATTTCGTTAGCAATATCGAGTATCGAAAGGATTTTATTGTTCCTTTCCTGTGAATAAGGCAGGATTTCATTTGTGATTATTTCCGGGAAGTTCTTTTTTAGCTCATCGAATTTAAGACTGATCAGCTTTTCCTGCGATGTGCAAAAAGTCTGCAACTCATGCTTTTCCTGGATCAGCTTCTCATGGTTACTTACTTTATTAACTGATCTGCTCATCGTCATCCTCCTTCTTCGTTAGTTCACCAATAATCCGTTCAATAAGAAAGTTCTCCATCAGATCTTTTTTCATAAACAGCACCAACATGAACAGGATTAAATATAGCCCGGTTACAGAAAGGAATCCCAAAGCCATACTGTCGAAAATTTTGCCCAGGAAAAACCCCAGACTCATGCTCAGGAAAAACAAAAGGAAGAACCCCAGCAATGCCACAACCAATGAAGAGAATAGCACGGCAGTTACCTTGGCGATCTTTTCAAAAGTTTCAAGTTTTATAAGCTTGAGCCGGGCGTCAAAATATTCAGTGATAAGTTGCCTTAGCTCACTGATTACAGGAGATTTTTCATTCATAGCTTCAGGATTTGGCTGGGACATCAGTTTCCGTTTCGAAATCATCGTCAGTAAAGGCATCCACAAATTCTTTCACTTTTCCCAGACCATCTTCAATGGTTTGTTTCAGGCTGGCGGCGCCTTCTTTCAGATCTTCAACCAATTCATCTTTTTTATCGGAATTCAGGAAATACCCGACGGCCGCGCCTACTGCCGCACCGGCCAGGAAAGCCATAAGTAGTTTGCTGTTATTGTTTTTGCTCATAGTTTAAGTTCTAAGGTAGTTACAAATATAGTATGAAAAGTGATAGTTTGATGATTTGGTGTCCAGATGTTAATGGTTAATCGTTATTTGTTAATTGTTAAATTTAGTACAAATCGAGTTTAGTTTTTAAAAATCGTAAATCGTACTTCGTACCTCGTACCTCGTACCTCGTACCTCATTCATCAGATATTTACTCTTTCTAACCCATCATTTCATTTTCAATCGTAATTTTATCCGATAAATCCTAAAGCCATGTCTTCAAATCAAACTTTTGAAATATACTGCGCTGGCAAATTCATCACAACTTCAGCCAGGCATACTGTTACAAATCCTTACGATGGGAGCGAGGTAGCTACTACATTTCTGGCCGGCGATGATGAACTGGATCAGGCTATTAAAGCCGCACAAAACATAACTGACGAACTGCGGAATATCCCTTCATACATGAGGTTTAACATCCTGAAGCAGATCAGCGAAGAATTGTTTTCACTCCGTCAGCACTTTGCCGAACTTATTACACTCGAATCTGGAAAGCCTATTCGGTATGCCCTGGCCGAAGTGGATCGTTCTATCCAGACTTTTGTTGTTGCTGCTGAAGAAAGCAAGCGCCTGCCAGCCGAGTATTTCAGCATTGACTGGACAGTAGCCGGTGCCGGTAAAGAAGGATTTGTGAAATATTTCCCAATTGGAATTGTGGCTGGGATAGCGCCTTTTAATTTCCCACTCAACCTTGCAGTCCACAAAATCGCTCCGGCCATAGCAGCCGGTTGCCCGATAATTCTGAAACCTTCGAGCCTCACACCCTTATCAACATTAATGCTGGCACAGATTATCGACAAAACTGCTTTGCCAAAAGGCGCTGTTTCCATTTTACCTATGAACCGCGAAACCGGCAATAAACTGGTTACTGACGAACGCATCAGCCTTCTTTCGTTTACCGGTTCCCCCGAAGTGGGATGGAAAATGAAGAGCCATGCCGGCAATAAAAAAGTAGTGCTTGAATTAGGTGGAAATGCCGGGGTAATTGTTTCGCATGGTGCTGATATGGAAGCGGCTGTTACCAAATGCGTAGCCGGTGGGTTTTCGTATTCCGGGCAGGTTTGTATTCATACCCAGCGAATATATGTTTTGAAAGATTTATTCGAATCATTTACTGAACAGTTTGTAAAAAAAGTGAAGCTTCTTAAACAAGGTAATCCAATAGATCCTGGGACTGATATGGCCATTATGATTGATGAGGCTAATGCAATCCGCGTTGAAAACTGGATTAACGAAGCGGTAAAAGGTGGAGCCAGAATACTAACCGGAGGAAAAAGAGAAAACAGTTTTATGCAGCCAACCGTTATAACCGGTACCAGGGAGTTTATGCAGGTTTGTTCAGCCGAGGTTTTCGGACCGGTGGTGGTAATTGAACCGGTTGATTCATTTGCAGAAGCTATCAAACGCATTAATTCAGGGCGGTTTGGTTTGCAGGCAGGTGTTTTTACTGATAGTATTAATGAAATGAACCTGGCATTTAACCAATTGCAGGTTGGCGGTGTAATAATAAATGATGTTCCCACTTTCAGGGTCGATCATATGCCGTATGGTGGGATAAAAGATTCCGGATCAGGACGGGAAGGAGTGAAATATGCGATTCTGGATATGATGGAGGCACGGCTGCTGGTGAAGAATTGTTGATTTGGATCAATACTTTTTCATTTCTTATTATGTGTTTAGTGTTTTTTATTTATTAAATGGTGCTATTGCTTATTGCAAATGAAGGAATGAAAAACATATAACAATGAATCACCCCGAGGCAGAGCCTCGAGGTATCAAAATTGATTTTTTTCTTTCCGACCCAGAGGGTCGGGGAATTAAACCACTTTATTATTGAATGGACAACAAACAAGGGTGTTTCATTCAGTAACTGAACTAGCGGCTTTGTTTTCAAAATTTAATTTTTACCGTTGCCATGCCAAATATATGATAAACTCAGCACATGTAAGAGATACTTGATAAAAGCATCTCCCAGATCGCCTTAGTGATTTTTATTTCCAGAGTTTGAAAACTCTATTTTTTTAGTACAACAATTTTCTTGATTGTTTGCTGATTAGCACGATTAATTATAAGCAAATATACCCCATTTGACTGATTGGAAAGGTCAACCTGGAATTGGGTTGCATCAACACTTTCTTTATGATAGATTTCAGCTCCCAGAGAACTAATTACGGAGATTCCGGTTTTTGTCCCGGTTCCTTTACCTGTCTCAATATTTACAATTCCTGTAGTTGGATTTGGGTATATCCTGATCAGAGATGTTTCCTGATTCGGAAGTCCAACCAAAGAGGAATTACGGACAGTAATTTTCACGGTTACAGGATCTGAATTCACAATTCCATCGTTAACTACCAGGCCAAAGGTAAACTGCGTTTCCACATTTATATACGGAGCGGTAAATGTTGGATTGGCTGAAGTTGTTGAACTTAGCGTTATTCCGCTTGGAGCAGTCCATTTGTAGGTTAGCTGATCGTTGTTTGGATCGGAAGATTGACTTCCATCCAGGGTAACCAGTTGCGCTTCATCCACTGTTTGGTTAGTTCCAGCATTCGCAACAGGAGCCTGGTTTATACCCCCAATTGACCATTGGGCTTTGAGATCTGAAATTCCGGGTTTTCCACTGCTATACTTCTGGAACTTTGTTAAATCGATAGAGAGTGAATAATTTCCTTCAGTATTTCCTGCTACGTTCATTCCTTTAAATACAAACACTTTATCAGAAGATTTGCTGATAGTTATATTCGAAGTTCCGATAGAAAGTCCACCACGAGCAAATTTCAAGTAATCTTTCAGCTTGGTATCATCCAATAGCTTATCGAAGAATTCCAGTACCAAAGAATCGGGTTGTATGGATAAAGCTTTCTGCGGTACATTCTTCCAACTCGCTAAAAGCGCCACATCATCAATAAATACAGGAAGTTCAGTGATAGCTTCATTTTTATAGCTATCCAGACAATGTGCTTCCAGAATCAGGTTTCCGACAATTGTAAATTTAATTGGTAAAATCAATGAACCTGTTTTTATATTTGAAGTATCAGCCAGTAAAGTCCTGTTCCCTTTATCATTTTGATAAATTTGAATTCGTGAGTCGGGCTCATTTACATTCATAACAGCTGACACGGTTCCTGATGAGGTTAAAGCATCATTATCTGAGAAGCCTAGGTCGGGAGTAATCTTTAAGCCTGTCACAGCTTTTGGAGTAGTCCTGTATACAGCCCAGCTTTGTTCAACAATTCCGGAAGCCGTATTTCCTGAAATATCAGTAACACCTTCCATGTTAACTTTTAGAGTATACGTGCCTTCATAATACGTGAGCAGGCGGAACTGTGTAAACCTGTATTCACTACCTGATACTTTTGTCAGCGTTAATTGCGACAAGGGCTGCCTGGTTCCATCCTTCCACAACTCGATCGAAGGTAACCCGAAACCATTGACAGCTTCACTAAGCTGAATATCAATTGCAGTTATATGTTGCAGGTCGTATCCGCCGTCGTTATTCAGAGTTATTTTACTAACAGAAGGTGGTGTCTGGTCAATTTCCCATTCTACCGATTGTGTCAGGATGCCGTTCACTCCGTTAATTGTGGCGATATTTGGCAAATCAACTGTAAGTGAATACTTTGCGTCATCCAACAAAAACGCCTTCAATCCTGAGACCTGGAATAGTTTACCATCAACATCCATAGGAGTGATTGTTACTGAGACCGAAACAACAGTTCCATTTTTCTTCCAGGTTAACCGGCTTGGTAAAAGTGTTGTATTGTCGATAGGTAAATTAAATCGGAGCATAATGAAATCCATAGGAGCGCCAATATTATTATCAGGTAATCCTATGAATTCACTTACAGCAGGTACATTGATATATTGGGTCCAGGTTGCCTGTTTGCCGGTCAGTCCGCTGGTGCCTGTAGTGCTGCTGATCTGGCTGGCCTGTACGGTTAAAACATAATACCCATTTTGGATTGACTTGCTCGTCAGATCAATTTTAAAAGTTACAGGATCTATTTGTGTAACTTTCACTGTACTATCCATTACATCAGCACCAGCCTGAATACGAAGGGTCATATCTTCGTAATTGAAGGTAGCAGGATCGATCGGTTTGTTGAATACCACATTAATAGATGTTACAGGTATAGTTACTACTGAGGTTGGTACATTTTCAAAGCTTACTATTTCAGGAGGATTCTGGTCTTTAGCTATAAAACGTATAGTATATTTCTGCGGGTTTGCTGCTGCAAAAACATCCAGGAAATGCATCATATTTTCATAAACAGGTTCCTTGCTATCGGGCAGTGTGACAAAAGTTTGCCATACGTTTTCTAAAGGAATTACCTGGCCATCTTCACGCATTACACTGGCAATTTTATAGATGCCGTTTCCAGGATCGCTGAATTTGATATAATTCCAGCCAATCTGCTTTGGTGTAACTGTCAATTCAATCTCATGATTTCCGGAAGCTATTGAACCTGTAGTGCTTTCCAATGGCGCAGGATAAACATCAAGCGTACCTCCATTGGAAAGGTAAATAATATCAGGCAATTCTTTAGCATCCTGAACTTCGTTGACCAGGAAATCATGAATGCCATCTTCGACACCAGAATATACATCAACACTCCGAATAAGCTCGTGAAGGGTGGCTCCGCTTATCAGGCTCAGATCGGGATTTCCGCGGCTATCCAGGTGACTGACTTTGGCTTCGTACGAAACAAAGTGACCCAATAAATCGCTGGTAAACCACCATTGCCCAATTGCTGCCGACTTAGGTGCAATATTGCCGAAATCGATATTTGTCAAACCTAACTGACGAGGCTGCCCGTTAAGGTTCGAACCTATCAAAGCAAAATTGATGGCAAGCCCTTTTTTGTTTTCAACAATTTTTGGCTGGGCACTTTCAATCCGTACACCCTGGGCCGTACCATACCCATTATTTTGAACCATCACAGCGAATTCGGCTGGAACGATTGGTTCAATAGGAACAGTCAGCGGATCATCACCCAATATATCACGCTGCATAAAATAATGCAGATATATATCCGGACTTGGGTTTACATCGAGTGTAACAGGGAACAACGGTTTGGTAACCGTTACGCCGGTAAAAGGATCAAGGTACGAGAATGAGCCGCCGAATGAATAGCTTTTCGGTACAGTTGGGGCGGCTCCTTTTTCAGGGATAAACAATACGGTTGCGCTTCCCTTTCCCTGGGCGGCCAGTGTTCCGGTACCATCAATTCCGGTGAGTATCGAAAGTGCTTTGGTATCGATCTGGAATAGGTCGTTGCTTAAAACGCCGTTTTCGTCTTTAATTTCCAGGTTCAGTTTTATTTCCTTCATATCATCGGTAGTATGTCCGTTGAAGATGGTAAGTGTACCTTCAAAAGCTTCGCGCGTCATAACCACTTTCTGCGTAATGTTAATTGAAACAGAAGCGCATACTGAGCTCCGGCCGGCATCAACTTGTTCTTTGGTGGTAGCCAAAGCAACATTATACATTTCCATAAAATTGTCATATCCCCGTGAAATAGCATAATTCTGAACCGTATCAATTTTCATAATATACTTTTTCATCTTTACTTTATCAATCATATCCGGATGATCAACAGTAGGGGAATAAACCTGCAGACTCCATGCGTTTATCGTATTGTTCCACCTGGTTGTAAAAATGCGGATGTCTGAACTGCTGATATCAGTTCCAGCCATTTTAAGTTCAAGAGCAGTAATATCAGTTGGATAGAATGGTTTGTTTTGTTTTATAAACGGATCTGTTTCAACATTAAAATCCTTCAAACTGGCTTTTGCTCTCCAGTCCCAATCCCCATATATTTCGGCTGATAAACTATCCAATGCTCCATGAGCGGCTACAGCATATTCGAGATCGAGAATTGATTGCTTTAAAATGGGTGGCATTGTTGGTTTCGAACCTTCGGGGGATTTGGTAAAAATAGGTGGGTTTTCATAACAATCCATAGCTGAACGTGCAAGTCCATATGCACAGCCGATTTCTCCCAAATCAATAGCAAGGCCTAGTCCTGTCATACCACAATCGGCAAGATCCATCCTGGTTACTTCCAGATCTGCCAGGCTTAAAATACAACCCAGAATACCTGCGGCATTTGTAATCATAGGACCTAATATCGGGAAACATCCAATTCCATTTAATGCCAATGATATTAAACAAGGTTCACAACCAGCAGTTGATGAACCCACAGTTGGAATGCCAAGTGTGGGATTGTACCAATAATAGCCGCCACCACCTCTTTGTGGCACATTTCCAAATGCCCAGCCATTCCACCATGGAGTGCCTTCGGGACCGGTAGTGCTAGGGCCCGGCGATCCAATGCATATTCTACCGCTGAATGAGAAGCTATTCTGTGAATGACCCCACTGCCTGTCAGGGCCACATTGCCATCCATAAATAGTTGCTGCAAAACTGACGCAAGTGCCGCCAGAAGTAGCTGATTTTAATCCGGCTCTCCGTTTCATTACAACAGGAAACTGGATGGATTGCTGTGCCAGCAGATCCATTGTAGTGAAGTTGGTCACAAACTCGTATTCCGGATCATCCTGTGGAAAGTTAATCTGCACGTCTTTTGCTGTTATCAATCCTTTATTGGTCATGGTTACCATGAAAGGGTAGGTTTCGTCATTAAACAGTTGTGGCATCTCTTTAGGCATATCAACAATTACAACCGGTACCGGAACACTTGTTTCGTATTTCATTACCAGCTGTACTTCATAGTTATCCTGGATCTGGGTCGGAACTACTTCCCATGTATAGGTGATTGCCTGGAAACTGATAAACACAGTTTGTTCATTTATACGTCCCGGATCAATAGTAATGGTAGTCTGGAAACCTTCGTGTTTATCGGCTTCCACATTCATTTTATATGAGCCTTCAGGCAAGCTATCCACTGCGAAAATACCGTTTGCGTCAGTAAACCCATCGGCCATTATTTTTCCGGAAAATGGGTGCCGAACAACAACGTGAGCATTTTTTACATGCGGTTTATCTTCAGTAAAATAGGTGTACTCATCGATTACATCCACTTTTAATCCACCTTTTTCTTCTGACACTACTTCAAAGCGGTAAGGAATCTGAACACCGTTTCCATTAACACAGTTTGCTGTAATATTTCCTGAAATCGGCGTATTTAAAGGAACATCGGCAGTGGGCGCAAGGTTTACAATTACTGTTACTGTATCCTGAGGTGAAATATTTGTGAGCGTGTCAGGACTGATCAGATTCATCCAGCTTACATTTGGTAAACTGATAGTCACTTTCCCTGTTTCACCGGCACCGTTGTTGAAGATGTGAAATTCATACAGCCTCGGTTTCCCTTTAGTCATTGTAGTATTGATGCTGACCGGGTCAGATTTTAACTGCGCCTGCAGAGCCTGGCAATAGTAGTATGCCGGGAAATCAATGGTGATTCCTTCGGCGGATTGAACATGGAAATTTATTTTTTCATAATTACTTCCTTTGGTCAATTCAGTTGCCTGCAATGTAAAATTGAATTCTTTGGTTTGATTTGCCGAAAGAACTGCTATTGTATCAAACTTAAGTTCACAACCTGCAGGAAGATTATCAGCCAGTATCACAATATGTTTTAAAACGGCTTCACTCGTATTTTTCAAAGCTATTTTCCCTGTAATCAACTGGCCGAGCTTCATATCCCAGACTATGTTGGAATTGCTTTCTCTAATTAAACCAGGGATATCGAACTTATCTTGTTCTGCACTCAGGTTTTGTTTTGGATAGCAGGCGCCTATTGAATAATGTCCAGATTCAAATATACTGGGTACAAAATCAACAGAATATTGCCCGAGGCTATTGGTTTTTGCTTTTAATTCCCGACGGATACCGGCAGTTATAATATATATATCTACATCAACATCAGCGACAGGAGTATTTTTAGAATTTATTGCTGATCCATGAATGGGTACAGTGGTTTTGGGCAGGTAAATGGCATTGTCAGTAATTGCTGTTGCAGTATATTCAGGGGCAATTGTGATGCCGACAGCATCAGAAACATTATTGAAATATACCAATTCAGTAAGACTCTCAGTAGGATTAATTTTGGCAAGGATATAGAAATCACCCGTTTGGGCTGGAATTATAACTGCCTTTGTGAAAATAGCCGTTGCTGCCTGGCTGATAGGCGAAGGGAATTCATATTCACCTAGCACTATATCGTTGACATCAAGGGTTTTATCTTTCGAACAATAAAAAGCGATTTTCATTGCGGAAGGTGCTGTCGAAAAACCAATATTACCGGCTGTTCCCGAAATTTCAATAACATCATTGGTCGCCGGAGTGCTGTCGCTGACAGCGATTTTTGTAATTACCAGGTCCGGCTTATTCAAATCGGTCACAAAAACATACCCAAAGCCTGATGAGAAGGTTGGCGCACTGGACTGAATAGAAACCATCTGTGTACCATCTTCAATATTATCATTGATTGAGTTAATCGGAACCTGGACGGATTTTTGACCGGCAAGGATTGTAGCCGTAGTTTGAATACTGACTTCGGTTGGGTCGTTGTGCGAGATATTGACTAACAGCGCATTATTGGTTGGCGTATTTCGGGTAATGGTGAGAGTTCCGGCATTCAGTTTACCTTCAGGAAGTGAAACAGGGTTGATTGCTAGTGACAAGGTGGGGCCATCATTATCGGCAATTATTAAATTTGCGGAAACAATTCCGCCATTTTCGGCTGAAGTTCCGCAATTACAGGACGAAATATAAACTGATCCCGAAAGGATTACTTTCCGGTATCCATCCACATCTCCGTTGTCAACAACTCCTATGTTGAACTTCTGTTCCTGGGCGCCTTTTGGCAAAGTAAGACTGGCAGGGAAAAAGAGCGCGCCCGGCAAACTGGAAGTTAAATTCACAGTGATAATTCCATCTCCTGATATTCGTTTGAGCAAGCCCCAGGTGGCATAAACCCCGGCCGATTCCGACACTGTATCAGAAAGCAATTCAAGGCTTACCTGAGGAACATCATTATCGACAATGCTGGCAGTTACCGTGCCGGTAGTAATTCCGGCTGAGCTGGCATAAATAATTGCGTCGTTGGTTAGTTCCGGTACATTGTCATTGGTAATATTGATGCTAACTTTTGCGGAAGCAGTATTTGCCAGTATAACAAAAGAGGTTGGAAATGTCCATTGAGAAGGTTTATTGGTAGTAAGGCTGACTGTTAAAGGTTGGTTCGTAACCAGATTCCTGCTCACTGTCAGGGTAATAGTATCACCTTCGGTTGCAGTAGTTTTATTTAAAACAGCTGTTAGTGAAGGGATTTCGTCATCAAGTATAGTGATGGTTTTTGCGGAATTGCTGTATTGTGCAGCAGTAGCGGTAATCCAGACAGTTCTCTGGCCATCAATCAAAGCATTATTAATGGTATTCAGGTTAAATACCACTGAAGACTGGTTGGCAGGAATAGTAACTGTTGCGGGAATTGTAACCTGCCCGGCTACCGAAGCTGAAAGAGAAACAATTAAGTTCGCCGAGTAGTCACCACTACGCGTTGCAATGCAACGTAGCGGTGAGGATAGGTTTTCGAGCAAGGATGTTTCCTGAATATCAAGAGTGAGAATATTCCCGGCGGTAATCTTGCCTGCAGATAGTGCGATATTATTGGCTTTATTGGCTGCATATTCTATAAGGTCTGCGTAAGGAATAAGTTCTGCTTGTATATGAGCATCACCCGAAAAACGGAGGATATCCGGCATTTTAATCTTCCTGCTTCGGTTAATGGTAGTTCCGGCAGGCAGAGGCAAAGTGTATTCTGTATTCGGATCAATTGAAAGATTCAAACCGGTTACCGGTACAATAGTAATCCTTTCAACCCAGCCTCCGGCTGTAGCTACACCGCCTATGTTTTCAACTTTCCAGCTGATCGTTATGGAGTCGCCGGGATTTACATTTACTTTTTCAGCAGCAATATCTTTTACCCGGATATCAGGAAGCGATTTTAAAGTTATGTGCGATACGGCTGCCGTTTTCCCCAGGTTGTTAATTTCCGAAAATTCCACGACAGAATTTGTATTATCAGTCTTAACCAGGAAATAATAATTCCCGGTGAAATCTATCGGGAGTGAAATTGAAGCGGATTGTGTATAGGTACTATCTGGTTCAAGTTGCGTAACATTTGTTTTGGTCGACAGCAGTATGTCATCATTGCTCCAGGTTTGATCGGTTGAGGCATAAACAGCATCGTACCATTGAAGTCCTGCAGTGTTGCCGGCACCAGCATTTTTAACTGAGAAACTGACATTTAAATTGGAGCCTGATTCAATATTTGCCGGAGCAGTAACGCTTGTAACAGTCAGATCAGGAAGCAACCTTGTTTTTAATGTTTGAATAGCACTTTCAGCTGAGGAACAGTCGTTAATTGATCCTATTTTCCAGCGATATATTTGTCCGTATTTCAGATTATAAAGCCTGAAAGTTGTGCCGGAAATATTGGCATTTGTAGGCGTGGCAGGCATAGTTGTGCCATCTTCCCAAAAATAAAGATTGTACGAGGTCGTATTTGGCGAAGGCTGCCAGTATAAATCAAGTGTTGCATTCAGGTTTTCTGTTGCATTTACCGGGATCAAACCAGTTACTTTATCAATAGGTTTGCAGTAGGCTGTCAGAATTGTAGGATTGGCATAATCCGGAACCAGGTTGGGAATAAATTCTATTTTCTCCGTGATGTCGTAAATTTTTGAAGAGAAGGTATCGTAGTATTTAAAAGTAATGGTATCACCCGATGATTTACTATCGAAAACAAGGACTTTGTAAACATTAACTCCTGTGGGAGGATAAAGCACCGAAGCGGTTTGTGCGCCCCGGATTTCGCCGTTAATGTATGCAATCAGGGCACCGCTGGGCAGGAAGGTATTTCCCGCTTTCACCCGGAAAATCATTTCGGTACTCAGTTCGAAACGCTTTGCCAGGCTGGCGTTGCTAGGAATAGCAGGCAACGTTAACTGGGCGCTTGCAACCACAGGTAACCAAATGAGTAAAGCAAATGCAGCAATCCGAAGAAAATTAATCCTATCGGATTTATATTTTGTGTTCCTGAATTCGTCCTTTACACCTGAATAATTCAGCTTGTTGTTTGTATGTATCAATAGTTTCATTTTGGTCAGGTTTTGCTCATTAATAAATAATTGTTCCAACAACTAAACGGATTTAACGCTTTTCCTTAGTAAGTTGCACTCTTAATTATATGCTTTATCATTTTGTTGATTTAACCAGTTTCCTGATTATTGTGCCGTTTGAAGTTTCAATTTTCAGGAGATACAGTCCGGGAGCGAGGTTTCGGGTATCAATAGCTACCATATTTTCTGAAATATTTGATTTGGTGAGAATAGAATTTCCTGTTATGCCGGATATTGTGACGGCAGAAATTCTATAGCCGGATCTGATTTGAAACTTGTCTGTTGCC
The DNA here is from genome assembly GCA_030654075.1 of Bacteroidales bacterium. Classification (GTDB taxonomy): domain Bacteria; phylum Bacteroidota; class Bacteroidia; order Bacteroidales; family UBA4417; genus UBA4417. The sequence goes on along the minus strand of JAURYB010000178.1, from coordinate 8,812 downwards.
GGATTTGGATAAACTGATATAGTTTGTTCGTTTCCGGAACCCTTTAAACCAGTTGCATTTAAAAGATGCAGAGGATAAGGATTCATAGCCTGGCCAAATACCTCATTACTAACGAAAGTCACTTCATCTGAAATTTCCTTTTCAGAAATATCATCAGGTGTTTTCAATTTAAAACTCATCTTCTCCTGGTTCAGATTCGAGAATAGTGTCAGAATGAAAACATACCGGTTTAAGTCAGGAACAAAACGGGCTTCTGTAACACCTCTTCGGGCAGTTCCGACATAGGCAATCAGGATATCTCCCTGTTGAATTATATTTTGGCTGTTTTCATTAACAATTTCTCCGATCAGCGTGGCTGAATTTTCGAAATCTGAAGGATTGATATTGTAGAGTGTATATAAATCATCTTGGTTGGTGAACAATATTTGCACTGATTTAACTTTGGCTCCGCTGGCTTTGTATTTAATATCGCTGCCCGAAACCGTTTTCATCATATATCCGTTCAATACCCTCATTGAATCCAGGTCGCCGATCCAACCTGAAGCCGGGTAATATATAGCGGAAGCGGTTTTACTTTTCAGCAAAATGTCACCTGTGGGTAAGGTAGATTGGTCAAAAGCCTGGTTAATTGCGGCATTTCCTTTCATGATATAACCTATCCGGTTCCATCCTGAGGAAACCGGAATAGATGTAAGTGTGGGATTAATTTCTTTTCCTGATAATGTAAAAAGTCCCGCAGTAGATTTTTTAAACATCAGCATATCCAATTGTGGCAGAGTACTTAAGTCTCCAAACCACCCGGAACCCGTGTAATAAACAGCCGACGTTGTTGCCGATTTAATATAGTCGAGGTTGGTCAGCGTAAGACTGCCTAAAACTGTTCCTACATTCATATCAGCCGGACTTGCGCTTATTGAAATCCAGTTCCAGCCTGTAGAAAGGCCCCTTTTCAGGCTGACTGTCGGAACAAAAACCTTTACCAGGAATACTTTTTGCGTTAAGCCATCTTCTGCAGTAACGGTGTAAGATACCGGTGAAGTGAAATTTCGCACGGTTCCGCCAGGAGGTGAAACTGAAGCTTTGGGTGACAGCTGGAAAGTGGGTGCCAGAGCGCGGATGTCAGCGCCATAAGGCATATAAAGTGTAACCTGCTGTGCAAGCTGATCCGTTTTTGTCGAATCAGCGCCTGTGAGAGTAGTTTTTATAATTTGAGCCGCAGTACTTAAAATATCAAGGTTTTTGATTGTGATCGAAACCAGGTCAGCATTTGAACTCGCATGCCCGTCGTGCACAACAAGCGAAATAACAATCACTGAATCGCGATGAACCATAGGCGCGGTAAACGTTGGTTTATTGGCAGTGTATGAAGATAAAGCAACGATAGACGGTGCTGTCCATTTAAATGTAATTGGCTCAATATCGGCATCTGACGAAAGTGATCCGTCAAGCTGAACCAGAGTTCCTTCATTTACAGTCTGATCCACACCTGCATAAGCAACAGGGATTTTATTCACATTTACAACGTTTATTTTAACCGTGTCGGGAATGGATGTGAGTACGCCATCCGACACTTCCAGTTTAAACCTGTATATTTTGTTGGCGCTCACCTGTGGAGCATTAAACGAAGGAGCAGGTCCAAGAGCATCAAACAGAATTATTCCATCTAGCGAAGTCCATTTGTATGAAATAACATCCAGGTCGGGATCGTAGGAAAGGCTTCCTGAGAGTGAAACTGAACTTCCTTCGTTGTAACTGATATCCGAACCTGCATCTGCAACCGGTCTTTTATTTACCTGCAAAACAGTTATCGTTACCGTCGATGGATCGGAGCTGGAACTACCATCATTTACAATCAGGGTGAAAATGTAATTTGTATTTACTTTTACATCAGGAGCAATAAAAGTTGGCTTTTTTAATGTACTGTCGTTCAGGTGAATTCCTACAGGCGCCCGCCATGAAAACGTAAGGGGATTTGCATCCAGGTCGTACGATTCGGATCCATCGAGTTGAACGGTTTCTCCTTCCAGTACTGACTTATTCAGGCCTGCTTTGGCAATTGGCCGATAACTCACCTGAACAACCCGCGTAATTTTCCCACTTGAAATCGTAGAATGTAAAGTGGATTCATTTGCCGAGAGCGAATTAAGGGTTATGGTGGTTTGCTGGTTCAATGCGACCGTATTCTTAAGTTTAAATTTCAGGTAACAGATAATTCCGGATTGAATCCCGGTACTGCTTGCCCCGACAATATGAATCGTGTTTCCGGTTAGAGAATAGTTTGCCAGCATATTCGCGTCAACCGGATCTATTCCTATAAAATCAACATCATTCAGGTTAAATGAAACTGATCCGTCAAAATCATACACAGCTTTTCCTGCCGGTAGCAGCGAAGTTGAAATCGGGACACGTGTAACAGCATCAAGAGTTCCATCCATATTGACAATTGAAAACTGGTTATCCAGGATTAAAAAAGCGCCGCTGGTTTTTGTTGCGCCGTGAAAATCGGTTGCAGTAACGTTAACATTTCCACCCGATAATCCTTTGAGATTGCCCTGCACATCAATCGAAGCCAATGCTGGATCCGAAACCGCATAAGTCATAGGCGGAGTACCATTTGTAATAGTTATTTTTTGAGTAGCTCCCCACATCATTGTTCCTGTGTTGGGAGTAATGGCCAATGTGGGTAAGTAATAAACTTCTACGTATTCACTACTTGTGAATGCCCTGAGAACTTCATCAAACTGCAGGTTTTGAAAGTTGAAATAGTGGTTTCCACTGTTTAAAGCTTTAAATCCCAGGTAACACAGAATCCCGCTCCCGGTAATCCCTGAAACGGAAGCAAACGAAACACGCATCACATTGGTAGCCGTATTGTTTTGAATCGAAACATCGAAATCGCCAACTATAGCGCTCTGCTTTACTCCCAGCAAGTTTGCGTTATATGTAATTTCGAAATACCCGGAATGCACTTTGGTTCCCGGCGCTATTTCAATTCTAACCGGCAGATAAAACGTATCCTGGGGCCAGGCGGTGCTCCGCAAAACACTCATTTTGATAGCTCTCACATCAATATTCCCGGTCATGTAGGATTGTTCGCCATTATTATCAGTAACAAACACTTTAGTATAACCGGGAGCTTTAGCTTTAACAATATTTTGGCTGCTCATAACAGCAATTGCGGTATCCGCGGTTTTATACGTGAACGGGGCTGCTCCTCCTGAAGTGGACATTGTGGCCTCCGCACCAACAAATAACTGTATGTCATCAGGAGAAATATTCGGGTATGAGCGGCCATTCGCCAGGATATATGAATTACTCATGGTCATGGCAGGCAAACCTTCGTTCAGTAAACTTACTCCAGAATTATAATTAATGTAGGTGCCACCTGGCAGTAAAGCCTTGAACCGGAGGTAAAACATTTTTCCTTTGCCGGTAAGAGGGGAGGAGCCGGCTCCTGCAATAATGATGGAGCCTCTGGTAGAACTGTTGAAAGTTGGCATTCCCCAATCATACAATACTGAACCAACGGAATCAATATTCTGAAATTCAAGATAGTCGGCGTTGAATGTAAATCCAAAGCGGAAGGAATAAATTCCCTTTCCTGTTAAAACAGTATCTGCTTTTACCGCGATGGTAAAAGTGTTTTTCTCGAGAACAGTCGCCCCTTCGATGCTAAAGCCCACCTTGGATTGTGCTGTTGCCTTTCCCGAAATGAGGAGCGTAAAACACCATACCAGGAAGCAGGAAGCAATTATATATCTGATCAGTTTCTTCATCTGTGTAAATTTTATTTTAGTGTCTGGCTTTTCCAGTTTTGCATCTTTGCCTGTTAAATCTATATGGTAAAGATTTTTTCGACTGAATGCGATTGCATCTAAAACTGAATAATCTGTTGTCAGGATTTTGCTGATTAGGCAAAATCCTGATCAACAGATGGTTTACTTTATCAGAAGTTTTTTCGAATAACTGAATTCTTCTCCCCTGATGGAAAGGATATAAACACCATCGTGAAGATTTTCAAGATCAGCATAATTGAGATCAAAATTCTGAACGCCTGAACTTAGATTTTTAACTGATCTACTGTAAATAATCCTGCCTGTCATATCAACAACCTGAACCTGGATATTCTGATTGGATTTGGATAAGTTAAATTTGGTATGAATGCCATTCTGATCCGTGTATACTATTGGTTTCGGGTTATTCTGCTGGTTTCCAATACCAGTCATCCCGGAATTGCCACTAATTTGTGCCGTAGGAGGCAAATCATCCAGGTAATAGTCATTTGCCATGCCGAAAGTCAGCCCAAACTGAGAGCCAGTTATTTCTGAATCCTGGAATTCGAATTCCAGCACAAACGACTGGTTAAGCAAATCAAGATCGTAGGCTGATGCCATTGAAATTATGATTTCACCTTTCTGTGCATGAAAGCCGGATGCAACTGATATATTTGCAGGTAGTCCTGTGTTATTTAGTTGGATGAATTTAATATGATTTTCATCGATGGCAAATTTCAAATCCAGCGCTTTGATTCCCTGGGCAGTTGAAATGGTTACAGGAATCTGGAATGTCTTTTTTGCAGGTTCGCTGATCTGGTCAGGATACGAAATGGTTGCAAGGTCATTTACCATAGCAGATTTTTTGCCTGGCTGGGGGTCAAAACGGCTGATCAAGCCAACACTGTATTGCAGGATTAGCGAAGCATCAAATGATGAAACTACTCCATTCCCGCTAACATCGGCAACGCTTTTCTGTTTTGTGCTTAATGTAATGTTGCCGGCGGCATATTGTAAAACCAGCGAAGCATCGTAAGGTTTAACTTCTCCGTTCATGCTAACATCGCCCAAAACCGGTTTGGCTAACTGAGTTGCCCATGGAGTGAAATTTACATAATCCGATACACGTTCTCCTAATCCACCGGGATTTGAAGCATGTTTTGGTCCCGTATTGCTATTCCACCAGCAACCCGTAGCAGTTACAGTGTTAGTTGCAGTCTGATTATAAATTCCGTATCCACTGGTGGGGTCAGTGCCTACAAAGTCGCAATTGGTAATTTTGGGTAACGAAGTATTACGTGCAATAATTCCATAGTAATTGCTTTCAAAAAGACAGTTTTTAATGGTAGGTGAAGAGTTGTCTAAGGTTATAGCGCCTCGATCGTATTGGGGATAATAATTATAATAATAGTTATAGGTACCATCTTTCAGAATGCAGTTTTCGAGCCAACAGTTCTCATCAATCGACTCGTTTAAAAAATAGATTCCCTGCCAGTATGATTTTGTTGGCTGGTTGGCATCACCGTCGCCATAAGTATCGCCTCCATAGAAATCATCGCGGTCGGCCGTAAATACAATTGTACTGTCGGTTGTACTTCCTCCCTTGGCAATTAATCCGTTTTGGATATTGAGATATCCACTCGACATAAACTTGCAAACTACTCCTGGTTTAATTGTAAGTTTCGCACCTGTTCCTACCGTATAATTCTGAAATACATAAGGAATGTTTACTTTACCAGCAAAATCACGTTTAGGTAAGATAACATCCTGGGTTAGTGTTTCATCGGTAACACGAATAGCTCTGCCGGTTGTTCCTGAGATTATATTTCCTGTGGATACTGACGGATAGGTTACCAGTGAAGTTGTGAACGGGAAGGAAATATTGTTAAATGTACATCCGGTAATTGCTGGAGCACTTGATCCGGAAAGCGAAATCCCGGAGTAGATAAGGTTTTCGAATGCCGAATTCTGTATTTTGGGTGAGGCATTGGTGAGTTGGATAGGTATAGCTGGTGAATACCTGAATAAACCATGGTCTATCGTGCTCAGGTCATTTGATTCATCATAGAAAACAAAATAAGCTCCGGAATTACTCAATGCTGTATTCCCATTTTGCTGCAAATCTTTAGGGTTCCCGTAAGCGTCATCTTCCTGGGTTGTAAAAACAACAGGTTTCAAAGCGGTTCCCTGAATATCCAGTCTTCCTTTTATATACCAGATTCCGGGACCTTTAAAGGTAACTCCTGCAGGAATTGTCAACTGATTGGTAACAGTCATTGCTTCTTCAGTGATATAGGTAATTGTATCATACCCGGCGAAACTTCTGATAGGAACTGTTCCCTGGATAGTCTGGCTACGTATTAACAAACCTATACGTGGTGTATTGGCAATTTTATTTCCTGTACCAGAAAAAACAGGACTCGAAAACATATCCATACATATAGGAGCATTAGCCAGGTTATAGAACAGGCTGTTTGTAATTACCGGGTTAGCAGTACCAAAAATACCGAGCGCACAGGAATTGCTGAAGTTCACTTTAACAGAGTCAATACTAACTTTGCAATCGGTAATCCGGATGGCTCCTTTTGTGCCGTAGTAATAATAATTCCCTGAGTAACGTATCTCAAAGTTCTTCAGAATGTTGTCAATATCACTGGCTGTACCTGAATAATCCATTCCATACCAGTCCCCTGACGCAGGTGTAGTTGCAGTGCCGTTGTTGTTGCTGTCGCCCGAAGCCGAATCGTCTTTAAGCGAGGTAAAGATGATTTTGTTATTTGATTTCCCTACAGCTTTCAGTGCTCCATTCACTGCCAGCAATCCATTGGAAGTATATTTTACCACAACTCCGGGATCAACGGAAACTATATCTCCTGAAGGAATAGTTTGGGTGTTTTCAATAATATAAGCCACGTTTGTAAACCCGGCAAAATCAAACGATTTCAGCGTTGGTGAATCAGTTCCGAACGAACTGATAATTATTCCAATATTTCCAACATTTGCAACAGTGTTGCCTATCAAAACCGGGGTTCCCTGGTTTACATTTCTTCCCAGCGGGTAAGTGTCGATATTTATAAAGGAATTGTTCAGTATCTGTGCGTTATCACTGAAATTGATTGCCCGGAAAGAGTTTTTAATTTCACATTTACTTACGATATTGCCACTCGAAACAGATATGGCCCAATATCCAACATTATCGGAAGGGTAACCTCCGGCATACTGTATTTTCCAGTTTTCTATTTTTGAGGTTTTTTTGCCAAAAAGATTTATCCATCCTGCTGATGAGTGGCTAATTGCCTGAATTCCATTATTTTGTGAGTCAAGCGGATTTCCATACGTATCATCAGCTATACTGGTAAATACAATGGGCTCCAGAATAGTTCCAAGGCCTGTTAAAGTACCGTTTGCCGTAATACGTGCATTGTAGTCGTTGCATTTCATAACCACACCTGGATCAATGGTAAGAGTAGCTGTATCAAGTACCGTAGTCATACCATAAATGCAATAGCTAGGGTTATCCAGATTTTTAAAGGAAAGCTTTTTCAGACGGGCATCGTCAATCACGTTCGAAGCCATAATTTTGATTGCCCGGATTTCTTTACTGTTAAATTTGATTGAGTCGTTTGTGAAAACTGGTGCTGCATCCATTGCCAGGCTTATATTATAACATTCTCCCCCAACAATTGAGGAAGCATCAAATGTACTATTCGTAAAAGTTGGTTTGCTTAGGCCATAAACAACCAGGTTCCGGCCGTTATTAGTGAATTTACAATTATCAATACTTGGTGAAGCTGAATTAATTTCCAGCGCCGCATATTGATCATAGTCGTAAGAATACGTATTATTAAGAATACAGTATTTTAAAATACAGGCAGTATCAATGGCAGTTGGTGTAACATTTATACCTAGCCAATACGAGGCAGTTGAATGTTTATCAAAAATAATGGGTTTAGCCGCTGTTCCTATGGCTTTGACCTTACCATTAATGTTGATCTCCGTATTAACAAGCCTCAGTTCAGCACCAGGCGAAATAAAAAGACAACCGGTTAGGGCAACGTTCAATGTACTGCAGCGATAAGGAATTCCCATTTCCGGCATATAAAAATTACCCGGAATCTCACTGAAATTGACATAGATATTATCGATAGTGTTACCGGTCAATACATTATTAACTCCGGTTTTGAGTTCACCAGCTCCGGAGAAATAGATTGGGTAATTTGTGTTTTTAATAGTTGTGTTTTCAATATATAATTTGCCTGCGCCCGAAATCTGAACTCCGTAATTGCTGAAATTATTAAGGGTACATTTTTTTAAATTCAGCTGCCCTTTCCGTGAATACAAGTTGCTGGCATATTCAACGTTGCAACTGTCGAGGGTTACACTGCCGTTACTCGCACTGTATTCGTACGAAACATAAATACCATCCCAGAAACCTTTCGTCGTGGAGGCATTGGCCGTAAATTTAACGCCCTTGGCATTTAGGGTTCCGAAAACCTGTAAATATGTGCCGGAACTAAACCTGATTTCCACACCCTTTTCAATAGTAACAGTAGCTGTACTACTAACATCCTGGTTTCCGGTAATAATATAAGGACTGTTAGCTAATGTTAAAGTCCGGTCAACAGAAAAATAACCGCCGGGGATTGTAGTTTGTGCATTTAATCCAATTGCATAAAGGATTGCACTAAAAAATAAAAGGATACACTTTTTCATGTTTGTAGAGGTTAATATGTGATTGGGTGTTTTAGGTATTAATTGAGATCAACAATAGTTTAATGACTTTTATTTAAAAAGCCAGGCATTTTGTATAATATCAGACAATTAGAACATTTTAAGTGCTTAGAGCAAGAGGAGGAATCCAGGAGGTCAAAAAGATGTAGAAGTATCAGACGAAAAACTCTTTTGGTAATTTAGAATGTTTCAAAATTATAATATTGAATTTGTCTCTGCAATAACACTAAAGTGTTATTTTTGATACCATATTCTGCAGGGATGCAAACATTTTAAGATTGAATATTTTGTTTTTATAAATAGCTTAC
>JAURYB010000175.1 GCA_030654075.1 Bacteroidales bacterium | reverse complement strand
CGATCATGTAGTTGCACAAACAAGAGAAATCATCCGGCCAGGGCGTAATAACCCACGAAATAAAAAACCAAAGAAGCTTTACTCAATGAATTACAAACGATTATGAGTATTTCTTAACTAAACGACATTGATTTACGATTTACAAATGACAAGTTACGATTGGGGAGGTCATTGAATATAATCGTAAATCGTACCTCGTAAATCGTACATCCTCAATCACATTTATAGAACACATTTATAGTTTTTAATTACCACATCATGATACATAAAATATTACTTCTTGCTTTGAGCCTTTTTACAGGCATCACCGTTATGGCTCAGGAGGAAAAATCCGATGCCGTGTACCAGGAACAAACCCGGGAATATACATTGAATAAGGATGGCAGTTGGAGTTATCACTACAGTCATAAGCTTCTCATAAACACATACCTGGCATTCCATAACCTGTATGGAGAGGATTTTATTGTGTATGATCCGGCATTTCAGAAACTGAAAGTTAATCGATCTGTAACTACTATGGCTGATGGAAAGCAAGTGGCTTCGCCTGAAAATGCATACAACGAATTGTTGCCTGGTTTTGCGGCAAATGTACCTGTTTGGAACCGCCTTCGCGAAATGGTTGTAACCCACACAGCCCTCGAGAGAGGAGCTACCATCGATTTTGATTATACGCTGACGACTGCTAAAGGTTATACGCAGGCTCTTATGGGGAATGAACAACTTTGGATGAACTCTCCTGTAAAGAAACTTACGTTTATTATTCATACTCCTTCAGGCTCATCATTTAATTATGAGCAGTTCGGTATACAGACGAAACCAGCCGTTTCAAAACAGGGCGGCAAAACCACCTATACCTGGGCACTTACAGATGTACCTGCTGCTATGCGTGAGGACTTCAGGGCAAAGGAACAGCAAAACAGATCGAGAATCGTATTTGTTGCTAGTCCAAAGACTGCTGATGCAGTTGCCGTTTTTGCATCGCAGGAAGCGTTCAAATGCGAAATTCCGGCAGATGTTAAAGCTGAAACAGCAACCGCTGTATCCGGAATTGACAAACCTTTGCTGAAAGCTCTTAAGCTTCAGGAAAAAGTAGCTAATGAACTCAATACATGGCAGGTTCCATTGCAATACTCTGCATATAAGTTGAGGAATGTAGCCACAATGTGGCAGAGCAATGGCGGTACCGAAGCTGAAAAAGCTGTGTTGCTTACCGCGATGCTCCGTTCGCTGAATATACAGGCTGAACCGGTGGCAGTTGTTGCCGATAGATTTTACAGCAAAAAAGGAGCAAGTCCAGCAATAATTGAACGATTCCTTGTAAAAGTAAGTTTACCTGGAATGGAACCGGTTTTTCTTTCTCCAACACAATCCGATCAGCAGGATCTGAGATTTACATTGGCCGGCAAACGCATTATTTCATTGGTTCCGGGGAAAATCCAATCTTCGGAAGTAATAGGCGAACCTAAGAACCTGATTTCACTTACAGGGAACCTTGAACTTACTGAAGATCTTAGCCTGACTGGTAAACTTGGACTTGAACTTGGGGGAAGATTAAATCCATGGTTGAAATTGCAGAAAGACAGCACCTATGCATCAAGCATGCTTTCAGGGGCTTTTGGAAATGGTAAAGTGACGGATATAGTCAAAGGAAAAACTGATATTGATTTATCTTCATTCAGTTTTCAGGCTGCTTCAGGCTCTTTTGCTACTGAAAAAGCAGGACATGTATTTTTGAAACTTCCAGCTTTGCCAACCGGTTCCGATAGCTGGCATATGACCGAACTGGTAAGTAAGCGCGCGGAGCCGCTTGAGATACCTTTCACCCTCAACGAATCGTATGATCTTTTCATAACTATTCCTGAAGGAATGGCTTTGGTTACCTCCCCGGTATCATTAAGAGTTAGTAATGAATTTGGCAATATTGAGATTTCAATTTCGGCAGAGGGAAAACTAATTCATGTTATCAGGAAGATCAATATTACGAATGTAAATGTTCCGGTAGAAAAATATGATGCGTTCAGATCGATGATCAATAGCTGGAACAGTAAAAAACACAGGGAGATTGTGTTGAAGAAAGGGAATTAGACGACTGATGCCTTTAAACTTCATATATTAATTATGAAAAAGAATGATCCAAAAAGCACAATAGCAATACATGATGAGGTATTAATGAATAAAATATACCTGATCCGCGGTCAAAAAGTCATGCTTGACAGAGATCTGGCGGAATTGTATGATGTTGAAACGAGGGTTCTGAATCAGGCGGTAAGACGCAATGAAAAACGCTTTCCAGCTGATTTTATGTTTCAGATGTCAAGAGATGAAATGGAAGAATGGAAATCACAAACTGTGATATCCAATAAAGAAAAGATGGGATTCAGAAAACCTCCTTTAGTGTTTACAGAGCAGGGAGTAGCAATGTTATCAAGTGTATTGAACAGTGAAAGGGCAATTGTGGTAAATATCCGGATCATCAGGGTATTTACAAAAATGCGCGAATTGCTAACCACACATAAAGAAATTTTACAAAAACTTGAAATGATTGAAAGAAAGGACATCGAACAAGATGAAAAAATAATGCTCATTTTTGAATACCTGAATCAATTTGAACAAGCTAAACAAATGGAAGCAGAACAAAAAGAGCGTACTATGATTGGCTTTAAAACCAGGAAAAGATAAGGCCCTTGTATTGGGTTTAGCTTTCAGGTCAACTATTCAAATTCGTTTCTCTTTTCAGCAACTGTTTCGTTGTCTTTAGTTTTGAGCTAAACAATCGTTCTACCCAATTGCCCACCATCAATAAGGTTTGCAATGCGCTTGGCATTGATATATTGTTTCTGTAAATCGATGGAAATATCATCCGATTCAGCTATTTTAATCTTTTCGAGTAACTCTTTCAGGATCTGACGGACACGTTTGGATTTGAACGATAATATTGAATTCGGAATAAGAAAATCAAGAACTTCATGTTCCTGGAGCAGCCGTATTTTGCGCTTTTCCCAGTTAGGACTGAAGGTATATTTGGTTGCGATTAAATCAATAACTGGCCCGGAAACAGCATTATCAGGATGGTTGGTGAGCTTGCGGTAATCAATATCCGGGTTGTTTCTCAACTCAGTTACACAGGTATTAAAAATTTGCTGATATTGCGCGTTGCTGAAATCCAGCTCATCAGCAGTAATATCATTAATAATAAAGCTGGCAGCCTTTACCTTATTTTTCACTGGCTCGCCCGTTTCGGGATCCGGATAATTTGTTTCTATTTCAACATCACCAAAAAGCAATAATTGCCTGATAATTTCCCGTTCAATATCGTCGGTGCTCAGGGCATCAAACGATTCCTGCTGCTGTTCGGCAGGCTCAGGGGCAAACAGGTTATCGAGTTCATCGGCTTCGGTAGGAGTGGAGCCTGATTTTTGAGTGAATTTTTTCCGCAGCAGTTTATTGAGTTCATTCAGGATGGCACGTTCGTCCATCTGCATTCGGTCTGCGCTTTCCTTTACATATGCCAGGCGGGTAAGCTGATCGGGGATAAGTGAAATACTTTCAATAAAATCTTTCAGTACAGCAACCCTTTTCAAGGGATCGCGGCCGGTTTCACTTAGCAGCAGATCTATTTTGAAATGAATAAAATCCTTGGCATTCTGCTGGATAAACTCCTGAACCTCGGCTCCACGTCGTGTGCGGGCGAATGAATCAGGATCTTCTCCATCAGGAAACAGAACAACTTTTACGTTCATTCCCTGTTCTAGGATCATATCAATTCCGCGGAACGAAGCTTTGATCCCGGCAGGATCGCCATCGTAAAGAATAGTGATATTTGGCGTATACCGTTTAATCATTCGTATCTGATCCACAGTAAGCGAAGTTCCCGAAGAGGAAACCACATTCTGCACCCCGGCACGATACATCGAAATCACATCGGTATAACCTTCCACGAGGAAACACATGTCGTTGGCTGCAATGGCATGTTTGGCGAAAGAAATTCCGTAAAGAACCTTGCTTTTATTATAAATCTCGCTTTCAGGGGAATTGACGTATTTCGGACGGGTTTTATCCGAAGTCATGATGCGTCCGCCAAAACCAATCACACGACCAGCCTGGCTATGAATCGGGAACATCACCCTTCCGCGGAAGCGGTCGTAAAGCCGGTCATCTTTTTTAATGCTCAGGCCTGATTTCTCGAGCATATCGGCACTGAAACCGTTTTTAAGGGCTTCCTTACTTAATGAATCCCATACTTCCGGGCTATAACCCAACTGGAATTCTCGGATAGTCTCATCGCTGAAACTTCTTCCGTGGAAATAAGATAAGCCGACCGAAAGTCCTTCGTCGGTATTGAAAAGCTGGTTGGCAAAGAATTTGGCGGCAAAATCAACGATAGCCATCAAACCCTCACGGGCTGATTTTTCAGCAACCTGTTCGGCGGTTTCAGCTTCTTCCTGGATTTCGATATTGTATTTTTTTGCTAGGTAGCGTAACGCTTCGGGATAGGTGAATTTTTCGTGTTCCATCACGAAATTTACCGAATTGCCAGCTTTGCCACATCCAAAGCATTTGTAAATCCCTTTTGTAGGTGATACATGAAACGACGGTGTTCGCTCATTATGGAAAGGGCACAAACCTGTAAAGTTGCCCCCGCGACGTTTCAGAGCCACGAAATCAGCGACGACTTCCTCCACACGGGCGGCATCAAATATCTGTGATATGGTATCTTGAGGGATCAAGGTTCGGGGAGGAGGTTAGGAATTGCAAAATAACGAAAAAAAGAGGAGCGAAGGGTGATTTGAAATTTACGATTTACGAATGACGAATGACGATTTACGATTTTGGATTTACGATGTGAGAACTGCACTATACATCTGAAATTTAACATCCGACATCCGAATATCTATATCAAACATTTTATTCCGAATCAACCTTTGCCAGTTTCAAAATAGATTCTGGGCAAATAGGTTCTCCCTGAAAGAAATCCTTGCTTTTCCCTTGCGTAATTGCCCACCGGTCGAGCCAGGATATACCACCGTTTTTATAAAAGTGGTCTTCCGTTTTGTATAATTCGTCTTTCAACACAGTTTCCAGATTCACAAAAGAGTACCCGTTTTTTACAAACATTTGTAACAATTCGCCCATATAATCGGAGTTTAGCGAATTGGCATGAATAAGCAGAATCTGCCGGATATTTCTGCCAAATAACTTATCGGATTGTCCTTCATAATATTTAAGCTTAGCTTCCATATATGAAATGTACGCTTCGCCAACCAGATTGATACTGTTTTTATCATGTGTTTTCAAAACACTGTCGTACGCTGCGGCAAAAATCCATTCAGCATTATCAATGGTAACCGGTGCTTCAATATAATTCCTGTTAAGGAGATATTCCGCCAACGAATCGGCTTTTGCTTTACTGTTTCCACGATGCAGATATGGATGCCTGAAATAGGGCATTGATTTATGATATTTCGCCAGAAGTGAATGGAGTATTGGCTCATTCTTCTCAATATCGTTGATAAAGTAACTGTAGGAAACATAATTGTAATCGGGGTGGGAAAAAGTGTGATTCCCCAGGTCAAAACCTTTGTCGAGCCATTGCCGCAGCAGGTTATAACGCACAGAATCCATTTCGCCGGATTTGTAGACTTTTGATAAATTGACGAATCCGGTGGCCGGGGCATTTTGTTTTTCGATGGCAGCAAGGAGTTTATCCGTTTTTTGAATCAATTCCTTATCGCTGAACATACCGATTCGAACAAAAGGCAGGTCATCGATAGTAATGGCAAGCATTTTTTGCTGGGCATACAGCCCTGTTGAAAGGAAAAGCAGAAGTGCCAGCAGTTTGAAATTCATCTGTATTTTGACGGATAGGATATGCATAGAGAAATTAGAGTTTAATATGTAAGTCAGCTTTATAGAAACAGTATATTTCCAACATCCACTGGTTGTCCATCAAACAACTCAATAATTGATACTCCTGCACGCCCTACGAACGATTCGATAATAGCCTGTTCTTGGGAATATTTCAAACTTCCGCAAACAAAAAGCGTATTTTCAAACAATCCACAGGCCCCGCCGAAAAAGCCATTTTTGAATCCATCGAGTTTTACACCAGTTGGATCAACAAAAAGAACTTCAAGGTTGCGCTGTTTAAGTGATTTCTCAATTCCGCGGTCGGAAGTAATATAAGTCTCGTTTGACAAAGCTATCAGATTGCATCGAACATACCCTTGCTTTGTGTGTATTGGTTCAAGTTCAGCATTCAGTTTTAGGATTTTCGGATCACTGCTGGCTGGATTTTGAATTATAAACTTATCGGTAACCAATGAATTATACCGCGCTGTTTCCGGATATTCCCTTCCTACAGGTATGGAACCTTTATGATAGTGAATTGAATTTTGATCCAGAATTCCGAAATATTCTTCCGGTAAGTTAGGAGCCACAATTAATCCGCCAGGTGAAGGGCAGAAGAAAATATCAGGATGCCCCGAAATGGCTTCGTACGTGATGCCTTCGGTTGCAAATTCCACAATATTGCCATAGGTAGCCAGCTTTTCTCTGGCAGCTCCGGGCATTTTCCGGTCAAGCAGTATGAGCATGGTATTCAAATCCTTTTAATTCAGCACTTTCTTCAAACATAACTTTCCTGAAATTTTCCAATAGAATGGCTTTGTTCATGGCTTTGTGTCCGATGGCTGCATTGCGCATTCCTGCAGCAACAGTAAGGGTGAGAATATTTCTTTTCCCGTTTTCAAATACCACATTGTTTAGGCGTCTTCGCCAGATTTCCGAAAAAACCAGTTCCCCAAAGGCAACATGAAAAGGTCCGGCTACCAGGCTTGTGTTGTCGAGCAGTCCTTCGGACGGATGAAGACCAATCCTGAGAATTTTAACATTAGCAGCAATAAACATCGGCACGATATCAGCCACCCTCGAAATGGCTTCTTCCTGCGAAAGCGGCTGGTATTTTCCTTCCCGGTAAAACTGTTCAAGTTCTGTTTCTTTAATAACCAGAGTCGGGTAAATACGCGTGCATTCGGCGCCAAGCCGGATAATTTCCTGTGCCGTGTAAATGGACTTTTCAGCAGTATCGCCCGGCAATCCGATCATCATCTGTAAGCCAAGGCTAAATCCATTTTCAATAATCATTTGTGTAGCTTCATGAACCTGGGATGCAGTATGTCCCCGCCCGGCTTGTTTTAGTACTTCCTCATCCAAAGATTGGGCTCCCAACTCAATGGTTGAAACATGATACTCTTTAAGCATCAGAAGAATTTCCTTGCTGATATAATCAGGTCGTGTAGAAATCCGGATTCCGTTTATTCTCCCCGCTTCAAAATAGGGCTGAACCGAAGCCAGGTAAGCTTTCTGTTCTTCAAGCGGGATTCCTGTAAAATTTCCTCCGAAAAACCCGATTTCCACATCGCTACCATCGGGAATAGTTAACAAATGTTCGTCAACTTTAGCGACAACCTCAGCAACCGAAGGTGCACATTCAGCGCCGGCAATACGATGCTGGTTGCAGAAAACGCAGCGGTTCGGACAAGCCTCTTCGGGAATAAATACAGGTATGGTAAAGTGGCGGACTCTCATTAATTATATAGCTATACAGAAATGTGTCAATGTTATCACTAAAACTGTTTGTTTCTTGATTTAAGAACAAGGATTAACGAATACCGATTTAAGAAGTATCTATGATTTGATTATTTCTTCAATACTTCCAAAATTATTGATTTTCAGAGTCTAAATTAAACATCTGAAATTATAAATCGTTAATCCTTGTTCTTAAATCTTTTTTAACACTTTTAGTTTATGTAAATTGTGTAAACCAGAACGGTCGCAATTACAACATAAAAAAACCGGGGAGAGATTAGCCCCGGGTGCAAGTAGTGTTGAAGGTTTAACAATATAGGAGAATTACACCTTACCGGCTTTCTTCTCTTTTTTTTCAAGTCTTTTTTCCTTTAAAGATTTGGCAGCAGGTTTTTTAACCTCTTTGTTTTCTTTATCCTTAGACTTTCCCATGGCTCAAAATTTTATTGGTTTATACAAGTAACAAATTTAGGCTATAATTTATTGCAATGCAAACGAAATATTTTTAGGATAACCTCAAGAAAGAAGAAATTAGAGGTCATTTGGTAAAAGTGTAGGTTGTATCAGATTAATTATGTTGTATCAGATTAATTTTTAAGTAACTAATCAGTGCGTTTAAGGCGTTAACAAACAGATATATGCCACAGATTTAGGGTGAATAAAGTCGCGCCATTACGCCGAATTCACAGACAAATATTAAGTGATTACAATCAAATTTCATATAAAAAACTGCTGAAAGCATTTTAAATCCGCGAATTTAGTGAAGCGGTATCACGCGATGCACTGAGTGCTACACTGAGCCTGCCGAAGTGTCTGCCGAAGTGAATACCTTTTAAAAAAAGAAATACATGAGTAAATCTGTGGCGAAGTTGCCTTTTGATCAGGCTGATTAGGTGCAATTTTAATAAGCCATAAAAATGAATAAAGTTCTTTTTGTTGACGATATAAATCTAAAAAATGAGCTTACGACCATGAGATTTTAAAGCATGATTTTTCCGGTAGTTTTGCTGAAGAATGCAGGCAAATCATAGGCAGCTATTTAGGTGCTTTTATCCGAAGCAAATAACTTCTGATACTGAAATACTAAAAGCTGCCAGCTAGTTGAAATTTATAACCCACGTTGGAAATGGGATGTAAAGCATTGATGTGGATTATGCAAATACAAGTGGCATAGAATGTTTAACTCACTCGAAGGCAATCGTAATTCTGTGGATGAGCGTGCTCTCGGGATGCGTTTAAGCAAGTTGATAAATACATCGCGTTGCTTGGTTATAAATACTGCTGGATTAGTTGAGGATTTTAAATCTGGCAGAGTTCAGGGTGCCACCCTGTATTTGATGGAATATGAAAAACATCCTTTGAAGTCAAGATACCCATTAATTTCCGCAGCCACAAAAATACCTGTCCGAACAGGAGAATATGATTTTGACACCCCATATTGCTGAAGAACTATGGCAATTGCTTGGAAATACAGGAAATGTCTGCAATGCAACTTTCCCGGTATACAATGCTGCGTTTACCGCTGATTATTCATTCGCCTATCCGGTTTCGTTTAATGGGAAAACAAGATTTACACTGGAGTTGCCAATAGATATGCCGGTTCCGGAAATAGAGAAAGCGGTTCTGAATGCTCCCGAAGCACAGAAATGGCTTGGCGAAGTGGCTCCCAAAAAGGTGATTATTGTTCCAAAGAAGGTTGTGAATATTGTGATTTAGGCTTCAAATAAGTTCCATGGCTAATAAAGTAAAAATAATTGTTGCCGGAATTGGTGGCGTTGGAGGATATTTTGGCGGGCTATTAGCCAGGAAATACGAAAACAGCAATGCCGTAGAAATCTGCTTTAATGCCCGTGGCGGACACCTTAATAAAATCCGGGAAAACGGGCTTAAAGTAATTCATGGTCAGAATGAATTTATTACCAAACCTGAGTTTGCAGCCGATAACGCAAATGAAATAGGTATTGCCGACTTTATCCTGATTTGTACGAAAAGCTATGATTTGGATGCAACTATCGAACAGTTAAAACCAAGCATAGCTGAAAACCCAATTCTGTTGCCCCTTTTAAATGGTGTAGAAAGTGTTGAACGAATCAAACGGATTTTAACGGAAACAACTGTTTTGGATGGCTGTGTTTACATCGTGTCTGCATTAAAAGAAGCTGGCGTAATTGAAAATAGCGGCATTAATCAAAAATTATACTTTGGGCCTGGTAATATCAATAACGATAAGCTTCTATGGCTTGAAAAGATAATGCAGGAAGCAGGAATTGAAGCGACCTTATCCGATTCCATTTCAACTATAGTATGGGAAAAGTTTATTTTCATTGCATCCATTGCCACAGCAACTTCGCACTTTAATTGCACTATTGGAAAGCTCCTTGAAGAAAATGAGGAAACACTGGTACAGCTTATTGAGGACGTAAAATTGATTGCTGTCGCTAAAGGAATTTCTGTTAAACCTGATATTACATCTTATATCGTGAATTATAATAAGTTGCTGCTGTACGATGCCACTTCGTCCATGCACAGGGATTTCTTGAACCTCAAACCAAAAACAGAAGTTGAAACTTTGAACGGTTATGTAGTAAGGGCAGGTGAGGAATTGAAAGTAGAAACGCCTGCTTTTACAAGAGCATACAATTATTTAATAAAGTTAAAGGAAAACCACTAAGGCACTAAGTGCACTAAGATTCACTAAGGATTTATTCATCAGAAAAATAGCTGCTCTTAGGTTTAGATTCTCACGGTTTTAAGGAAGGCATAAATAAAAAGCGATCCAGTCTTTCCCTGCAACGACTGACTAAAAACTAAATTTCACCGAAAAAATCACCTGAAAAGGCCGTATTAAATAGGTTGTTTCCCATACTGAATATGCGTTTGCAAGGAAGGAAGTATATGTATCCGAATTAAAAATATTACTGCATTTTACTTCAGCATCCACCTTTTTCTTTGTGAAAGTGTACCTGTACATCATATCTACAAACAGGTTGTTGACTTCATTGTGCCTGTAATACTCGGTTGAGAAATTAAAGAGCTGATGTTTAGCCGGGAAGAAAAAGAAGCCGATGTTGTGTTTTAGCAGCGATATCCTGCTCTTTTGTTCCTGATTGATAAAAGTAAGAATGGTACTGGCATCTATATTATAGTCAACGTTCATCCATGGTGTGAGGTGGATGGAGAGATCGGGTTTCAGAATTATCATATTATTTCGGGTGTTGAAGGACTCCGCATTTACCACAGAGGTCCCTTTTTGCTGAAAATAGTTCACCCTAAGGCTTAAGGTGGTTTTTGCCGCACTGAAAAATTTGCTCGTATAGGCTTGCAGGAAATGCGAATTCGATGTTTGCGGCATATACAGGTTGGTAACAATCGTTGAGCCATCGGTGTTGATCCGGTTGCTGCTTGTGTTGGCTGATTGGCTGACAGAATACACATAACTTAGCGTATTAAAGAAAGAGATGATCTGGTTTCGGTATTCGATGCGGGAAGTTACCATTTGCGTTGAAGTAGTTGAAACTGGTGCTATGTTCTGGCTGAGGTTGCGGTAGTTTTTCATGATATAGCCACTGTACATTTCATTAAAGTCGCTTATCCGCTCAGTATATCCCCCTGAGCTGTAAACGCGCCAAAAGCCGGTAATCTTATAATCTGCCGAAATCCGGCAGTCGGCCAGCCATTTGGTAAGTTCCTGGTTATTTGTTGGTTTTATATCGGTTACATTTAGTTTGTGGCTGTTCAACGCAATTGTGCCACTAAAAGTTAGTTTCGATAGTTTGTAATCGACATCAGTCAGCAGATAGCCTTGCAGATGTTTGGTATCTATATTGTTGGTAAATTCCGATGTTGTTTCAGTTTCAATGTCGTTTTTACTCAAAATTATATTGCTTTTAAGCGACTGCTGCTGGTATGTGATTCCCATTCGGGGCGAAACGGTAAATCGTTTGATCCCAAGTACAAGCCCGGCCGAGTTGTCGGTATAAAATCGGTTCAGGTCAATTTTCTGTGTAACCAGTTCATAAGGCACACTGTCGTTCAACATGTCTTCGAATTGACCAGGAATCACTGCCAGGCTATGCGGGCTGTGGTCGAACGAAATATAGGACCGGAATTCCCAAACATGTTTACCGATAGGATTAAGCGATTTTAGATCATTCGAAATATTTCGTAATGGATTCCGCAGAGCCTGCACTATTTTATTGCCTTCCGCATAAACGGTACCACCTTGTTTGTCCCAACCCGATTGTATTTTCAAATCGTTGTTCAGGTAGTTCTTTTTTACATTCCGGTTTATATTGAATTTTGCGTACAGTGTATTGGCTGTAAGCTGATTGTCGAATTTCTCCGAAAAGTGAAGCGTGTCATCCGGCATGTAAATGGTACGTATCAATGAGGTATTCGATTGCTGCTTATCGTAGGTATAATAAATGTTGGTGCGTAAACTTATTTGAGAACCAATACGTTGCAATCCATTAAAATTAAACAGCATAATGTTGTTGTCGAGGTACCTGTTGGTTTTGATTTCAGGAGGCGAAGCAGCCAGAACATTCAGCATTTTAACATCCTCCGAAGGGCGCTCACCTGAATTTTTAAAATCATCCCAGGTAAATACCCGCAGTTGCTGCGATACATCATTGCCGGTATTGTTGCCTTGCAGCGACGTAACAACCTGGAATTTCTTTGTAAAAGTCATCGGGGTAACATTCACATCCCAGAGGAAAGGGCTTATTCCGGCGCCTAACTGTGCTATACCCGTGGTGGTAACACCCTTTTTTATCTTAACATTGAGCGCCGCCTGCTGCGATACAACTTTGTCTTCAAGCATTCGCATAGGCTGATGGTTTTCAAGTATTTCAACCGTTGAAACTGAACCTTTGGGTAAATTTTTAGTAACAAGGCTGTATCTCCCTTCCATCAGGTCGAGGCCTTCCACGTAAAACTTATTTATTGCTGTGCCCTGGTATAGAATCTGTCCGCTGGCTTCTACCTCAATACCAGGCATTCGGCGCAGAACATCCTCAAGATCTTTGTCTTCCGACCTGGCAAAAGCACCTACAAGATAACTTAATGTATCGCCGTATTTGTTAATTGGTGAGGCAATTACGCTTATACCTTCCAGTTGTTTAACATCCTCTGTCAATTGAAATTGCAGGGTTTGCGAAACATTTAAAATTTGCCTGGTTTCGTTGCGGTAATTTATGGAGCTGATCTTTATTGTGAGACTATCAGAGTCTGCTTTTACAGTTGTTTTAAATTTACCCTGTTCATCACTGACAGCAAAAGCAATCAGTGATGCGTTTCCAGGCAGGTACACCATAACATTAATACGTGGGAGTGCTTCCCCTTTTTTACTACTTACCTGCCCGTTAATATTAATTTGCCCACTAAGCAGCTGGCTAAAAAGCAAGAATGAAATTAGAGACACAAAAACTTTTCCCCAACCTGTATAACTATCTGGTGCATTCATTGTCCTATTTTCTTAACAATTCAATCGGGTTGTTGCGTTGTGCCACGTTTCTTGCTACATTTTGTTGGAAATCATTATCGCCACCGGCTTGTTTAGCCCTATTAATAATATCCGCATAGAAAGAATCCTGCGCTTTGAAAAAGCTTTGTTTGGTTGTAACTACATATTTTTCTTCCAGTATTTCGATCATAAGAATTTTTGCTGGTTTACCGATTGATTTTAATTCGAAGGCGTAGTGGTTATGAGTATCGTATACTTTTATAATGAGACCTGGTAATCCATTAAATTTATAAGGTCCATCACCAAAGGGGAGTTCAGGTGCAAACCACGCACTCCAGCTTCTACCACCAAAATTGCAAGTAGCTTTTTGCGATTTGTATCCACATATTGTGGCTGTATCACCTGTTAAGTTCCAGTGAAATAAATCCATTGGTTCTTCGTAGCTGAAGTAACTCGAAGGGATATATTCAGTAAAGGTTAGTTGCCCTTTAGGGTAGTTTTTATATATTTTATAAAGTATTCTTGGTATTGGCCGTTGTGGATTCATATAGTATTCCTGTTCCTGCTCAAAGGTTGAAAATTTGCGTGTAATAGTATCATTCATAAAGTCAGTTTTGCTAACAAACTTACTTGTGTTTTCGCCCATCAATAGGAGCATATCTTCATTTCGGATATACGATTGATTTGTAGAGTCTTCCTGGTAACTAAGAGAATAACCAGCAATGATTTTTACAGGCCCCAGATTTTTATAAATCAGGTTTGATTGAGCATATGATGAAAGGGAGAAAATGATTGCTATGGGTATAAAAAAGATTTTCATAAATTTTGTTTTTAGTATCTGGATTATTTATTTCATATTTTAAATCATATAAATGATGGGTACTCATACCCACCATTTATATGAAAAGTGTTACTTGTTAATTACAGTAATAAGAAGCCCGGAAATCTTTATCTGCCTGATTACAAGCAATTACATAGTAAGCACCTCCTGAGCTACGAGTCATTGTATATGTTTTACAATCTGGTGTACTGTTTCATTAGCTTTAGCTGGTAAAGCGAATGCAATAAGTGATGGCCTGCCAGGCAGATACACCATAAGATTCATTCGTGGAAAGCTTCCCCTTTTCTTATTTACAATGCGTCCTTGCAGGTTTGTCTGCCCCCAAAGTGCCTGGCTGAAAAAAATAGCCCTGACAGGACCAAAATAGCCATGAAATAATTCCGGCAATTTGTTGACGGGTTTTTCATTTTATTTTCTGATCAACTCAATGGGATTATTATTCTGTGCCATATTTTTTGCTACTGTTTGTACAAAATTGCCATCATTGCTTACTTGTCTGGCCCGATTTGTGATATCTTCCCGGAATGAATCAAACGCCTTGAAAAAGCCTTGTTTAGTTGTCACTATGTATTCTTTATCCTGAATATCAACCATTACTTCAGGTTCTAGTTTATTTATTGAAAGTAGATTAAAAACATAATGATTGCGGGAGTCATATACTTTAACTATTAAGCCTGGTAAACCATTAAATTTATATGGGCCATCACTATATGGCAGATCGGGGCTGAACCAAGCACTCCAGCTTCTACCACCAAAATCACATGTTGCTTTTTGCGTTTTATATCCACAGTTTGTTGCTTTATCACCAGTTAAGTTCCAGTGAAAAATATCAAGATTCTCTTCAAACTTAAAGGTATTAGAAGGGATATGATCTGTGAAAGTTAGTTTCCCTTTGGGATAGTTTTTAAAAATTTGATATAAGATTCCTGCTTTTGGAATTTGCGGATTATTCATATAATCAATTACTTGATTATTTGTTGTAAATCTTCGCGTTGCGGTATCTCTACTATAATTTGCACAATTTACATATTTACTAATTGTGTTACCCATGAACAAATAAAATGTTGAGCTTCTGATGTTTGAAGGGTTTGTGGAATCCTGTTGATATTGTAATGAATATGTTACTACGATGTTTGCAGGTTCGATATTTTTGTATTTTAAACCAACTAATTGGGCATAAGAATAATTGGCAAATAATATCGCAGTTATAAGTATTGAGTTTCTCATTTGTTATTTTTTTTATTACATTAATATAAATTGGCATGTATGGTGAGAAAAATTACTCACCATACATGGGAATACTTGATATGGTCAAATCTTAACAGTGGTCACAATAATAACACACAAAAAAATCAACATCTTCTTGTGAACAAACAGTAGCCATAAAATTTGTTCCATTTAAGCACCTAACACTCATTGATGAACAACTTGGTTGGACTGTTTCATTTGCTTTAGCTGGAATAGCAATTGCGAATAACCCGAAAAAGGCAAAGCCTATTAATAACTTTTTCATTTTTTTGAATTTTGAATCAATAAATAGTTGCATGGTTTTTCTTCCACTGTCGCAGTCAAACTGGCATAGGGCATTGCCTATGCGAACCTGCGTGGGTACATTTTAATTACGCATTAATGAATTACCCATAATGTTGTTTATCTTTGCTGCGCCTCTCTGTGATTTGGTTCGTACCCGATTAATTTTGCGATTTGTCAGTCAGCCTCACAGGGAGGCTTTCTTATTTATAGTAATGAAGGAAAGGGCAGGCTACTCCCTGCTTCAGAAAATTATACTTATTTTACTTGTGTAAAACTTTGAGGATTGATGTTTTATTAAAAAATAGCACTACAGTTGTGTTGTCAGAAAAATCAGTTTTATAAAATCAGCTATTGGATTAATGGTATTATATTCGAATTTGAGTTACTAAATTTGAGAGAAAACTAAATTGCTTATCGGTATGATTACGCAAATGTACTGTAAAAACCAAGTACAAATGCAAATGGGGGGGGGGG
>JAURYB010000174.1 GCA_030654075.1 Bacteroidales bacterium | reverse complement strand
CCCCCCCCCCCCCCCCCCCCCCCCCCCATTTCTAAGAAGTTATCAACACCTATATTTTATAACATATTATATGTCAGCACTATAATAATATTAAAGCATCGCAACACATAAAAATATATGTTGAAAAGCTATAGGATATGGCTAAACATTAATAACAATAAGACTTCAGCATTTTAAAGCTAATGCTGCCTGACAGCAGTTTAGTCCATACTATATAATCCAAAAAAAAAGAAAAGGTGATATGGATTTATGTAATTTAGATATATTCTAAATTGAAGCGAGATGAAAGGTGTGTTTTTGAAGGATTATTCACTATTCGTTTTTCACTATTCCCTATTTTAATATTTCCCTCGAAATAATCATCTGCTGTATCTCCGAAGTTCCTTCGTAAATCTGCGTAAGTTTGGCGTCACGCATCAGTCGTTCCACATGGTATTCTTTCACATAGCCATAACCTCCATGAATTTGTACAGCCTGGGTGGTTACTTCCATGGCAATTTCGGCAGCGTAATATTTGGCTAATGAACTTGCGTAACCATAAGGCTGTCCCTGGTCCTTAAGCCAGGCGGCTTTAAGGCAGAGGTTGCGGGCGTTTTCAATTTTCACAGCCATATCGGCCAGTTTAAAAGCTATGGCCTGGTGGTTTGAAATATAAGTTCCAAAGGTTTTGCGCTCTTTCGAATATTGCAAAGCCCGTTCGAACGCGCCGCTGGCAATTCCGAGTGCCTGAGCTGCAATACCGATGCGGCCTCCTTCGAGTGTTTTCATCGCAAATGTAAATCCAAATCCATCGGTGCCGATACGGTTTTCCTTTGGCACTTTCACATCGGTGAACATTACCGAATGTGTGTCGCTGCTGCGCATTCCCATTTTATCTTCGTGCGGTCCGACACTGATTCCGGGCGCATTCCGGTCCACAATCAGGCAGTTGATGCCTTTATGCATCTTTTCGGGATGGGTTTGTGCAATCAGCAAATAAGTACCAGCCGAATTGCCGTTTGTGATCCAGTTTTTTGTGCCGTTCACCAGGTAGTAATCGCCCATATCCAAAGCAGTTGTCTGCTGCGAAGTGGCATCCGATCCCGCATTGGGTTCCGAAAGCAGGAAAGCGCCAATTTTCTCACCACGTGCGAGCGGTTTCAGGTATTTTTCTTTTTGTTCCTCAGTTCCAAATTCCATTAATCCATAGCATACCAATGAGTTATTTACACTCATGATCACACTACACGACGAATCTATTTTCGAAATTTCCTCAATCGCAAGCACATACGAAACGGTATCCATGCCGCCACCATCGTATTTCGGATCTACCAGCATACCCAGGAATCCCAGTTCAGCCATTCGCTGAACGTGTTTGGCGGGATAAATGGCCTTGGTATCACGTTCAATTACATCCGTAATCAATTCCCGCTGTGCAAAATCGCGTGCAGCATCACGAATCATAAGCTGTTCTTCGGTGAAAGTAAAGTCCATGGAATACGTATTTAAAATGAGAATAATAGAATAGGCGCTCAAATATATAACAATATCATTATATTGATATGAAAGAAATGAAAAATATATTTTACAGTTGTGAAAAGTCTCCTTTTAGTAATCGGAATCTCATTTTTAAAAGTTAATTTCATTAAGTGACAGATTTAGAATAAGATATGATTCTTAAGCGCCTGGTCTAGTCGTAGAGATTGATGGCGTTGAAATTGTTTTGCTCAAAAGAGTTGGAATCCTTGTTTATTTATAACATCATCCATAAATTTGAAGCGGCATTATTGTTTCACTGATATTAAAACAGATATACATCAATGATTGAACATCTGTTTTTGTTCAGATTATCAAGCTTTTTAACTTTTGTATAAATGATTTAATATTGTTGCGCCGGTAAGAATCAACTTGTCAGTTTTTCAAACATCATGGATTTAACTCAGATTGTTCTTAAGTATTTAACGTAATATATTACTATGAAAACCTTCAGGATTCTTTTACTATCAATGTTGTGTGGAGTTTTACCGATTAACAGGCTTTTTTCCCAGGATTTTATTTCAGACCTGCTCCGGCAAGAATTAAGCAGTCATTACAATAGCCTTCAAAAACAGAGTACCCTGCCATATTTCATGGGTTTCAGGCTGAGTGAAACCCAAACATACGTAATGGGTGCGTCGTTTGGCAGCCTCATTGCAGATGAATACAACCGGGGAAGGATGGTTTCGTGCGAAACAAGGATTGGCAGTTATGAATTTGATAATACTCACCCTTTGAATAAGATGGGTTACGGATTATCCTCCAGGTCCGTTGAACTGCTACCAGTTGATGACAGTATACTGCCAATTACAAATTCTATCCGCGAATGTGCTGATGCCGCTTATAAATCCGCACTTGAGGAGTATGAAGTCGTAATGCAGGCAAAAGACACTCTTAAAATAAAGAGCGATGATTTTTCGAAACAGGAGAAGGCAACGTATTTCGAGCCTTCTGTTCCGGCAAATATACCTGCTGCATATTGGAAAGATTACCTGAAAAAAATTACTGCCGAATTCAATAAGGAAAGTTACATAATGGAGGCAAGGGCTATGTTAACGGCATTGTCGAACCGGAATTATTATACCAACACCGAAGGCACTTTAGTAGTACAAAACAGTTTTATTACTGATTTGAGTATTGCCATCCTGTTTTCCTGCGAAGACGGGAATATGGCACCCTATGTTAAAACATACCAGGTGCGGAATGTTGATCAGCTTCCTACCGAACAGCAATTGATGGATGATATGGCTGAAATCAAAATACTGATCAAAAAGCTCCGTTCAGCTCCCCTGGCTGAATCGTACTCAGGCCCTGCCATATTATCAGCTAAGGCATCAGGCGTTTTCTTTCACGAAATATTCGGACACAGGGTTGAAGGGCACCGCCTGCGCCAGACTACTGATTCACATACCTTTAAAAATCAGTTGGGGGAGAAAATATTACCTGATCAGATGAGCATTACTTATGATCCCACAGTAGCTGAATACAAAGGAATTCCATTATACGGGCATTACAAATTTGATGATGAGGGAGTCTCTGCACGGAAAGTGGAAGTGGTGAAAGAGGGAAAGTTTATTCAATACCTGATGTCGCGACAGCCTGTTGAAGGAAATGCCGTATCAAATGGTCATGGCCGCGGGGAACTTGGACTGGCACCAGTATCCCGTCAGTCGAACCTGTTCGTTAGTTCTAAATCTTATATTCCTGAAAAAGACATGCATGAAAAACTCAGGAAGATGTGTAAAAAGCAGAATAAGGAATACGGATATCTTTTCGATGAAGTAATCGGAGGTTTTACAAATACCGACAGGATTTCTGCAAATGCATTCAATATCATACCAATTTTAGTGCACAAGGTATACACTGATGGAAGGCCTGACGAATTGGTCCGCGGAGTTACGCTGATAGGAACACCACTTACCATGTTCTCCGAAATTGAAGCCTGTGGTGGTCAGCAAGCCGTTTTTAACGGGTATTGCGGTGCTGAATCAGGTTCGGTTCCTACTTCTACTATCGCACCATCGTTGCTTGTAAATAAAATTGAAACTCAGCGGCAGTTTGAAATAAAATGCGAAACACCTCAGATCTGCAGCCCCGATCAGATTAAATAAAACGAATCTATTCCAGTACAGAATTATTTACAGACGCTTACAAATCTATCCAGGAATGAAAAAATCAATTCAAATATCAGCCATTATACTTATTCAGTTTTTCTTTTGCACCACAATCCAGGCTCAGCAGTCGGAAGGTAAAAAAGATGTCATTTTCAGGGCTTTACAGGACGAACTTACCCGTACTGTAACTGAACTCAATCACCCCGAAGCAGGGAAACCTTTTTTTGTGGGATTCTATTTTACCGAAGGAGAATACAGGAATTCTACAGCAACTTTAGGTGCCGTTACTTCTTCATTTTCACGTAAAATTGCTGCCAGCAGCTTCAGGTTAATGTTTGGAAGTTATGAGATGAACGACGAAAATTTTCAGGAAACGCCAAACACTGAAATGGTTTTTCCAATAAATATTGCCGCTCCTATTGATTGCGACTATTGGGGAATCAGGCGTTCGTTATGGAACCAGGCTGACCATTCCTATAAAAGTGCGTCGAAGAATTATATGACTAAAAAAGCATATTTTGCAAAAAATCCATCCCTGAAGCCGGGCTTCCCGGATTATATTAAACAAGAGCCGGTTGTATTGGAATTACCCGAAAAAACTAATCTTCCGTCGTTATCTCAAAGCGATTCGCTGACAAGGGCACTTTCTGATCATTTTAAGGAATATGAAGGTATAAGTTCATCTCACGTTTCATTCAGTCTGTTAAACTGTAACTTATACCTCTTCAACACCGAAGGAACAAAGTTCCGTATTCCTTTTTGTTTTGCAGCGGTGGATATTTCGGCTACCATTACCAACGGAGGAGGCGAAAAGTTGTCCGAATCATTGTCACTTATTTCAATGGAGCCTAACGATTTGATCCATGACAATACGATTACTTCTAAAATGAACTCTTTAGCCGAGTATCTTATAGCTGTAGTAAAATCACCGAAACTTGAAGAAGAGTATAATGGTCCTGTGTTGTATACAGGAAATACTTCGGTGCCAAATATTATGGAAGCTTTATTCTCAGGTAAAGATGAACTGGCAGCTGGCCGCGAAGATGTTGCTAATACGCCAGCGTACCGGAAAACGCAAACACAGAACAATAACAATACTGAAAGCAAAATCGGGAAGCGTTTTATGCCTGAAGCTTTTTCAGTTACAATGAAACCAAGGCTTGACAGCTACAATGGAATAAAATTATTCGGGAAGACCGATGTTGATTACGAGGGAACAATCCCTCCGGCTGAAATCAAACTGGTCGAAAATGGAATTCTCCGGGATCTGATCCGAACAAGAGTTCCGTCTTCAAAAGCCGCCATTTCTTCTAACGGTCACAATCGTCCTACCATTACACAATCAGGAATCTATAGCAGGTTATCCCCAGGGGTGGTATTTTTTGCTTCATCAGAAAGTAAACCCAGTGATGATCTCAAGAAAGATCTGATTGCATCGGCACGAAGCAAGGGGCTCGATTTTGCACTGATAGTAAGGCCGGTTGTTAAAAATACAGATCAATCACCTTCAGCTTTTTACATGGTTTCAGTTGCTGATGGTTCCGAAACATTACTCCGGCCTGTTTCGATCACCTCGGGTGGAGGGAAAATGATCAATCACATTGCGGGCTGTTCAAACAAAGATTTGGTGAATAATTCTATGGGATCTGAAAATTCAGGCGTAAACTATCCTCCCGGATATATTACAGGTTCAGTACTTGGCACGCCAACTTCAATGATATTACCGGATGTCATATTATTTTCCGAAATGACTGCTGAAGCTTTAGATACTAATGTGGATAAATCGCTTTTGCCTCAAAATGATGAATAGTAATCCAGGGGTAAAAGTCTTTGGCCTGATAAGTGAAATTTGGTTATGAAAATATAGATATTATATCCAACCTCTCAATTTATAGTAGGTTAAACCAAAATACTCTCGCATAATCAGCACTTCGAGTTTAAGTCCTGTCCAGAACTGGTACCTGATTTGCAAGTTGTTACCTATGGAAGGGACAAATTTGTTGCCTTTTAAATCACTGTCATTAAAAGTCATATCGGTTTGGACTGAGCTTCCAAATGTGGGAAACCCGCTAACAGTTGTAAAACCGCATTTCCTGAAAACAAGGATAGCTCTTTTCATGTGGTCAGGAGCGGTGACCAGGGTAATTGGCAGGTTAAGCTGAGCTTGAGTTCTCCCTTCCGATAGTTTTAAAGCCTGTTGCCGCGTGTTTCGCCCTTGACTTTCAAAACTTATTCTTTGTTTAGCTATTCCCCTTAAAATAAGTTCCCTGGCAGTTAACTGCGGATCGCCCATGCTGTCAGTTATGTCGCCAGGCATTGAAATTACGATGTTAGCCTTTGGATTTGCTTCTCCAAACTGCGCCGTGAAATAAGCCCTCAGTAAACCACTTTCACTGGGAATACCACTTCCGCTCAGAAGAATTATAGTTACAGGAGGTTTAGTAATTTTACTGTTACATAAACCCAGGTTATCATACGCCCTGAATGGGATTTTTGTAAACGACAGAATAATTAATAT
This sequence comes from Bacteroidales bacterium, assembly GCA_030654075.1. Classification (GTDB taxonomy): domain Bacteria; phylum Bacteroidota; class Bacteroidia; order Bacteroidales; family UBA4417; genus UBA4417. The sequence continues at coordinate 76,205 of JAURYB010000174.1, read as the reverse complement.
CAAAAAGATACCTCCGAAAATAATCAGCAGTATTTTTATGAATCTCAACATTCTGCTTCTTATCTTTTTCATACCTGTCAGTAAAGGATAAACTAATTGGAATTATCATTTCAGAGGAAGTGATAATTATAAAAATGTTTCTATTTCAGCAAGAAATTATTTAATGATAGTTAAATTAGGCGTAGTAACAATATTGCTTTTATTCAGAGCCCTGTCCATGAGGTATATTTCGAAACCAATGGTGTCACTCTGTAGCAGATAACTGTTAAAATACAGGTCGAAATTCATGGAAATTTCTCCTTTAATGTTTTTATTCCTTCCTGTTGGCGTAAGCATCGGAATACGCGCGTTGAAAGTTATGCTATCGTTGGGGAGAACAACTTCAACCATCTGTCCATCAACCAGCTGCATTAATTTTAAGAAATAGTTGTATTTATAGGGTTCTAAAATATCATCCTCAGTTAATCCGATATCCCCGTCGCCATCCGTATAGGAAATGGTTATTTTACAGGCAGAATCCGTTCCGTCAGCTGCGGAGTAGATTCCATAACCTGTGAATTCAATCTGAGGTACCACCGGGTATTGCTCTTCCTTAATGCACCCGGTAAGACCGTAGAATAACGGAATCAGGAGTATTAAGCTTATCTTTGTATATAATTTCATTGAGAACATTAACAAGGCATAAAATTACAAATTTTCTGACATGGACTTCAAAGCATTTAAACATAGTATATTTAATCTTCAAAGTCCTTCCGAATTTAACGAAATTGCGCTTAGTTTATTTCGGTATCAATATAAAAACAATAAAATTTATAAGAGCTTTGTAGATGCATTGGGTGTCAGCGAAAGCAAGGTATACCACCCGGAACAGGTTCCCTTTCTGCCTGTGAGTTTTTTTAAGACGCACAAGATCATAACTGGCGATTTTACGGAAGAAGTTATTTTTGAAAGCAGTGGTACTACAGGTATGGAAACCAGCAAACATTATGTGGTTGACGCGGATTTGTACCAGCAAAGTTTTATCAATGGAATGAACCTTTTTTACGGTGATTTATCGCAATATTCGGTTTTCGCGTTGTTGCCTTCATACCTCGAACGGGGGAATTCATCGCTGGTATATATGGTTGAAAAAATAATGCTGCAATCGAACCGGCAGATGGGAGGATTTTTCCTGAATGATCTTAAATCTTTACAGCAGCAACTTGTGGAGGCTCAGCGCCAGGGGCTGAAAATCATGCTTTTCGGCGTAACGTTTGCACTGCTCGATATGACCGAAAAATTTCCTGTTTCGATTCCAGAAGCTATTATTTTTGAAACCGGTGGCATGAAAGGGCGCCGCAGGGAACTTACCCGAATGGAACTTCATGAGCAGTTGTGTAAAGGTTTTGGTGTGGATAAAATTCATTCGGAATATGGAATGACTGAATTGCTTTCGCAGGCCTGGTCGGCAGGAGATGGAATTTTCATGTGTCCGCCCTGGATGAAAATTATGATAGCTGATACCAACGATCCTTTGAGTTATTTGGAAACAGGGCGGACAGGAGGAATAAATATTATTGATCTGGCTAATTTTCACTCATTCTCGTTTATCGCCACACAGGATTTGGGCCGTGTTTTCGAAGACGGAACTTTTGAAGTGCTGGGACGTTTTGACAACAGTGATATTCGGGGATGTAGTTTGCTGGCGACTTAGGGTCTTCGGGACAAAGAGACTGAGGGACTGAGGGACTGAGGGACAAAGAGACTGAGAGACTCAATGAAGAGAGAAAGAGAGTGGCATGGAATCGAAGTGATGCAATTTGTGTTGATTGTTACAGAATGGTTGTAACTCCAGAAAATTATCATACTAGCCAAACCAATAACAAATCCATGTTTTTTCAATATATTTATCATGCTTATAGTTAGCGCTATGGCATGGATTTGTATATTTGCTTTAGCTTTTGCTGAACAGAATAATCCCTGATGAGTATATTACACCGGAGTACTTGTATTTACAAAGCTGACAGGATTATTCTAGTGCTTCTGTTTGGCATACTGATTTTTAATGGAAATAAATTATCAGGGCAACAGGTTCCGGAAACCGAAAATCTTTTTGTAACAGCCTTTACCAACGAAGATGGGCTTCGCCAGAGCATGGTCAGCCGTGTGTGCCAGGACGAAAAGGGATTGATTTGGATGGTTACCGGCGACGGGCTGCATTATTTTGACGGGGAGCAATTCAGAGCCTTTAGAGTTCCCTACAATGACGTATACCAGCAACAGGAAAACGTTATGCGTTTTCTGGCTATCAGCAAACCGGGTGAGTTGGTATTATCATCAACATCATCTTTGCTCCAGTTCAATACTGCCACCGCACAATTTAAAATCATTTACAATAAAAGTGGCATTTGCCCGGTTGTGTTTAACACCTTGATCGATGGGAATATTCTCGTATGGATACGTGGATTGAATTTTTGCCTGTTGAAAGACGACAGGTTAATCCAGTTGGAATTTAAAGTTGACTCCGGGCAAAAAATCCCTGCAGAAAATATTCCTGTGAAGGTGGTTCATTCGGGCAAGAATGAACTGCTGATATGCAGTGAGCTGGGGATTATTGATGTTCAGCTTAATAATCGTGTTTCTGACTCCGTTTTTAAGGCCAATTGGATACCTCTTGCAGGTTGCCGTGACGTTGTAACAATCTTAAAAGGCAAAACACTTGTGCTTGCCGGAAGTGAAATTTTAACCTGGCAAAAAGGCAGTAAACCAGAATTGTTTGTGGAAACAAAATTAAAAGGGTTACAGCATATTTTTACTGACTCCAATTCATCTATCTGGTTGACAGATCAAAGTTTTAACAGGATTTATCGGTTTGCGGATGGAAAGATTAAAGAAATCAAGCTTAGCATTCATATCGGGAAAAGCACTGAACTTCTTACACCCAGTGTGATCAGTATTTTTGAAGACCGGGAACACAACCTTTGGTTTGGCACCGATGGAAACGGAGTATTGATGTATTCTCCGCGTCAGGTTCAGTTTCAAAAAACAAACATAGGTTTTATCCGCTGTGTTACCGCTTTCAATAATAAAATATGGGCAGGAACTTTTAACAATGGGCTTTGGGAGTTAAATACCGACCTCAGTCTTTCAAAACGAATCAATCCTGATTACTTCGGCAACAGGACTTATTTTCTTGATTTAATTGCCGATAAATCTGGTCGTTTGTGGATAGCTACCCGCACCGGGCTCGAAGTAGTAAATGCCCATGGAAAATCTATTTGGAAATATCCTTTCCAGTGTTTGCGCGCAAAATTTATTTATCAGAACGCGGATTCGTTACTCCTGGTTTACGATGATCATTTGCTGCGGCTCAAAACTTCTGAACAACCACGTTTATATGGCAGGAATCAATACATATCAGCTACTGCTTTACTTACAAAAGGAAATTATTATTGGGTAGGTACTAATGATGGATTATACCGGTATGGGAAAAAACAGGGTTTGGTCTGGGGTATTAATTTTGATTCGAAAGAGTACAGGCTTTCTACTATCCCGGTTTATAGTCTCCTTCTACACAAAGACTTAATATGGGCTGCGACAGGCAACGGAATAGAATGTTATAATCCGGATGGCAGTGTTCATGAATTATCAGCGTGTTTCCAATCATTAAAAAATGAGGTCATATATTCCATACTTCCTGATAATAGCGGAAGACTATGGATAACAGGGAACAATGGCATTGTCTGCATCTTGCCAGATGTTGCTCGTATCAGCTTTTTCAATTCGAAAAACAATCTGCAATCTCTCGAATTCAATTATAATGCCAGTTTCAGGAATTCTGACGGAAGCATGTATTTTGGAGGAATTCAAGGAATGAATTATATTGATCCTTCAACCTTTAATCCGGATAAAGATGCTCCCGAAGTACGTCTGATTTCCCTTTTTGTTTCCGATACGGCCTATTCGCAAGGTATTCCATCCACAAACCTCGATTTTAAGCTCAGCCGGATGGCACCACATATAAGTGGAAAAGTTTTTTCAACCGATTATGCGAATGCGGGTTCCCTTTTATATTCGTTTTACCTCGAAGGATATCAATCCGAATGGAGTATGCCATCAAACAACGCTATCTTTACCTATCGCAACCTTCCTGCCGGGGAATACCGTTTATATGTAAAATGTGCCGATACATACCTGAACTGGAGTAAACCTGCAAAGTTGCTTTCATTTACAATCAGCCTGGCGTTTTATAAAACCTGGTGGTTCCTGGTATTGCTTGCCTTAAGCATTATTGGCATAACAATACTGGCAGTGAAGAGGATACAGCTTTTACGCTATCAAAACCAACTCCGGGAAATAGAAAGGGAATTTGCCATTGAAAAGGAACGCCTTCGCATATCGAAAGACATGCACGACGAAGTTGGCGCCAGCCTTACCCGTATTTCGATACTGAGTGAACTGGCAAAAAAACAACAAAATGAACCGGCAAAGTCATTGCAGACCATCAACCGGATTTCGGAAATTTCAGGAGGTGTGGTTGACGAAATGAGTGAGATCATCTGGGCCATGAATCCGCGCAACGACACGCTCGATAGTTTTTCTTCCTACATCAGGCAGCATGCTTCAACTTATCTGGAGTCAGCCGAAATTGAAGGTGCTTTTTTGTTTCCTGACGAAATACCGGCTTTTCATATGTCGTCCGAACTAAGGCGGAACCTGTTTTTAACCGTAAAAGAAGCCTTCCATAATATTGTGAAACATTCCGGTGCCGGTAATGTTAAAATGAGTTTGTGTTTCGATAAGCAAAACCTGAACATAAAAATTGATGATGATGGAAAGGGTTTTGAAATCGACAAAATTAAAGGATGGGGCAACGGATTAACCAATATGCGTAAGAGAATTGAGGAACTTGATGGCAGGTTTGAGATTACCTCAGAAGTTGGTAAAGGCACCTTAATAGAATTGTCTGTTACTTTACAGCAGAAAGATAAGTCACATTAAAGGGTGATGCATAAGCTGTTTTGAAGAGCTATCTTTGTATGAAGAATCGATTAAAATATATGATACCCATGTCTGACGATATAAAGGTAATGATAGTTGAGGATGACGATGCCGTTCGTGAGGCATTACGTTTGCTTATTGATGGCTCCGAGGGGTACCATTGTATTGCAGCCAGCCCTTCGGCAGAAGAAGCGTTGGGGATAATTCCTGAAAACCAGCCGCATGTAGTTTTAATGGACATTAACCTGCCTGGAATGAATGGCATTGAGTGTGTTGTGTATATTAAAAATTCATGGCCCGCCATACAGGTTATGATGCTTACGGTTTTCGATAATACGGATGAAATATTCAAATCACTTACAGCCGGCGCAACAGGCTATTTGCTAAAAAAAACGCCTCCGGCTAAACTACTTGAAGCTATAAAAGAACTGGTGAACGGTGGTTCGCCAATGAGTGGCGAAATTGCCCGAAAAGTCGTGCAAACTTTCGCCGGTCCGGTAAAGCATCCTTTCCCCGAAGCTAAACTTACAGTTAGGGAAGAGGAAATACTTGCTTATCTTTCCAAAGGATTTCTGTACAAGGAAATTGCGGCAGCATTGTTTATCAGCATTGAAACCGTTCGTACTCATATCCGGAATATTTACCAGAAACTCCAGGTGCGGACCCGCACCGAAGTGGTGTTGAAATATCTTCAGCACTGAATTTAGATCTCTCCTTTTACTTTCAGATAGTGTAATTCAGGTTAACCGGCCTGTTATGAAAATACTACTAATATGGTATTTCACAACATAAGATGTGCGCGTAGATTTGTTCAGCGGACTAATGCCGGTTTACGGGAGAATCCACCCTAACGCCCGTTAATCGCATTACATGATTCAGAAATGGCTAATAAGCCACATTTTATTCAAATCGAAAGCTATGAAAACGAGTAAGCCTTTTTCCATTTTATTTTTTTTGCTTCTAATCAGCTTTTTTTGCTTTGCGCAACAATCGGAAACGGAAGCAAAATCTCAAACGCCTAATGGGAAAACGCCCGTAAGAAAAACAGCCGCAGGCAAAGCTCCATCAATTGGCCAGGATAATACTGCGAAACCTGAAAAAGCAAAGGCGGTTTTGGTTACTGATATGGATGGAAATAATATGTACAGCGGTTTAGATTATATAAAAAACTTCAGGGTTGGAACTACTAATTTTAGAATGGATAAAAAACTGGAGCAAAGCGATAAATGGATGTTACATCTCATTGAAGCGGATAGAAGGCTTGACCTTGAGATTTACTATTATACAAAAGAGGAAAATAACTATAAAATCAACTATTCTCTTTGCTATATGAAAAATATACTTTTCCTGATTAATTTAAATATCAGCCCTAACGATGCAATAGGAGCAGCAAATATTCAACCACTACTTGAAACAATTAAGTTTAAGCTGGGATACGCAGAGGTCCAGATTATAGATAATGCAATGTGTTGGAAATATGAAGACTACTTTGCGACAATAAAAAAGGATATTTCTGTTCACGATGTTACATTTATCAATATAAAAACAGGACAAAAATTTTTAAGTCTCGAAAAAACCTATAAATACAATAGCGGGTACAACTCTCATTAAGACCCTACCCCCTGCACAATCAACCGGCGCGTGAGGATTGATATAAATGCAAAAAATATCCCCCAATTTACTTGTGACTCCTGTGCATTGAAACATTAAAGTCATCCTCTGTATTTAATAGGAACACTGGCCGCAGTTTGTTTTTGCTCCAAAGCATGAAAGTAGATTATAAATAGATGATTATCAGCCATTAAATTAATTTTTATGAAAAAAATATCTGTAGGAATGGCAATTGCAATGTCTGCAATTACTCTGTGTTCGTTTGCGCAACAACCTAAAACGACAACAAAATCCACAATTTCGATTGTTAAAACAGCCACAAAAAAAACACAGCCCTCGGATTCAAAGACTTATCATAATCAAGTAAAACCCAAACAAGTTTTAATTTCATATTATGATTCAGAATCCGGATTGTACGGTTTTAAAGATTCAATTTCGGATAAAGTGGTTGTTAAGGCTAAATACACTTATGTAAATCCATTCTCGGGCGGACTGGCAGCGGTGAACATAGGCGGCGAAATGGCTGATAATTACGATAATTCTGAAACCTATTATATAGGCGGGAAATGGGGATTTATAAACCCGAAAGGCATTGTTGTTGTTCCTTTAAAATATGATGAAGTCTACGATTTTTCAGGAGGACTGGCTGCAGTTAATATAGGTGGCACAGTAGAATATGATGACTACAACGAAGAATCCTTTTTCAGTGGCGGGAAGTGGGGATTCATCAATTCAGCAGGCTTGGTTGTAGTTCCGGTAAAATATGATGAGGTCAGGAGCTTTTCAGAAGGATATGCCATTGTGATTTTGGGTGGGAAAGCGGGCTGTGTTGGCAAGGCAGGTCAAACAGTTATCCCGATAAAATATTCAGGTATCTCAACGGTGAACAAAGGGACTGCTATTGTATGGAACACTGACAGTACTTACACCTCAAAGTTTGGCCTGGTGAATACAAAAGGAATGGCAATAACTCCTCTTGCATTTGATGAAATGGATTATGCTGAGGATGGAGTATATAAAGCTAAAAAAGATGAATTATGGGGTTTAATAAACAGTGCCGGTAAAATAATTGTCCCTTTTAAATATTCCAACATCAACACTTCATGTGGATATTTTATAGTTGAAGCTGATGGATTAGAAGGCCTTCTGGATAAGACCGGGAAAGAAATTTACCCGCCGGTAAACAAGTATATTACTCGCTTCGATGAAGATGGCTTTATGATCATACAGAAAGATAAAGATCATTTTTTCGATTTCCACAAATCAGGGTTAAAATTTGACCAAAAAAATACTTTCGAAGGCGATGTTGCCAGGGTTGTGCTTAATGGCAAATATGGGCTGATCAACAAAAAAGCGCAATTTATTCTTCCTTATAAATATGATAAAATAGGATATTTCAACGACACTTTGGCGATTGTAACACTAAACGGGAAAAAGGGATATATAAGCATTTCGGGCAAAGAATTGATCCCTTGCATATATGATAATATTGGATTATTTGAAAACAAATGTGTTTGGGTAAAACTTGGAACCAAAAGTGGATATATTTCTGCACAAGGGAGAGAAATCATTCCAATCAAATACGATGAATGCTATGATAATTATAAAGGCCTGGATATACAAAAAGTAAAGCTCAACGAAAAATACGGCATCGTAAATAAAAACCTGGGCGCAAACTATGAGCTTATCCCTCCGAAATTTGATTTCATTTTTGATTATGGCGGAGATTTACTTAAAAGCAATATTGGAGGAGTGAAAAATTCGGAGGGCTATATAGATGGTGGTAAATGGGGCATTATTGATAAGCAATCAGGCCTTGAAGTTATTGCGCCAAAATACGACTATATTTGGGATTACACAGATGGCCTGGCCCTGGTTATTGTTGACGGAATTTATAATCCTGTTAAGAAATCATACACTAGTGGGAAATACGGATTTATTAATCCAAAAGGAGTAGAAGTTATCCCAACTCAATTTGACATTGCGAATCCTTTTAAAGACGGGGTAGCTAACGTAAAACTTAATGACGTTTCGTATAAGATAAATGTAAATGGGGAAAAAGTGTATTAATCCGGATTTAGCAATCTGATATCCCTGTTGTTATGTCAATTTATAGTACTGATGGAACTAAGGAATGTTGTGTTTGCGATTAAAGTCATCCTCTGTATTTGATCAAAACTGAAGCAGAAATTCATTTTTTCATTAAAGCGTGAAAAATAGAATCTAAACAATATAATAACAATATGTTACACTAATTTTATGAAAAACAAATCTATAATTTTAACTATCGCAATTGTAATGATTGCAATAAATTGTTATGCCCAGGTAGTTAGTACGGCCGAAACGGTAACCGATGCCGATGGGAATATTTATAATTCGGTGAAAATTGGAACTCAAACATGGATGAAAGCAAACTTAGTGGTAACCACCTTAAATGATGGCAAAGAAATCCCAATGGTAACGGATGATTATGAATGGCAGGATTTAACCGCTCCAGGGTATTGCGCATACGGAAATGGGATGGAGACTTATGCAGATGAATTTGGCTTGCTTTACAATTGGTACGCGGTAAATACTAAAAAACTTTGCCCGATTGGCTGGCATGTATCCACCGATGCTGAGTGGATGACTCTTACAACCTACTTAGGCGGTGCAGATGTTGCGGCCGGGAAACTAAAATCAATTTCAGGCTGGAATAGTCCTGATACAGTTGCATCCAATAGCAGCGGTTTTACAGCACTTCCGGGGGGCTGCCGTAATGACGCTTTCAGGTTCAATGGAGACTATGGTTACTGGTGGAGTTCAACCGGGTTCAATACAGATGACGCCTGGTTCTGTTACATGTACAGCGATGGAAAAGATATTATAGGCAGGGCTTCCTTCGGAAAAGATCGTGGCCTTTCTGTTCGATGTGTGAAAGACTGAGATACAAAAAAGCAGGCTATACCAGTGAATCATTAATCTTGCCGGAACCCCATTTCTGAATTCAAGGCCAAGGATGTATTTTCCTCTCGAAAACATAAAGGTTTATAATACTAAAATTATAGTGAAAGCAAGTAAACAAATCATCTGAAAAATACATTATGATCAAGGGTATAAACAGAACTTAAAAAACGTGGAGCCAGAACCCACTAAAAACGGACCTTTCCCGCGTAGGTAATAATTCGGGGGCGATACTGAAAAGCCATACGAGTAGGAAACTAAACAACTAAAAACTATGAAAATTACTTTAATCGCCATTGTTATTTGTGCGTTTATTACTGCGAATTCCTATGCGCAAGAGTTTAAAGAGAGTGTTCAGCCCCTTTCCGACAAAGCACAAAAAGGGCAGATGTATGAAGTGAATAAGGATGATAAAGGAAACAGCAACATCACTTATCGTATGAAGCTTGATAAAAAAAGCGAGGTCGTCTCCTATGAGCAATACAGCTTCGACAAGAATCTGAAATTTATTAATGCTTCGGACATACAGGTAAATAAAGAAAATAAACCAGATATGGAGCGCACATATTATAGGGCATATGTCGGTGGAGCTGGTGTGGCAGCGATGAGGGTAACACTTAAATTGAACAAAGATGTAGCTTTGGAAACCTGGAATCAAAAAAAACAAAGGTATCAGGTCAAGAAATGGCTTTCGTCCGAAACCATTAAAGCAAAAAACGATGATGGAAGAGTATATATCGGATATGCATCCTATTCTTCAAACGATGTAAATAAAAGTAATGTTTTTGTGATTGCTAAAACTGAAACCAAGGACAAAGCACTGGCAGATAAGTTTTCAATACTTTTATTTGATGATAAACTTGAGTTAAAAGATAATCCGGTTGATTTAAAAGGGGCGTACACTTTGGTTTTTTCCTCCATGCTGGAAAGTGAAGATGTGGTGATGGTATTTGCGCCCAAAGAGTCTTCAGATCTTTCCAAATATGTTTATTTCAAATATGATATTGAGGGCAATCTCAAAAACAAAGTTGAATTTACAAGCCCTGCCTCAGCATTGCTTATTTCGGCTGCTTACGAACAGGGCGAAAATGTTTATTTCTTTGGTACTTCAATAAAATCGAAAGAAGCATTTAGTGAAGTATTCAGTGAGTATGCTCCGATTTACAATCCCGGCGCCAGAGCCGCAAGTATGGAGGGGAACAATAAATGGGATATGAAGTGGAGAAAATGCCTTGATGATGATATGGATTATTTCCATTTGCTTAAATTTAGTGGCAGCCAGATTGCTTTTGCTTCAACAACACCTGTTGCAGAATTTAAAGCTAAATTCAAAACAGCTCCCGGCGATAAAGGTGCCAGTGTATATAAAGGGAAGAAGTTCCAGCTCCAGAAATTTTATGTCACTTCGTCAGGAGATTACCTGGTGACAGGGCAATTATCCGGCTGGATGACTCAAAAAAACGGCAATTCAATAGATATTATTGATTCGTACAAAGATATAGTCTGTTTTCAGATTGATAAAAACGGGAATATCAAGGCTCAGTATGGAATAGGGAAAGTGAATGATGATAAGGCAAGCGAGATTTTTTCGATGGAACAGAATTTTTATGCCTCCGCAGACAATAATACTATTTACTGGGAATTATGGGAAGTTATGGGCGATAAAGATTGGTTTACCGGCAATATCACCCGTGTATTTTTCCCGAGAATAGTAAAAATTGATTTGGGTAACTCAACCTTGAGCGCAATTCAATCTATGGGCGGCGGGAAGTATTATCTCAGAGAATCAAAATATGATGAGCAGGAAAAAAGTATTCTGTATATCGGGAATGATCTGAAAGGGAAGAATATCTGGGTTGGGAAAGCCCTTTTAAACTAAAGCTGATATTCGGAATTGTCTTTTTAGCCAAACAATCGGCAGAGTTAATTTAAAGTCTTAGCTGGAATATTGCAAATCAAGATTTACGGGAAAGTTAAATATCCGTTTTTTACTGTATGCGGGTCTGCTCCTAAAAGCAATACAATGCTTTTTTCGGAGCAGACTTTTCGAGACCGTTTTATAAGTTGGGGAGCCTCATTCTGATTTGTCTGTACCTTTTAAAAGTGATTTATTTCAAGTATTCCTTTGGGGAAACCTGGAGGGGTAAAAGTAAAAGATTGCACAATAGCCCTATAAATAATTGAATTAATTGAACTCCAAATTTATGGAGTAATACTATAAAAAAAGGATAAAGCTTATTCAGTCAGTTTCTCCGGATGGAAATACGCATAAACTATCTTCCCTTTCGCTAATCCACCAACTTTCTGTATTTCAGCCAGCGAAGCTTCTTTGATAGCTTTTACCGACCGGAATTTTGTCAACAATAACGTTGAAGTGGATTCGCCCACGCCTGCAATCTCGGTTAATTCAGTTTTAATGGTTCCTTTTTCGCGGCGCTTGCGGTGATGGGTAATCCCAAAACGATGGGCCTCATCACGCAATTGCTGAATAATACGAAGCGTTTCCGATTTCTTATCAATATATAAAGGTAATGAGTCACCCGGATAATAGATTTCTTCCAGCTTTTTAGCAATTCCGATAACTGCCACTTTTCCATGAAGACCAAGCTTATCAATGCTTTCCATAGCCGAGCTGAGTTGTCCCTTGCCACCGTCAACGATAATTAATTGCGGCAAAGGCTGTTCTTCTTCAATAACGCGTTTATACCGGCGGTAAATTACTTCCTCCATCGAAGCAAAATCATTCGGCCCTTCCACGGTTTTTATAATAAAATGGCGGTATTCCTTTTTATCGGGTTTCCCGTTTGTAAATACAACCATTGCCGCAACCGGGTATGATCCCTGTATATTTGAATTATCGAAACAATCGATACGTACCGGGTGTTCCTTCAGCCTGAGATCAGCCTGCATCTGAGCCATAATCCGGGTAGTGTGGCGTTCAGGATCAACATGTTCGAGCTGTTTGTGCTTTTCGAGCATGTAATATTTCGCATTGCGTTCCGAAAGTTCGAGCAGCTTTTTCTTTTCGCCCCGGATCGGAGTTGTATACGATACTCCGGGCAATTCGACATCAGGTTTGAATGGAACAATAATTTCGGGCGAATCGGAATCGAAACGCTCACGCAACTCAACGATGGCAAGTAAAAGAAGTTCTTCTGGCGGTTCATCCAGTTTCTTACGCAACTCAACGGTATGCGCCTGGATTATACAACCGTTGATCACTTTCATGAAATTGATATAGGCAGCCGTTGGTTCATCCACATAGGAAAAAATATCAATATTATGGATCGAAGGGCTCACAATGGACGATTTGCTTTGGTAACGATCGAGCAATACAATTTTCTCCTTAACAATATGTGCTCTTTCAAACTGATAGGTATCGGCATATTCCTTCATCATGCCAACCAGGTGCTGCCGGGCAGATGAGATATTTCCACGAAGGATATTCCTGATTTCAACCAGTGATTGCCCGTAATCTTCTTCCGTCTGAAGATTTTCGCAGGGCCCCTGGCAATTTCTCAGGTGAAATTCGAGGCATACTTTGTATTTTCCTGCCCTGATATTGGCTGCGCTCAGGTTAAGGCTACAGGTGCGGATCTGGTACAATTGCCGGATAAGGTCGAGCAAAGTATGCATCATTTTTACCGAGGCATAAGGGCCAAAATAATCAGAGCCGTCGTTGATGCGATGCCTTGTGGGGAAAATGCGTGGGAAAGCTTCTTTTTTGATACAAATCCAGGGATAGGTTTTATCATCCTTCAGCATCACGTTGTAACGTGGCTGGTATTTTTTAATCAGGTTGTTTTCCAGAAGCAAGGCATCCAGTTCAGTTTCTACAACAACAATCTGTATATCAACAATCTTCTGAACCAGAATCCTGACTTTACCTATCAGCGATTCATTCTGCCGGAAATACGAAGAAACTCGTTTCTTTAAATTTTTTGCTTTACCAACATACAGTATTTTCCCGTCCTTATCGTAATACTGATATACCCCGGGACTGTCGGGCAGTTCGCGGACTATATTCTGGATATGGATGGAATGCTTTGACAAAGGAGGATTTGGGGGTTAGGTTTTGGGGGTTAGGGCTTTAAAAGATTCAATAGTTAACTTGTACCTGGCGAAGTTGCAGAATGGTCGAAACAAGCCAAAGTTCTGTCTCCCAGTCGCCCTTCGCCTTGTCGCCCTTCGCCCCTTCTATTTTCTATTTTCTATTTTCTGCTTTTCTGCCCCTTACTCCTCCTCCCGCATATGATTCCATCCCAGCGCTTCAATCTGAATCAGCGGCCCATTATTGGTTGCAAGATAAACACCTGAATTGGCTTCAGTCATATGGCCTATAATATTGATGCCTTCGAGATCTTTCACTTTCTCGAAATCATTCATATTGATGGTAAATAAAAGTTCATAATCTTCACCGCCGTTCATTGCAGCAGTAACCGGCTGGATATTAAATTCTTCGGCGGCGGCAATGGTCATGGCATCGAGTGGAATCTTATCTTCAAAAATACGGCATCCCAGCCCTGAATCTTCACAAATATGCAAAACCTCAGAAGCTAGCCCGTCAGAAATATCAATCATAGCCGTTGGTTTTACGCCAACAGTTTTCAGCAATTCAATAATATCAGTCCGGGGTTCGGGTTTAAGCTGGCGTTCCAGAATATAATCAAAACCGGCCAGGTCAGGCTGCATTCCGGGATCTGCTTCAAAAACTTTCTTCTCGCGTTCGAGTAAAAGCAGTCCCATGTATGCGCTGCCAAGGTCGCCTGTAACGCAGATCAGGTCATTTTCTTTGGCTGTATTGCGATATACAACATCTTCTTTTGCGGCTTCACCGGTAACGGTCAGCGAAAGGAATAATCCATGAACCGAAGATGTTGTATCACCACCAGCCAGGTCAACTTTATAGCGTTTACAAGCTAATTTGATTCCTTCGTAAATTTCTTCCAGAGCTTCAACCGGAAAGCGATTTGACACCGAAATTCCGACAAAAAGCTGCCTCGGTGTGCCATTCATAGCCACTATATCCGAAAAATTAACAGTTGCGCATTTGTATCCCAGGTGCCTCAAAGGCATATATGCCAGGTCGAAATGAACGCCTTCAACCAGTAGATCGGTGGAAACCAAAGTAACTTTGTCGCCGTAATCAATAACAGCTGCATCATCGCCAATGCCTTTAATAGTTGATGGTTGCTCACAAACAAATGAATCTGTGAGATGCTTTATTAATCCGAATTCGCCTAAAGATGAAAGTTCGGTTCGTTTGCCCGGTGTTGGATCGATCATGAAATTAAATTTCCGACAAAATTAAGGTTTTCTTTACCACGGAGGCACAGATTACACCGAGGAACACGGAGTTTTATTTTTTTAAAAATGTCTGAAATTCCAGCATCCCTCATTTTTTAAAAAATTTTTCAACGAAAGTGTCAAATACCTTGAAATCCTGAACTTTTATTTTTCTCTCCGTGTTCCTCTGTGCCCTCAGTGCCTCCGTGGTTTATCTTTCTTAATTTCTAAAAGCACGATTATTCTGAATGAGCTGTAAAATCAAATTCGGTATTCATTTTCCGAAATCTGAAAACAAATCATACTTCCGCTTGTTTTTTACTAAAAGAACCACCTAATGAGGTATTGCAATACCTTTATTATTACTAACTTTGCCCGCTAAATTTATTTAAACCAAAGATAAATAAGCGCCTGAACATCACGCAGAAATGGAAAAAAATCAAAATAATATACTTGAAGAAGTAACCACGAGCGATTACAAGTATGGATTTCATACCGATATCGAAATGGACCTGGCTGCTGTCGGGCTGAGTGAAGATACGGTTAGATTTATTTCAGCAAAAAAGAATGAGCCGGAATGGATGCTTGAATTCCGGCTTCAGTCATATCGTCACTGGCTTACGCTTACCGAACCCACCTGGGCACATATCCACCATCAGGCAATAAAATACCAGGATATCATCTACTACGCGGCGCCTAAACGAAAAAAAGAGCTTACCAGCCTCGATGAAGTTGATCCCGAACTCCTGGAAACCTTCAAAAAACTTGGCATCTCGCTCGACGAACAGAAAAAACTGAGCGGCGTTGCCGTTGATGCTGTTATCGACAGTGTATCGGTTAAAACCACTTTTACGGATACACTTTCGAAATACGGTGTTATTTTTTGCTCATTCAGCGATGCCGTCCAGAATCATCCCGACCTTGTAAAACAATATATGGGAAGCGTGGTGCCAAGCCACGATAATTTCTTTGCCGCGCTCAATTCAGCGGTTTTCAGCGATGGTTCTTTCTGTTATATCCCGAAAGGAGTGCGTTGCCCGGTAGAATTGTCAACGTACTTCCGTATCAATGCAGCCAATACAGGGCAGTTCGAACGTACACTTATAATTGCTGACGAAGGCGCTTACGTTAGTTACATGGAGGGCTGCACTGCGCCTATGCGGGATGAAAATCAGTTGCATGCTGCCATTGTCGAAATTGTTGCCATGAAAGATGCCGAAGTTAAATACAGCACCGTTCAAAACTGGTATCCGGGCAATAAAAAAGGCGAAGGTGGAATTTACAATTTCGTCACCAAACGGGGTATCTGCAAAGGCAGCCATTCCAAAATTTCGTGGACACAGGTTGAAACCGGTTCTGCTATCACATGGAAATATCCAAGTGTAGTGTTGATGGGTGACAATTCAATTGGCGAGTTTTATTCGGTGGCTGTTACCAATAATTTCCAGCAGGCTGATACCGGCTCAAAAATGATTCACCTTGGAAAGAATACAAAAAGTACTATTATCTCGAAGGGTATTTCGGCCGGCCAAAGCAACAACAGCTACCGTGGATTGGTGAAAGTAAT
Source organism: Bacteroidales bacterium (assembly GCA_030654075.1). Classification (GTDB taxonomy): domain Bacteria; phylum Bacteroidota; class Bacteroidia; order Bacteroidales; family UBA4417; genus UBA4417. The sequence continues at coordinate 59,818 of JAURYB010000174.1, read as the reverse complement.
CAAGCGTGCTGAAAACGCGCGTAATTTCTCCCAATGCGATTCATTGTTGTTAGGCGATAAATGCGGAGCTCATACTTTTCCATATATTAAAGCGGAAAACCATACTTCAATTATCGAACATGAAGCTACTACTTCCAAAATCTCTGACGACCAGCTTTTCTATTGCAAGCAGCGCGGAATCAGTTCCGAAAGCGCCATTGGCCTCATCGTTAACGGTTATGCCAAAGAAGTTCTGATGCATTTACCCATGGAATTTGCCGTTGAAGCGCAGAAACTGTTAGCCATTAGTTTAGAAGGAAGCGTTGGGTAAGGAATGATTTGTGATTAGTGATTTTTAAATTGTGATTCGTGATTTAAAGAAAATGATTTCATAAACCTGAAATTTCAATCTTTGTACTCAATCAACCACTGAATGACAACTGAATGACCATCGAATGACAACTCAACATAACTCAACTTTCCCATATAACCCTGCCCTCGACACCAAAACCTTAATTATCAAAAACATTAATAGAATCAAATTTATATGTTAAGTATCCGAAACCTGAAGGTTTCCATCAAAGGAAAAGAGATTTTAAAAGGAATTAACCTCGAAGTGAAAGCCGGAGAGGTACACGCTATTATGGGACCTAACGGAACCGGAAAAAGCACATTGGCTTATGTTATCGCCGGTCGCGAAGGCTACGAGGTAACAGAAGGTGAAATCATTTTTAAAGGAAGAAACATATTGGATCTCTCACCCGAAGAGCGCGCCTGTGAAGGCCTTTTTCTTGGTTTCCAGTATCCTGTTGAGATTCCTGGTGTTTCGATTACCAACTTCCTGCGTACCGCTATAAACGAACAACGCAAATACAAAGGGCTAGATCCTGTGCCTGCCGTTGAATTCCTGGCAAAGATGGAAGAAAAAAAGCAACTACTCGAATTACAGGAGAAATTAGCCAGCCGTTCGGTAAACGAAGGTTTTTCAGGTGGTGAGAAAAAGAAGAACGAAATTTTCCAGATGGCAATGCTCGAACCTTCACTTGCCATATTGGACGAAACAGATTCAGGACTTGATATAGATGCCTTGCGGATTGTTGCTACGGGCGTAAATAAACTCCGTCGCCCTGATAACGCAACCATTGTAATAACTCACTACCAGCGGTTATTGGAATACATTATACCTGATGTGGTACATGTGCTTTTCGATGGCCGTATTGTAAAATCTGGCGGAAAAGAACTTGCCTTGCTCCTGGAAGAAAAAGGCTACGAATGGATCAGAAGCGAATCCTGATTGCAGAGAAGAGAAGAAGTAAGGTATAAGGTTTAAGTTCCTCATTGACAAAAAGTAGCATTGCAGAAAAAATTGTTGGATCAGTCCGCGATGAACTAAAAGTAAAACTCAAAATAGTATCATCAAGGGAATTCCCAATCCACTTATACCTTACACCTTACTTCTTATACCTTACATCTTATGCCTTACCCTTACACCAGAAAAATTACCTTGGAATAAAAAATTGATTGGAAAAATGGAAGCATCAATAGTTTCAACAATATACGACCTCAAAGAATATCTGTCAGGTATTTTCGCTGACAAACAGCTGGAAATTACCAGGAATGATACTCCCTTTGTGGCTGCCAAACGCGCTAAAGCTTTTGAAGTGTTCAGCAGGATGGGATTCCCGCATGCCGCTCTCGAAAAATGGAGGGGCACCGATCTTTCGCGGGCCCTGAATCACGAATATCATGCATTGCCTGAGCCACCTTCACCAGAACTGGATATTGATAAAATATTCAAATGTGATGTTCCTCATTTCGAGACATTGCTGGTAACACAACTCAATGGCTGGTACGCTGATCGCAAAAACCTTTTGCATGTTTATCCCAATGGTATGATCATAGGAAGCCTGGCTGCCGCGTTTGGCAAATATCCGGAACTCATCAGTGCTCATTACGGAAAATATGCTGATGATAATGCCGAAGGACTCACTGCTTTGAACACAGCCATGTCACAGGATGGGATCTTTATTTATATCCCTGACAATGTTACTGTTGAACAGAATATTCAAACAGTTAACATAACGGACTTTAAGCAAAACCTGTTTCTGAACACACGGACCCTTGTTATTTTAGGTGAAAACAGCCACCTCCGTCTTGTGCAATGCGACGATTCCATCAACCACGATGTTACATTTATTAATTCAGTTACTGAAGTAAAAATCGGGCGCAACTCAACGCTTGATCACTATAAACTTCAAAATAAGGATGATCACACTACGTTGATCAACAGCATGTATTTTCAGCAGGATGAAGGAAGCACTTTATCCACCAATGCAATCAGTCTCAACGGCGGACTGATACGGAATCTTTCGCATGTTACCATGAGCGGAAGCCACAGCAGCGCTGAGGTTTACGGACTATACCTGATGGATCGTTACCAACATTTGGATAACCAGGTGTTTATCAACCATGCTGCGCCTGATTGTGAAAGCAGGGAACTTTTCAAAGGTGTGCTTGATGATCATGCCAGCGGTGTTTTTAACGGGCATATCAAGGTGCATCGCGATGCACAACGAACTAATGCCTTTCAAACGAATAAAAATATTTTGCTTTCTGATAAAGCAAGTATTGACACCAAACCTTTCCTCGAAATTTATGCCGACGATGTAAAGTGCAGCCATGGTGCCACAATCGGGCAGCTGGATGCAGAGGCATTGTTTTACATCCGTTCCCGCGGAATCAGCGAAGCCAATGCAAAAATATTACTGATGTATGCCTTTGCCGCCGATGTAATCAATAAAATCTCAATACCAGAATTGCGCCAGCGTATGGATGATATGGTTAAGAAACGCCTGCGCGGTGAACTTTCCCAATGTGAACAATGCGTGTTGAATTGCAGTTCTCATGAGCAATCAAGAGTTGAGTTCAATATTGATCTGTCAAAAATCTGATTCTCAACTGTGATGAGCGAAATTTCAGAAGAAAAAATTCAATCGGTCAGGAATGATTTCCCGATTCTGTCGCGTACCATTTATGGGAAACCTTTGGTATATTTTGATAATGCAGCAACTACGCAAAAGCCTAACATTGTAATAGATGCAATCAGCAATTATTACCGTAACGACAATGCGAATGTGCATCGCGGAGTTCACTATCTGAGCCAGCAGGCTACGGGTGCTTTTGAAGATGTGAGGAAAAAAGTTGCGACTTTCGTGAATGCCTGCAATCCTAACGAAATCATTTTTACCCGTGGTGCCACCGAAGCCATTAACCTGGTAGCCTGCTCCTATTGTGAACCTTTCCTGAATGCCGGCGACGAAATTATCATTTCAGTACTCGAACATCATTCCAATATCGTTCCCTGGCAGGTTGCCTGTGAGCGAAAAGGAGCTTTTTTAAAAGTGATTCCAATTACCCCCGAAGGCGATTTGGATATTATAGTATTTGAAGAATTACTGAACGATCGAACAAAAATGGTTGCTGTCAGCCATATTTCCAATACCCTGGGAACCATTAATCCTGTTGCTGAAATTGTAGAAATGGCGCATAAAAAAGGTGTGCCTGTTTTTGTGGATGGAGCCCAGGGATTATCGCATGGCCCGGTTGACGTTCAGGAACTGGATTGTGATTTTTATGCATTTTCAGCCCATAAAATGTATGGCCCGATGGGAATAGGCGGGTTGTATGGGAAAACTTCATGGCTCGAAAAAATGCAACCTTACCAGTTGGGTGGTGAAATGATTGACAGAGTTACTTTTGAAAAAACCACCTATAACGAGATTCCCTATAAATTTGAAGCCGGAACACCGAATGTAGCCGATGTTATGGGATTTGGAGCTGCCATTGATTACCTCAATGAGTTGGGTTGGGATTTTATTATGGCACAGGAAAACGATTTGCTAAGTTACGCTACAGCACAACTTCAGGCAGTTGAAGGTGTTAAAATCATCGGAACTGCGCAGAACAAAGCGGCAATTATTTCTTTTTTAATCGAAGGCATTCATTTTTTTGATGCCGGAACTATCATGGATCATTTAGGTATTGCAGTTCGGACAGGAAGTCATTGTACACAACCTTTAATGGATATTTTAGGAATAAATGGTACCTTGCGTGCTTCAATGGCGTTTTATAATACCCGCCAGGAAGTTGATAAACTGGTAGAAGCAATTCACCGCGTAAAAACTCTTTTTGCGTAAGCAGGACAAAAAAGTATAGATAAAATGACGATCAAAGAAACTACGAATCTGATAATCAATGAATTTAACCAGTTCGACGACTGGATGGACAAGTATAATTACCTGATTGAAATGGGAAGGTCGGTCCCTTTGATCGACGACACTCAAAAAACAGATGCAAACCTGATAACCGGTTGTCAATCGAGGGTTTGGCTTAGTTCGGAGTATAAAGATGGACTGATTTATTTTACTGCCGACAGCGATGCGGTGATAACAAAAGGAATAGCTTATTTGCTGATCCGCGTGTTCTCAGGTCATACACCAGTTGAAATTGTTGAAGCCGAAACTACTTTCCTGGACCTGATCGGACTTAAAGAACATCTGTCCCCAACCCGGAGCAATGGATTGCTTTCGATGGTTAAACAGATTAAACTTTATGCTTTTGCATACCAGGTGAAGGAGAAGAATAGTTAATCGGTTGGAAAAAGAAAATGGAAAAGGGGAAATGGGAATCCAAAATCGTTAATCGTACCTGGTTAATCGTTAATTGTTATCCGTTAATCGTAAATAATTTCCGGAAAACAGAAAACAGAAAATCGTAATTCAAAATCGTAAATCGTACCTTGTAAATCGTAAATCGTAAATATTTACCCCAAAACCTAATCCCTAAAGCCTAAAACCTTTTCAATGCGTAAACAGATAGAAAAAGATATAATCTCCGAAAGAATTGTCCAGGTGATTAAAACCATTTACGATCCGGAGATTCCTGTAAATATTTACGACCTGGGTCTTATATATACAATTCTTGTTGATGATGATTTTGTAGCCCATGTTACCATGACGCTCACAGCTCCGAATTGCCCGGTTGCCGAAAGTCTTCCAATTGAAGTGCACGAAACAGTGAAAAATGTGGAAGGCGTTACCGACGCGAAAATTACCCTGACTTTTGAACCACCCTGGGATCGCAATATGATCAGCGAAATGGGGATGCTGGAGTTGGGATTCCTTTAAGAACGCAGATACAACAAATTGTGTGGTTTATTTTAAGACCAACTTTTCTAACAAATTGACATCCAATAAGCCGGCTTCGAAATACAGAATCCGGTTTTTTGATAATATCCCATAAACACAATAATATCCTTTTATAGGGTTCGTTTATGCAGGAAAACCTTACTTTTACACTCCAAATTCCGGACTATGACTCCCGCACAGGGCACATTGTTATCAAATATCGATTCACCTGCAGACATGCGTAAACTCCCGGTTGAAGAGCTTCCGCAAGTGTGTAAGGATGTGCGTCAATTCATTCTCGAAGTAATTTCACGTAATCCCGGACACCTTGGTGCCAGCCTTGGCGTGGTTGAGCTTACAGCTGCTATCCATTATGCATTCAATACGCCTGAAGATAAACTGATTTGGGATGTAGGTCATCAGGCTTATGCCCATAAAATTCTTACCGGCCGGAAGGATATATTTTTTACAAACCGCTCCTACAATGGAATCAGCGGTTTCCCAAGGATTTCGGAAAGCGAATACGATGCTTTCGGCACAGGGCATTCCTCAACAAGTATATCTGCAGCATTAGGAATGGCTGTAGCCTCTGAATTACAGGGGAATAAAACGAGGAGACATATTGCTGTAATCGGCGATGGCTCGATGACTGCCGGAATGGCAATGGAAGCCCTGAACAATGCAGGCGTTTCAAAAGCAAATCTGCTGGTAATCCTGAATGATAACGGGATAGCAATTGATAAAAATGTTGGAGGGCTTTCCAAATATCTTACCGATATTACCACTTCCAAAACGTACAACCGGATCCGTAACAAAATATGGTGGCTCATGGGTGGAAAAACCCGCTATGGCGCCAATTCCAGGGAAGTAGTTAAACAAATCGGTAACGCAGTGAAAACATCACTGCTAAAAGAAAGTAATCTTTTCGAAGCTTTCGGCTTCCGGTATTTCGGGCCTGTTGACGGACATGATGTTGTAAAACTCGTTCACCTGTTGCGGGATATGCAAAACATACCTGGGCCTAAACTACTGCATGTAATAACGGTGAAAGGCAAAGGATACGAAAAAGCGGAACGTGACCAGACCTTATTCCACGCACCAGGCGTTTTCAATATGGAAACAGGTGAGTTGAAAGAAACTGCATGCCACAACCAGGCACCTAAATACCAGGTAGTATTTGGAAAAACCATTATCGAATTGGCCGAAATGAATAAAAAGATTGTAGGTGTAACGCCTGCAATGCCTACAGGATGTTCGCTTAACCTGATGATGGCCAAAATGCCCGACCGTGCTTTTGATGTGGGAATTGCTGAACAACATGCTGTAACTTTCTCGGCAGGAATGGCAGCAAGCGGATTAATTCCGTTTTGTAATATCTACTCAAGTTTTATGCAGCGGGCATACGACCAGGTAATACATGATGTTGCATTGCAAAACCTAAATGTTGTTTTCTGCCTCGATCGTGGTGGACTGGTTGGCGAAGACGGTGCCACTCATCATGGTGTTTACGACCTGGCTTACCTGAGAGCAATTCCGAATATCGTGATTTGCTCACCTATGAACGAGGAAGAGCTTCGGAATATGATGTACACTTCCCAACTCGAAGGGATGGGGCCGTTTGCTATCCGCTATCCGCGCGGACGGGGAGTAATGCCTCAATGGAAAACACCATTTACTGCATTGGAGGTTGGGAAAGGGCGCATTATTCGTGAAGGCAAAGATCTTGCAGTAATTTCTATTGGTCCCATAGGCAATGTAGCATTGCAGGCATGTAATATACTTTCAGGAAAAAATATTGAAGTTGCGCTATACGATACCCGTTTTCTAAAACCAATCGATGAAGAATTACTACATTTGATATTAAGCCAGTTTAATAAAGTTATAACATTGGAAGATGCATCCATAATTGGCGGATTAGGAAGCGCGGTTGCTGAATTTGCCAATGACAACGGCTATCACAAAGCCACAATACATCGGCTTGGAGTACCTGATCGTTTTGTGGAACAGGGAACATTGGAAGAACTGCACCACGAGTGCGGAATAGATTTGGAGGGAATAGTGAAAGCCGCTATTCAGTTCATGGCATCATAAAAACCGCCGTTGTTTAGCAGGTGTTTTACTGCTTTATTTCTCCATACTATTTTTAAATGGTCGGCACCTGACTGTTTTCAGAAACAAATCCTGATATTTTTTCTTTTTCGGTAGTTACATATTGATCAATAGTCCATTAATTATATGTTAATGTTTCTGAATAAGTCTTCATTACCAGGCAACTTAAAAACACAATAAACGTTAATAGAAAATGTCCTATCAAATTTACCGGCTGGATTAACGTCATCTAATCAACTTTTTATTATGAAAACTCAATCATGGATTACCTTACCCCTTTTGCTGGGCATTGGAATATCACTCGTTTTGTTGCAATCGTGTGAAAAACTGAAAGAAGCTACTACTTTTAAGATTACGTATGACTTACCGGATAGTCATGTCACCATTGATTCAACTTCAATTTCACAGCTGAAAACTGAAATGGTGCTGTATTCGCAATCAAACTCCGCTATTAATATCGACAGCATAGCAGGCTCTCATACCGGATTGATAGATCGTGCCAGTTTTTACAAATTGAAGTTTTCTATTGTCTCACCTGAAACGGCTAAAATCAACTGGTTAACTTCAGCACGTGTTACTGTAACGCCTCAAGGTGGTTTACCAATTGAGATAGCTACATCACCAATAATCAATGCGACAGATAGTTCCATTGACTTTGTGGTTAAAGATGTGGATATGTTAGCGACAGTTAAAAATCCTTTCATCATAACACTTTTAGGTGATTTGAACGGGAATATACCTGCTTTACCAATGGAAACATTACTGGAAAGTGGCATTGAGATTACGATCAGCCCGTTATAAAGAGCTTAAGTAAAAATTTAATTTTACATTTCACTTCTGTGATTAAATTTTTAAAGCGTCAGATTTCTGGCGTTTTCTTATTGATATTGCCACAGTTCAAACTGATTTATTGAGACTTAAAATAATCACAAAACCACAAATCTGATTTTTTGAAACTGAGATTCCAGGAATCAGCAGCTGTTCCATAAATATCTGCTATATTTACAGCGCCAGCAGATTAGTATGCAAAATATTTTCAGGAAGAAGTCTATTGAAATGATCCTTCGTCATGCCGACGAAAGCAATCCTGATTTGATGAAACGCCGCCTTGGCGTGAGGGATCTTACGGCAATGGGAATTGCCGCTATTATTGGTGCCGGAATATTCAGCACCATTGGAAATGCTGCAGCCAGCGGTGGTCCGGCCGTATCATTGTTATTTGTTTTTACGGCTATAGCCTGCGGCTTATCAGCCATGTGTTATGCTGAGTTTGCATCATCTATCCCTATTAGCGGAAGCGCATACACCTATGCATATGCCAGTTTTGGAGAACTTATTGCCTGGATCATTGGCTGGGATCTGATTATGGAATATGCCATCGGAAATATTGCCGTAGCTATTTCGTGGTCCGGATATTTTACAGGCTTACTGAGTGGTCTTCACATTAACATACCCGAATACCTGGCTATTGATTACCTCAGCGCAGCCAAAGGATTTAAGCTGGCAACGGAACAACTCCAGTCAGGTGTGACTTTAGCTGGTCTTGATACAAACCTGCGCGAAGCTTACCAGGCATGGCTTTTGGCGCCACATATCGGCAACATCCGGTTTATTGCTGATATACCCGCATTGGGTATTGTTGTTTTCATAACCTGGCTGGTATACAAAGGCATTTACGAAACCAAAATGGCCGGCAACATTATGGTGCTTATAAAAATAGGCATCCTGATGTTAGTAATAGCCGTAGGATCATTTTATATTGATCCGAAGAACTGGAGCCCATTTGCGCCTAACGGCATCGGCGGAGTTTTAAAAGGTGTTTCGGGTGTTTTCTTTGCATACATCGGTTTTGATGCAATTTCGACTACTGCCGAGGAATGCAAAAATCCGCGCCGCGATTTACCGAGATCTATGATTTATGCATTAGCAATCACTACTGTTTTGTATGTAATAATCAGTCTTGTGCTAACCGGGATGGTTCCATTCAGTCAGCTGGGAGTTTCTGATCCGCTGGCTTATGCTTTCGAGACGTTGCATCTTACAAAACTATCCGGTGTTATTGCATTGGGAGCCGTAATCGCGATGGCTGGTGTATTGCTGGTTTTCCAGGTCGGTCAGCCACGTATATGGATGAGCATGAGCCGCGACGGACTTTTGCCTCCCAGATTCTCAAAGCTTCATAAAAAGTACCGTACACCGGCCTTTGCCACCATAATTACAGGATTCATGGTTGCCATTCCCGCCTTGTTTCTGAACTTAACCGAAGTAACCGACCTTACAAGTATAGGCACTTTATTTGCGTTTATCCTGGTTTCGGGCGGCGTTTTAATACTTCATCCAAGAGGCAATCAGGATGTAAATAAAAGAGGTTTCAATGTTCCATATGCTAACAGCCGCTTATATTTGCTACCTATATGGGCAGTTATTTTGGTTATAATCTGGTTGTCAAATCCGGGATTTTTTGCCGGAATTTTTAACGGGAGCAACCATGTGTCCAAAGGGTTTCATAACCAGTTGCCCATGTTTGTTTTTATTGTTGGGGCAATACTTACAACTGTTTACGCTGTGATCAGAAAATGGTCGCTGATACCGGTGTTGGGGTTGATTACCAATTTATACCTGATGAGCGAACTGGGAATAACCAACTGGATGCGGTTCCTGATCTGGCTGGTAATCGGGTTGGTTTTATATTTTGCTTACGGCATGAGACACAGTAAGCTCAGGAACCATAATTATGAATTGGATCCGGATGAGCCTAAGACCTCTAATCCATCGAGCAATTTCAGTTAATTTTTTCTATTCCTGGTACTCATAGCTTCTTACATCAGATGTAATTAATAGTATGCCGCGGCTTTTTGCTTTTATGCTGATAGTTTCACGTTTTTTAATGCGGTTTATTGCCATCTATGAGGTAGTTACAATTGCATTTCAGTAAAACTAATAAAGAAAATGGTAAAAAATAGAATTTTGGCATGAGAAACCCTTGAAGGGTTGTAAACCCTTCAAGGGTTAGAGTTTTCAAATAAAATTATTAAATCCCATTTCAAAATGAAAGCAACGATCCCTCTTCTTCTCATCTTCTTCCTGTCACTCACTTTTTTATCCAATTCACAGACTTCAGGCAAGTATACACTTGTAATCCATGGAGGTGCCGGCAACATTACTCCGGCTAACCTTCCGGCTGCAAAAGCAGCTGAATTCGAAGCAAAATTAACCGAAGTTCTGAAGCATGGAGATTCTATCCTGAAGGCAGGCGGAACCAGCCTCGATGCAGTTGAGTCCTGCGTCAGGATGATGGAGAATAGCCCGCTTTTTAATGCCGGCAAAGGTGCTGTTTTCAATGCTGATGGTAAAAATGAATTGGATGCTGCAATAATGGATGGCAAAACCGGTTTAGCAGGCGCTGTTGCGGGAGTAAAAACCATCCGAAATCCTATCACTGCTGCAAGAGCGGTTATGGAAAAATCGAACCATGTGATGCTATCAGGTATCGGTGCTGAAACCTTTGCCGCTGAGCAGGGACTTGAAATTGTTTCGCCCGAATATTTCTTTACTCAACTACGCTGGGATGCCTACATGAAAGCCAAAGCAAACTCCGATTCTCTTGATGCTCTGGATAAAAAACACGGAACCGTTGGATGTGTAGCAGTTGATCAACTGGGAAATCTGGCTGCAGCGACTTCAACCGGAGGAATGACGTATAAAAAATACGGGCGTATAGGCGATACTCCTGTAATTGGAGCCGGTACGTATGCCGATAATAATACCTGCGCGGTTTCAGCCACCGGCCACGGGGAGTTTTTTATCCGCAATGTGGTTGCCTATGATATTGCTGCAATTATGAAGTATAAAGGTTCAACGCTGACCGAAGCCGCTAATGAAGTGGTTATGATAAAACTTAAAACCCTGGGTGGAATCGGTGGAATTATTGCCGTGGATAAAACCGGAAATATTGCCATGCCATTTAATACATCCGGAATGTTCAGGGGATATATCAAATCTGGTGGTGAGATAAAAGTAGCCATGTTTGGTGAGAAATAATTTAAAAAAAGCAAAGGCTGTCATTTGGATTTGACAGCCTTTGCTTTTATTGTTAGAAGCGAGAATATCTATTTCTGTTTTACAATCCGTTTTGTGAAAACTCCTTCCTGATTCCGGAATTGAATTATATAAACGCCATTGCTTAGATATCCCAGATCCAGTTTTTGTGAGGCATTTGAAATCTCTTTTTCAGCTAACTTTCGTCCGCTGTAATCAAAAACAGTAACAGTTGTCTGGCTTGTAAATTCCTTAAAATCCAAGGTTATTTCACCTTTAAAAGGATTAGGGTACACTGCAAACCGGTTGCTTTTGTTTTCTGACAAACCGACTGATATAACACTCATTTTTGCGGATGTGGATATGCACAAAGGGATTAAATTATAAGAATAAAAATAAGAAACCGTATAATCTCCGTTTTCGGCAGCGGTATAGGTTTGATGGGTCGCGCCGGGAATAGCATTTCCATTTAAATTCCATTGAATCCTTCCTTCGTTAAATACCGGCGATGCGGTAAGCTCAATTCCCGAACGGGTTATTGAAGGCTGGGGTGCCTCATCAGGTTCTTCTGTAAATTTCGCCAGATACAATCCTGTATTGGCTACGCGGGGTGTACAACTGAAAGTGGGAGCTATACGGCTGAATAATTTGCCACCCACATAAAAAACACCTTGTTCATTGGTTGCCATACTTTTTACTTTTGAGCCAGGACCTGCTGCGAAAGCAAATGCATTTTTAAAAGTTCCATTATAAGCAATTTTGGTTATAAAAGAACTGCCCTTTACAGGATTGATAGTGAAGTTGCCCAATGTTAAATTCCCGGTAAAATCGCCACCACAAAAAACACCGCTTCCATCCCGGTTATTAAATACACTCCATACATGGGCATTGGTTGTTACCGACTTAAGCCAGATGGGAGTTCCGAATTCATTTAACTTTAATATTCCATCCGTGTAATTGGTAGATCCCGGACCAGGATTTGTAATTACATCTGTACCGGCTGTTAAAGTTGAATTCACTTCTACCCCAACATATACTCCGTCGTCGTTACCAATGGTTACCGGGATAAAGTTTTCGGCAGGGTTTCCTACGCCATTTACATACTTTGCCCAGACAACGGTTAAATTTCCGGAAGTACGGAGCATCAGTAAAGATACTGAACCTGTTTCAACAACAGGGACAAGTGTTATGGAATTATAGGTTAAAGTGCCCCGCGAAACCGCTGTAAAAAGTAAATCGCCATTTGAAAAAACACCCGAACCTTTAAAATATATACCAGTTATTGCAGTACTGGGGATAAAGGAATCAGCCGTTAAGGTTGAAATAAACTGTCCGGTTGTATCCAGTTTACTGATAGATAAGTTTCCGGTTTGAAAATAAATATGATTGTCGTAATACAATAACATACATGCATCGGAAAACCCGCCAAAGCTTACATTATTCAATGCTGTCCATAATAACTTTCCGCTGGCATCAAATTTCAGGATATAATTTCTGTTTTGAATACCGGTAATCAGAGTGTCATTCACTCTTAATTGATTGGTTCCTGTAAGAGCCCCCAACAAATACAGGTTATCATTTTCTCCCACCTGGAGATTAAGTGGAACAAAATTTACCCCGATAGGTTTTATGTACTGCAATTCACCAATTGCGTTAAATTTATATAGAAAGGTGGTGGTGGCCCCCGAAATAGGCTGCACGGTATCACCCTGGCATTGTTGCGCTCCGTTTGCAACATCCAGCGTATATAAATTCCCCTGCGAATCGCGTGCAATAGCGATTGCCCCGGAAAAACTGTTTGCAACCCCGGCATATCCGGCTGTGCTTACCCAGTCGAAATGCTGGGCCTGTGAAAAAACACTTGCTAATAAGAGTGCTATGGTAATGATTTTTTTCATGGTAAGGATTTTAAAGATTAGTGATTTATGGCTACTATTGATATACTTCAAATGGAAATCGCCAGTTAATTGTCGTGTTACAATTATCCAGAGTGTTCGGTCAATGGTTGGTTTACTTCTACTGTACTACTATTTTTCCGGTCGTCAGTACTTGTTTATTGCTCGTGATTTTATAAAAATATACGCCTCGTGCTTTGTCCGAAAGATCAATGGTGGTGTTTAATCCTTTTGGTTTTTCAGTATATACTTTTTCTCCGTAAAGGTTATAGATTTCAATGTTATCCATTTCCGGAAGCGTTCCGTTGATTTGCAGCGTAAACAAACCATTGGACGGATTAGGATACACTGCAAACCGGTTGCTTTTATTTTCTGACAGTCCCACTGTTAAAACACTCGTTTTTGCGGATGTGGACACACACGAAGGAATAAAGGAATAAGAAACACTATAATCTCCGTTTTCGGCAGCAGTATAGCTTTGATTTGTTGCACCGGGAATAGTATCTCCGTTAAAATACCATTGAATGCTACCGGCAAATACCGGCGATGCAGTAAGTTCAATACCCGAAAGAGAAATAGCAGGTTGAGGTGCCACATCCGGCTCTTCCGTAAATTTCCCTAAAAACAATCCTGTATTGGCTTCGCGGGGTGTACAACTGAAAGTGGGAACAGTGCGGCTGAATAATTTGCCACCCACATAAAAATCACCTGAATTATTTGTTGCCAATGACCTTACAAAACTTCCCGGACCACTGGCAAAGGAAAATGAATTCTGGAAAGTACCGCTATAATCTATTTTAGTAATAAAGGAATTTCCGTTAACAGGATTAACTGTTGTAGAACCCAGATTTACAGGTTGAAAACCGAAAATTTGACCTCCGCAAAAGACACCACTTCCATCAGGATTGTTAAGCATATTCCAAATATGTGTGTTATTAGTAGTTGATTTTAACCAAATTTTGTTTCCATCAGCATCCATTTTTAAAATAGCTCCTACACCTATACCCGAAGAACCTCCTCCGCTATTAATGATTGTATCCGAACCTACTGATAAAGATGATACAACTTGCAGCCCTATATAAATGCCGTTGTCATTTCCAGCAGTCATGGGAATATAATTTTGATCCGGATCCCGCAAGCCATTGGTATAATTAGCCCAGATCAAACTTAAATTTTTGTTAGTTCTAATTGTTAAAACCGCGGTTTCCAAAAATTGGTTACCCGTTGGAACTAATGTTATTGTGTCATAAGTAATTGTTCCTTTTGATATAGCAGAAAAAGCCAAATCTCCGTTAGACAATGCGCCTGATCCTTTAAAATATATACCGTTACTGGCAGTAGCGGGGATAAACGAATCAGCCGTTAAGGTTGAGATAAATTTTCCGGTGGTATCCAGTTTACTGATAGATAAGTTTCCGGTTTGAAAATAAATATGATTGTCGTAGTACTGAAACATACAAGCTGCTGAATGACCGCCGAAGCTCACATTATTCAATGCTGTCCATAATAATTTTCCGCTGGTATCAAATTTCAGGATATAGTTTCTGTTTTCAATACCGGTAATCAGAGTGTCATTCACTCTCAACTTATTGTTTCCTATAAGAGCTCCCAGCAAATACAGGTTATCATTTTCGCCCACCTGAAGATTGATGGGAAAGAAGTTTTCCCCAATGGGTTTTATGTACTGCAATTTACCCGATGCGTTAAACTTATACAGAAAAGTTGAATTGCCCCCCGAAAAAGGTACTGCAGTATCTCCCTGGCAGGTCTGCTTTCCGTTGGCACCATCGATAGTATAAATGTTGCCCTCTGAATCACGTGCAATAGCAACTGCTCCGTAAGAGGCGTTTGCAACACCGGCATATCCGGCAGAAGTTACCCAGTCGAAACGCTGTGCCTGTGTATAAGAACCTACTAATAAGAGTGTTATGGTAATAATTTTTTTCATGGCAAAGAAGTTTAATGGTTTAAGATTTTTGTTAATTCTAATTTGATTTACATTCTTCAGCTCATTTTTTATAGCTTGATAATTTTCTTTTTGTAGTTTTTGCTTCCGGAAGAAATCTGCAAAACATAAATGCCTTTTGCTAATCCCTCTACATTAATCTGATTGGTATTTTCATTTACTGTAAAAACGCGTTTCCCCGAAAAATTGAAAACAGAAATTCTGTCAATGGATAGGTTGTCAGTATTTTTAATCATTAAAATATCATTTACCGGGTTAGGATAAATTTCCAAACCAGATATTTCATCATTAGAACTTATATTCGTTAATACTACCGGGCAACTTACCAATATTGGGAAAAGCCTTATCGTTTGGGTTCCATCGCCTAATTCTCCTGCAGTATTTCGTCCGTTCGACCAAAGCGTACCATCTTTTTTCATGCAGAAAGAGAAATATTCACCCGTTTGTGGTTTTTCCCAATCGGTATCAGTTCCTATTTGTGTTGGTATATTTTTATCTGTTTTGGTAGTATCGCCCAATGCACCGGCACTACCCGAACTACTGCTGCCTTGGCCGTTGGAACCCCATGCCCATCGGGTTCCATTCGTTTTCAGGGCCATGCTGTGAAGATCGCCTGCAGCCATACTTGCCCAATCGGTATCAGCGCCTATTTGAATGGGAATATCATTAAAATTACCAGATGAAAACCCATTTCCTAATTGCCCAAAATCATTTTGCCCCCACGACCAAAGCGTGCCATCGTTTTTGATTGCCAGATTGAAATTTCTGCCTGCAGAAATTAACTTCCAGTTAGATGCTGTACCAACTTGTGTCGGAATATTTTTATCTGAAAAAAGATTGTCGGCTAATCCTAACTGACCATTGCCATTTTCACCCCAGGCCCAAAGTGTTCCATTTGTCTTTATAGCAAGACAGTGACGTTCGCCTGTAGTAATTTCAGCCCAATCTGTATCAGTTCCTATTTGGGCTGGAACGGCCCTGATAGTATTTGTTCCATCACCAAGTTGACCTTCATTATTTCCACCCCAGGCCCAAAGTGTTCCATCGGATTTTAGTGCTAGAGTATTTACAACACCAGCCGAAATTTTACTCCAATTGGCTTCTGTTCCAATTTGTACCGGAGATTTTCTTGTAGCACCTGTTCCATCACCTAACATCCCGGAGAAATTTGCTCCCCAGCCCCAAAGCGTTCCGTTATCTTTTATTGCCATGCCATATTCACTTCCCGCTTCAACTTCTTTCCAGTCACTATCAGTGCCAATCTGAGATTTATTTGCTTTGGAGGTATTGCCCTGTGTTCCAAGTCCTAACTGCGCAAAATTGTTAAATCCCCAGGACCAGAGTTGCCCGTTAGAAGTAATTCCCAGCGTAAAAAGTTCGCCGCTTGCAAATGATTTCCAGCAAACTGTAGTTGTCTGAGAAAATCCACTTTGAAAAAATAATATCAGTAAGAAGATAGAAGATGTTTTTTTATAGAGAGTAGATGTTTTCATGATTTTTGGTTTTAATTTTAACTTACTGCTTTATCACTTTAAATGACTGAACTTTGGAACCATCTGAGAGTTGAATAAAATAAATCCCTCGGGTTGCGTTGCTTAGGTCAATTGCCTGGTTCATATTAAAATTGGTTTCAGAAAATATAAGTTTCCCGAGGTTGTTCCGGACTTCGATTTTTACCGGAACCGAGGTATTGATATTGCCCTTAAAATAAATTAAGTCGGAAGAGGGATTTGGATAGGTTGTTAAATCGCTGTATGATGTGTTGCCCTTTATACCTGTATTGATTACACTGAAAACGGAACTCATCGCCGAACAACCATTTTTATCCGTTAGCATTACGGTGAAATTGCCATTTTCTGTTACAGCCAGGGTTTGGTTTGTTTCTCCCGGAATTTCAACTCCTTCCAAATACCACTGGTAACTACCTGTGCCTGAGGTATTCAGAATTCCACCGGTTTGTTTAATATGCGGGAAATTGGATACTTCACCGTACTTTTTAAATAAAAACCCACTGGAGGCCCCTGCCGCAATCCATTGCCCGTTTGGCAATACCAAGAGTCCATCCAACCAATGTGTTCCCGAACTCTTATTGAGATCAAACTGGCGCAGGCCATTCGGGCCAAATGTTTCATCGGGTGTTCCGTCAGCAAGCAAACGAATGCCACAGCCAATACCAAAGTTTATTGAAAATTTACCACGAACAAGGATTTTCCCGTCCGTGAGAATATCTATACCACCGGCTGTTCCATTGAAATTGTAATGAACGCGACCACCTACGCCAAATGCAGTGTCCAGTATTCCTTCAGGTGTAAGGCGCAATATATCAACACTGGTATTGTCTGAACTCTTGGAGAGCAATAAGTTGCCATTTGCATCAAGTACACTGCCAAAAGGATGAAAAAATCCGTTAACAGGGAGAATGTTATCATAATAATATCCGTTATTTGCATAGCTGGTATCAACCACACCCAAAGTATCGAAACGAACAGCCAGCATATGGTACGCATTAGCGGCATCGCTTGCATAAGAAGTAAGTAAAAATTTGCCGTCAGAAAGCAAATGACCTCTTGTGGCTGAAAAGAAACTGAAACCAGCCGGTCGGAAACTCGTAATCCCATCAGCGTTAAAAGTAGTATCCAGCGAACCATCCTCCAGGAAAATTACAACAGCCGCACCTGCTGCGGTACTTAATTGTCCGAAACAAACAATTCTGCCGTCAGCCATACTATACACAGAACCAAACGCGCCTGTGCCTCCCAGGAAACGAGTTCCTGTTTTATTAAACGATGTATCGGGAGAACCATTGCTGTTAAAACGGCTCACAAAGGCGTGTTGCTGAGAGCCAGCGTTTGACGGTGCTTGTACCCCGGCACTCAGAATTTTCCCATCGGGTTGAAGGGCGTAAGTGTAACCAAGGTTCCGCTGATCGAATTTATGCCTCACTAAGCCATTGGTGCCAAACAGTGAATCTACTTGTCCGCACTCATCAAAGCGCATCATGTCAATAAAAAAATCGTTTTCAAGACCTGTTTCAAAAGAACCAAAAATAATTTTACCATCGGGTTGAAGCAATAAGCTGCCACCTCTTGATTCGCTTCCCGGTGATTGTATAACCAGACTGGATTTGTTGCCAAACAGCGAATCAGGAATTGCATTTTGTGCATGTAAAGCACCAGTTATCACTAACAGTATAGAAACGAATAAAAGATTCCGGATTGTGGTAGTTTTTTTCATAATAAAGTAGATTTCAAAATTTATAAGTTCTTATTATTTTCGTCCAAAATTATTCGTTTCATGCCTTCCGAAATTTGATATTGTATGGCTGATCCCAATAATTGTGTATTTGGTTCAGTATGCTGTACAGATTGAAAATGCAATGGATTTTTAACAAAATCAAGGAGTTTACTATTGGCAAACTGAAAGGAGCAATCTATACGCAAAAAACTGCTAACCGCACAAAATCGCAAATGAGTTGATTCTTTTTTGCTACTTTTATCCCAAAGTAATTAACTATGATTGACTTGCTGCTGATTGACGATGAACCCAGTGCCATAAAAAGCCTGGAATGGGAAATAGAGAATTTTTGCAAAAATGTAAAAATCGTTGGCACTTTTACCAATGCCATGCTGGCAGCCGAGTTTTTGAGAAAAAATACTGTTGACTGTGTTTTCCTAGATATCGAAATGCCCGATATGGACGGTTTTCAGTTTTTAGAACTATTCCCCAATCGCAATTTTTCAGTTGTAATCACCACGGCCTTCGATCAATATGCCATTAAAGCCATAAAAGAAAGTGCGCTCGATTATCTGTTAAAACCAATAGATTCCGATGATTTAATAGCATGCTTTACTAAAATTGAGCAACAAAAAAGTTCGGTTTCCATTAGCGAAAAGCTGGAGATCTCATTGGAAAAAATACTTCAATCCACAGTACTTTCTCAGAAAAAAATAAATATTACCAACGACGGGAAAATGATTTTCCTTAATCCCGACGACATTATTTATTGCGAGAGCGACGGCAATTACTGTACTATTTATCTCGAGAATAAAGAAAAGATTGTTTTAAGCCAGAAACTAAAATTTATGGAAGAAAAACTGGCTCAGCTACAGTTTTTCAGGATTCACAATTCATACCTGATCAATCTTAATAAAGTGAAGGAGTTTCATAAAACCGATGAGTATGTGGTGCTTTCGAACCTGGTAAAAATTCCGGTTTCGAGGCAAAAGAAATCTGATTTTCTGGATAAGTTATGAGTTTTGACATTTATCTTGCGGGCCAGATAGTATGGGGGTTTGTAGTTTCAGGACTCATCATTTATTCGTTGCTATGCTCGTTTATTTATATTCAGACAAAGCAAAAAGCCTTTTTATACTATGGGTTATACAATTTACTACTGCTGGTTTACCTGGTAAAATACAATCCTTTGTTCCCGCCGGAACTTGTTGATGCGTATCTCAACAGTCGCTATGTTCCATTCAACTGGTTTATTCAGGTAATCTATAACTCATTGTTATTCTTCTTCTATAAAGAGTTACTGGATTTTAAAACCTATTTCCCGAAATATACCCGCGTACTTATTAAATCCTTACAGGTTTTAATGATCTTTTCATTGGCGTTGGTTGTTTTTTCAATTGCGATAGGGAATCCTATGTACTTCAGCGTTTTCTTTAATTACGGGTTTATTCCTTTAATTACTGTTGCCGTAATTTCTGCCTTATATCACACGGTAAAACTTGATTATAAACTGAAGTATTTTATCATTAGCGGAGTTATTTTCTACCAGGTGTTTGCATATATAGCTCTCATCAAATCGAATGACTCAATCCAGGGGGATAACCCGATATTATTTTTCTTCATCGGCATTATGATCGAATCAACCATTTTTATACTAGGTCTTGGTTATAAAGTGAAATTATTATACCTCGAAAAAATCAATTCCCAAAAGATAATTATTGAGGAACAACATGCCAATCAATTGCTTAAAGAGAATTATCAAAAAGAATTGGAGATTCAACTGGAAGAAAAGATTTCCGAATTAAAAGTAGCACTTCAGAAAAACGAAGCGGAGAAATTAAACTCCCTTACCGTTTCGTTCGAAAGCGAAATCTCGCTGCTAAAACTCGATGCGCTGAGAAGCCAGATGAATCCGCATTTTATTTTTAACGCGCTTAATTCAATTAAAGCTTACCTGATTGATAACAACAAAGAAAAAGCGGTTTATTACCTGAATAAATTCGCCAAACTGATACGCAAAATACTCGAAAGCTCGCGCACCGACAGTGTTTCGCTGGATGAAGAGCTCGAAACCATTGAATTGTATATGAATATTGAAAATATCCGCTTTAACGATGCCATCCGCTTCAAAGTAAATAGTGCGGGAAATGTGAATTTAGCCTCTACAAAACTGCCGGGATTGATTTTACAGCCGTTTATCGAAAATGCGCTCTGGCATGGATTAATGCTGAAAGAAGGAGAAAAAATTATCACTATTGACGTTACTTCTATCGACAACATTACCAATCTCTCCATAACCGACAACGGCATTGGCCGGGAAAAAGCAAAGGAAAAGAGTGATAAGAAAACCTTTAAAAAAGAATCGCTGGGAATACAGTTTGCTCAGGAACGATTGAATTATTTCAATAAAAAGCATGATACAAAGTACAGTTTTACTATTTTCGATCTGCATGATGAGAATAATGAAATTACCGGAACTAAAGTGGTTTTTGATTTTTCGTAGAACTGATTGTTAGCTATTGCTTTTCTTATTTAAACGGCTTTCTAATTCGTCAAGTGTTATTGTCTTTCTTTTTTTCTCCTCTTTTGTCAGGTTTTTATATTCTTCAACTCTGTCATTAAATGTATCAAACTGGTCTTTAATATCTTTTTCATCATAGCCAATAAAAGTCATTTCGTAAAGGCAATGAACGATAATTTCCAGGTCTGAAAAATCTTTTGTTGTTTCCGGTGCTAAATCCATTCCAAGCCACTTTTCCCATTCTACAAACTCAATGGCATAACTGTCAGTAATTGAGTTAGGGTCTTCTTCTTTTTTTCTGCCTGAAACGTCCACATAGGTTCTGACTTCGCTTTCATCGTCAGAGTCACAGTCGTATTCAATCAAGACTATACTCATATCATATTCTTCCGGCACTAAAAGCTTTAATTTCTCAAAAACGTTTCGGTAATCCTCAACCATTTTTTCCTGATCAGGATACAGCCGTAGCAGAGTCAGCTCTACACTTAGCCAATTATATGATTTTATTATTTCGTTTAGTTTCATTGTTGTTCAACTACCAGTCTTCAAATTTAATAAATGTCACAATACAAAGAGTTTTTTTACAAAGCAGTAATTGTTGACTTGCGACAAAGTTGTAAAACCGTTTCACAAAGTTATTAAACGCATTAAATACTGTGTCAAGCTGTTTGAGTGTAGTTTCGCAATATCCAGTTACACACAGAGCCAGCACATTCATAACGCTATATTCCTAAGAAATTCCTACTTTTACCTGTTTTCAAATTAATACCCAATGACTTCAGAACCTGAAACACCCTATATCCGTCCTACATGGGACGAATACTTTATGGAAGTATCGCGAACCATTGCCAAACGCGCCACCTGCGATCGCGGGCGAAGCGGATGCGTAATTGCACGGAATAAACAAATTCTGGTTACTGGTTATGTTGGCTCGCCTGTAGGATTGCCTCATTGTGACGAGGTTGGCCATTTGTTTAAACAGGTTACCCACGAAGACGGAAAAGTAACCAACCATTGTGTACGCACAGTTCATGCCGAGCAAAATGCGATTTGCCAGGCCGCACGACTTGGAATTCCTCTCGAAGGGAGCACACTTTATTGCCGGATGACACCCTGCCGAACCTGCGCCATGCTTATTATTAATTGCGGTATAAAAAGGGTTGTGAGTGAGTTCAGATATCATTCCGGAACTGAGTCGGAAGGAATGTTTATTGAAGCCGGAATTGAACTTGTTTATGTAAACGAAGAAGTGCTTCAATATGCCAAACAGCAAGTGGATAATATTGATCCGGCGGAAACGGGGAAATAGAAAGCTGATTTTCTAAAAATCCAGCTTTAAGATTTCGTACCTTAGCTATAAATTATAGTACAATGATAACAAAGGAAAAACTAAAAAAACACATTGAAAATTTTCCCGAGGAAATGTCAATAGACGAACTTATTGACAGATTGGTTTTTGTTGAGAAATTGGAAAACAGAATTTCACAGTCGAAAAATGGAGAAAATATTTCCGATGAAGAACTAAAGCTTGAAATGGCGAAATGGTTCAAATAAAATGGTTGATCTCTGCAAGGAATGATCTGAAAGAAATTTACGACTATATTTCTTTTGATTCAAAACGTTATGCAAAACTTCAAGTGGAGCGGATTCAGAATAGTACTGAAATTTTAAAGACACAAATCGAAATTGGTAAGGTTGTAGACGAAATTGGTGACCCAAAAATCCGGGAAATTGTAGAAGGGAATTATCGGATCATTTACAAAATTATCAGTAAAAACGAGTTACATGTTTTAATGGTCCATCATGGAGCCAGAGACTTGAAAAGAAGAATTAAGGAATAAAAAAACTTAAATATTTAATTTTATCAATTCCATCTCAATCAGTTTATAGAGAACATCAACAGACGAATTGTTGTAAAAAATCTGGTCAGCCTGTTCAATACATTTCCCAATATTTTGTTTGGCCGGATCATTCGACTGCATTTCGCGTTCTTCGTTGGAAATAAATGTTTTATAGGATATACGGTCGGTTTCGGAATTGCGCATTACGATGCGGTCATAGCGCAGCAATGGATCAGCATCTACCGCAAAAAGCAAAAAATTACCTTTTTCGCGCAGCGAATCTACTTCGCCCGGAGTACGTATGCTTTCGATAATGCAATTTTCTCCGGTTAATAAAGCTTGCTCGTAAAGCTGGTCGATGATATAGGATGGCGAATGATCGGCCCGTAATTTATTGGCAACCGTCACCATGCTGTCGCGGTTAACGGGCAATCCCTGCCGGTTTATTTCTTCAGTAATAAATCCCCTCACCGAGAAGTGCACAAATCCCTTTTCCTGAACCAGGTAATCCACAATGGTTCCTTTTCCTGCGCCTAACGTTCCGGTAATTCCTATAATTAGCATGGTAATATCATTAATTTTGGGCTATTTTAATTTCTTATTTCTGATGGCTTCTCTTAAAATCTTCGCGTTTTGCGAGCTCACAATCTTTTTGCCTGTTTGTTCTTCAATTTGCTTTCGGGTATTTCCGGCAATTTCGCCACCTTTTTTCGCAATCCGTTTATTGTCATCAAAAGTTTCAGGACTATTTTCTTTGCTTATTTCAGTAGTAGTAGCTTCTGCTAACATATTCAATACCAGTTCCAGGTTAGTCATGTTATCCCGCAGATTTTCTTTTTTCAATCCTTTGAAATTTTTGTACTGTCCAACTGTTTTTCCGCTCCAGGCCTGAGTTATAATATCTGTTAGAGTCGCAAATTCCTGTCCTTTCTTAACGCCTCTGTTTTCCCACTCATCGGTTAGTTCCTTCCTGACCTCAATGCTTTTTAATCTTTGATTTATCCAGGCTGAGCTATAACCTAATTTCAAATAGCCCTCCATGGCTCTGTCAATTGTTTTCTCCGGATCCTGGCTCTCCTCTATTCTTTCATAGCCGACTTTTGCCAGCCATTGCTTAAAGGGTTCTGCTTTCGGAGAAGGAATAGATTGAATCAACCTGAATAATTGCTCTGTATCAGCAACATCGGTCACATAAAACTTTCCATCTTCAGATTGCATTTTCAGTTGTCCGATTTTTGCGGACAACTCACTGCCTTCCTTTTTTAACTTCGATTTTAAATCACTCCAATACTTGCGCGGGCGTTCTGTGTCCGTTAGAACTTCAATGATATCAACAATTGAAAAATACCATTTCTCTTGTTCAGCGTCCCAATTGGAACGTATTTTCTTGTTTTCGAATAATTTTATGTCTTTCATTGTTTCTATCTCTTTCTTTTAACAAAAATCTCATTTAAAAAAGCACGTAACTGTTGTAAAAGCATGAAAAAGAAAAAATTATAATCTTAAAAGATAAATGCGTATCAAAATCTTCCGATTCCCTGCTTTCAGAACTTATTTTCATGCAACTCCTTAATCCACTTTCCCCCATCTACTTTAACCGGCTCGTAGTTAAAAATCTTTTCAAGCAATACATTCTCATCACTTTCCGAAATCAGGTTAATCCGGTGTTCGGCTTTTACAAACCGCTGATCCACTGAATGATCGAGAAATGCAAGCAGTTGATCATAATAACCTAAAACATTATAAAGCGCAACTGGTTTCGTGATTAGTTCAAGCTGGTTCCAGCTCATTACTTCAAATAATTCATCCAAAGTACCAACACCACCCGGCATCGAAATAAAAGCATCCGAAAGTTTGTCCATAACCTCTTTTCGTTCAGCCATGGTTTCAACTACATGAAATTCGGTAAGTCCCTTATGAGCAACCTCCCGATTAATTAAATTATGCGGCATTACGCCAATCACCTTGCCACCGGCTTCCAGCATAGTATCAGCAATCACACGCATCAGGCCTACGTTGCTGCCACCGTAAACAAGTGAAATGTTTTTTTCTATAAAAAGATGTCCCAGGTCGCGGGCCTTAATGGAATATTCTTCCCGGCTTCCGGCACTGGAACCGCAGAAAATGCAGATGGATTTGATTTCTTTAGTCATCATTTACAGATTATATAATTCCATATTAAATACCTGGGATATCTTCTCTTTCAGCACTGCTTTTACTGCGTTCATTTCCATTTCCTTCCCTAGTTCCGCCTGCAACGAAGTTACCTTTTTATCTGTAAACCCACATGGATTTATCAGGCTAAAGTACGATAAATCGGTATTTACATTAAATGCAAATCCATGCATACTCACGCCACGGCTTACACGTACGCCGATTGCACAGATTTTCCGGGTTTTCCCAGGAACATCCGGATCAAGCCAAACACCGGTTGCACCTTCGAGGCGGTGGCCTTCAAGTCCATAATGCTTCAAGCAAAGAATGATTGCTTCTTCCAGTTTTTCAATATAATCGCGTATTCCTTTGGCAAAATAATCAAGATTCAAAATCGGGTAACCAACAATTTGTCCAGGACCGTGATAGGTAATATCTCCTCCCCTGTTGGTATGAATAAACTCTGCATTTTTAGCCTGAAGCTGGATAAAATTGGCCAGCAAATTGTCCTCTGAACCGCTCTTGCCAAGTGTGAAAACATGCGGATGCTCGACAAAAAGTAAATAGTTGTTAGTTAATCGTTCATCGTTTAATGGCAGTTTCTGGAATTCAAGTTTCTGCGTAATTATTTCATTCAGAAGGGTTTCCTGGTAATCCCAGGCTTGTTGGTAGGGCATTAATCCCAGGTCAATCGTAGAGACGCGATGCTTCGCGTCTCCGATTGAAATTGGATTTGATTTTTTCATTTTTTCGGAGTGAGGTATCACGGCAATGTCCTGTTGTAAGCCACCATTTGCAGAGACGCGAGGCATCGCGTCTTTACGGCGGTCAACAACATGCTTCTCTGCATGGTAACTGCTTCTGACCAAAGGTTTACTTTCCACATGAGTGAAACCTTTTTCAATCCCGGCAACCCGGTATTTTTCAAAAACATCAGGGTGCACATATTCAACCACTTTCAGATGAGCTGGTGATGGTTGAAGATATTGGCCTATGGTAAAAATGCTGCAGTTTACACTTCGTAAATCATCCATAAGTTCGAGTACTTCTGTTTCGGTTTCACCCAATCCAACCATAATTCCTGATTTAGCTCTTAACCCGGAAGCAGCAATTTGCCGTATTACCTCCAGACTACGGTCATATTGAGCAGCACTGCGAATTTGAGGAGTTAACCTAAGAACTGTTTCCAGGTTATGTGAAATAATATCCGGCGCTGATTCAATAACCAATTGAAGCTGATCCGCATTTCCGCCAAAGTCAGGGAGCAGGGTTTCAATGGTTGTTTCCGGATTTAATTCTTTCACTTTCCTGACAGTTTCCGCCCAGATAACAGCACCTCCATCAGAAAGATCATCCCGGTCAACGGAGGTTAAAACAACATGTTTCAGGTTCAGATGTTTAACTGATTGAGCGATTTTATCCGGTTCATTTGCATCAACCGGGAGAGGTTTTCCGGTTTTAGTGGCGCAGAATTTACAGCTGCGGGTGCAGATATCGCCGAGGATCATAAATGTTGCGGTCCCGGCATTCCAGCATTCGCCCATATTCGGGCACTTGCCGCTTGAACAAATGGTATGCAAACCCTTCTCTTCCAGTATTCCTTTTACCTTCAGGTAGTTATCCCCTTTCGGAAGTTTGATTTTCAGCCAGTCGGGTTTACGGATATGTTTTTCAGGTGTTTCGGACATATTGTAAAAATTCAGGAGGCAAAAGTACTTCATTTCCACATTCAGTTGATTTCCTCAACACGATTGGAGACCGATTGTCGCATGAAGTGGATAATATCGTAATTTTGACCTTAGAAATTAAAAGACATTTTGCCACAGATTTCGCTTATTCACGCAGATCTGGAACCGATTTCAGCAGTTTCTATATTATAAAACCGCCTTCCGCAATTAATTTTAATCTGTGAAATCTGCGAAATCTGTGGCTAATTTTACTTCTTGATTCGTACTGGCTGATTAGATAAAGCATTTTACTAAATACATACTTTCAAATAAAGAACTGGAGATTTGTGATGAATGAATTATATCCACTGAAATTTACTCCCATTTTCAAAGAGAAAATCTGGGGCGGCGATAAAATTAAAACAGTATTCGGAATGGACTATTCTCCGCTGCCTAATTGCGGCGAGGCATGGGTATTATCTGGATATGGGGAAGAAATCAGTGTTGTATCAAACGGTTTTCTGGCTGAAAACCAGCTCGATGAACTTATTGATATTTATATGGGCGACCTTGTCGGAGAAGCTGTTTTTGAAAAATACGGCACCAAATTCCCGTTGCTTATAAAAATCCTGAATTCAAACGATTGGCTGTCGATACAGGTTCATCCGGATGATAAACTGGCTGAAAGCCGTCATAATGACCTGGGTAAAACCGAAATGTGGTATGTGGCTGATGCCGAATCCGGCGCACAGCTGATAAGTGGCTTTAACCGCGACATGAATGCTGAATTGTACATGTCCAATTTAAATAATGGGTCAATCCTGGATATCATGAATTATGAGACTGTTCATAATGGCGATGTCTATTTTATGCCTTCCGGCAGGGTGCATGCTCTGGGCCCGGGATTACTTATTTTTGAAATCCAGCAAACCAGCGATCTTACTTACAGGATTTATGATTTCGACAGGGTTGACGATAAAGGAATTCCACGCCAGCTTCATACGGAACTGGCACTTGACGCACTCGATTTTACAAAACACGAAAGCTACAGAACCGAATATGAGCCAGTGTTTAACAAAACCGTTCCGGTTATTGAAAGTACCTATTTCAACACCAGCGTAATTCATTTTGATAAACCAGTAATAAAGGATTACAGCGGCATCGATTCATTTGTAATTCTGCAGTGTGCCGAAGGCAAATGCAGTATTAAATTCGAAGGAGGATCGGAAATCCTTAAAGCCGGTGAAGCAATGCTTATTCCGGCCATTATGGAACGAATTCAGATTATACCTCTTGTTGAAACCAAAATTCTGGAGATATACTATCCACAGGAATAAAGAATATTCTTCATTTCTTCAGCGGTAAGCCAAAAGAAGGAATAACCAGAATTGGATTTACACCAATAGATTTACTTTTTACTTCTCCGTGTTAGGCTGCTGACGGAATGCAGTACAATTCCGCTTGTATTGTATTGAAAATTATTTGCAACTTACTCAAGCCTTGATTGAAGTAAAAACAGCCAACATTGAAAATAATCCTTACGTGTAAAATACAGCCTGCATACATCCAACCTGATTAACTCCAGCTTTCTGCGACTAAATCAAATTTATATTCAATTTTTCCAAAAATCATATATCCAATTTCTAAGAGGTAAAAGCTGGTATCAGAGTATTGTTCTTCAAATTCCCGATACTTCAGGAAGATAATTCTTATTTAGACCAGATATAAAAAAAACATATTGTTTTTTTTATAAATTTATATTTATATATTTGTATAAGTATATATATCCTGCCGCACTCTTACAACTAAATTGCTGCCGTCCGAACGCTCCTGCGTAGAGTATCTGATTAAAAAGCCCCAGATCATTAAATTTCTAACCCCTTAAATTTACTGCAAATGAAAAGATTATTGACCATTTGTCTTACTCTGTTTTCTTTAGTTTCCTTTGCACAGGACCCACAGGACACCCCGCGCTGCCCGGATGCAGAGCCTCCTTACCTTAACCGCATGCCCGGATTTTACATCACCGATTGCAAAAACAGCGAGTATAATGATGCTGAGTTTGTATATTGGGTTGATGGGAAAGCAAATAAAATCAATAAAAGTGGTAAATACTATCATGTTTTTTATTACAAAAAAGAAGGTGAAACCCGGAAATTCAGCAGTGCTCAGATAAACCAGAATTACTACAATGCCATTTTAAAAGTAAAGGGTAAAGTTCTGGATAAGAAAAAAACTGTATTCTCTGCCAGTATAAATGGGAAGGAAGTATATATTCAGATACATACTGCCGAAAATTCGACTGATGCAGGTAGTTACAATATAGAAGTTGTGGAGGTAGAAGTAATGCAACAGGATATTGTTGTTAATATGGAAGAAGCCATCGACAAAGATGGTAAAATAGCCCTTTATGGAATATTGTTCGATGTCGGGAAATCGGTTATCAAGCCCGAATCAGCCGAAGCACTTACGCAGATTACCGATTACCTGAATGCCAATCCTGCTGTAAAGATCATAGTTGTCGGGCATACTGATAATACAGGAACCTATGCAGGCAATATTACACTTTCCAAAGCCCGGGCCGAAAGCGTTAAAAATTACCTGGTAAACACCGGTAAAATTGCTGCTTCACGAATAATGTCCGAAGGCGCAGGTCAATATTGTCCTGTTACTACAAATTCCACCGAAGAAGGCCGGAAACTGAACCGCAGGGTCGAAATTGTAAAACAATAAGTATGAAGCCAGCAATCCTGTTTTTTCTGATGGCGATTGGCTATCAGTCATTTGGCCAGCAATTACCGGAAGGAGTAACTGTACAAGCCAACGCATGTAACTATGCTCCAGGCCTTAGCAGTTATTATTTCAATAAATCCAATGAAATGATTGGCATGATTCTGCCGGATGCGTGTAATTATAACGGAGTTGAAGAAGACGGCGTTAATAAATATTTCCTCGCCGATTTTTACAACGATTCTAAAAAGGACACGTTTGCCACGAATGACCAGGCTATGGCATGGATGATTACTACCATGGAGGAATATTACAAACCCGCAATCATCGATAAATGGCAGGAACTTGAGGTTCAGATTCCCAAAGTAAGTGTGAAATATCCATGGGACTGGACGTATAAAACGGACAGGTATGATGGTGTATTTAAAAGCAAAAACCAGGCTGAAAATAAACTCACACTGATGCGAAAAGTTCCGGGCGGACAGTCCGAAGTCTGTTTCATCATCCGGACTCCGAATACCGCCAAACTCTCAACAGCAAAGGTGATGGAAATGGCCGCACAGATGAATTGGGCTATTGATATCAAGAGTTCACCTGAAGCACTATATGAGATTGGTGGAAAATCCTTTAAAACAGCTCAGAATCAGTTCATGTCGTTAATGGATCAATACCATTTCTGGTATGCCGATGAAAAGGAGATCATTTACATCAACTACAACCTTCTGAAAGACGAACGTATACGGTATCCCGAAGTGATGAAAGCCATTGTTGAAAGTATAAGCTGGTAATCAAGTCTTTTGCTTGGCATTAAATGGTTTTGCAAAGTATTGCAAATCAGTAATGTTATGCCGTGGGCTGATCCCAATACGCTTTTTATATCGAACAAATCCCAAAGAAAAATTCGTAAAACCAGAATCCATGAAATAGCCATGATTGAAAAAATAACCAACCCCTGCCTGCAGCAGGCAGGGAAGATGATATCATGATCAATCTGGCGTATTCCATGTGACCAGTAAAAAATAAATAATAACACATGAAATCTATTTTACTGTTTTTAATTCTTGCTGTTGCATCATTTGCCTTTGGTCAGGAATTGCCAACCGGAGTTACAACCAAATCGTTCGATTGCACCTATGCAACCGGCCAATCGGCCAATTATTATTATAAGGACGACGAAATGATAGGCAAGGTGGAGCCAAGTTCATGTAATTACTCCGAAACCCAGGGTGGAAGAGTAAATCCGCTTTGCTATGCCGAGTTTTATATGACTCAGAAAAGGGATACTTTTTCAAGTAAAAAAGCTGCTATGGCCTGGCTCATAACAGCCATCGAGGAATATTATAAACCCTTTGAAATCACCAAATGGCAGAAACTTAAAGTACAGCCACCCAAAGTAAGCCTTAAATATCCGTGGGACTTGGAGTATAGACTTGCAAAAAATGATGGTATTTTTAAGAGTAAGAGCCTGAGCGAAAACAAAGTTTCACTCTGGATGAAGGATGAATGGAGCAACTCCGAGATTTTTACAATTACCCGCACACCGAATACGGCAAAACTAACAACGGCGCAGCTGATGGATATGACCAGCAAAATGAATGGTGCAATCAATCTGAAAGCCAGTCCGCCATTGGATTATGTTATTGGAGGAAAGACATTTAAAAGCAGCCGGAATGAATTTATGATGCAGATGGATCAGTACCATTTCTGGTATGCCGATGACCAGGAGATCATTTATGTAAATTATAATCTTCTGAAAAATGAAAGGGTATGGTATCCTGATGTAATGATAAAAATTCTGGAAAGTATAACCTGGTAAGCCTTCAAAGCATGGAAACAAATAAAGTACTGAGGATTCTGTTTATCATTTATCTCACATTTTTCAGTGTTCAGTTTGCTGTAGCCCAGGTGGAAGAGGAGGAAGAAGAAGAGCAGACCGAATTGGAGAAGAAGATGGAGAAGAAGGAGCAGGAAATGGAGAATTTCATGAATGCTTTCGAAAAGAGTGTTGTCGAAAAGGAAGAAGGTGATTTTGGCGATCCTGCTGACGACTCAATTCAATCTACTCCCTCAAGTCCCGTGGCATTTAAAAAACTGATAGACAAAACGGTTGCAGGTCTTGAAAACAGTCTTCCACCGGGAACCGTTGCCGCATGCAAAGCGCAGCGCGATTATTTCAGAACCAGTGATAAAATCGGCGAGATGTCGGTAGTTAATCTCCTGCAGGAAAACACATTCAGTTCGGTTCTCTTATCAGGCTATGCCGTCCAGGCCAATTATGAGGATGTGAACGCCATTAGTTGTTTTGGGAGCGTATTAAATATTTGCGGCCACCCGGCAAAGAGCATTCCAATCCTTCAATATTCAGCTTCTGTAAATCCAAACCTGAATACGATTAGTAATCTCGGTGATGCTTTCCGGCGCATGGGTAAAATAGGCCAGGCTGAAACGTGGCTGAAAAAAGCTGTTGCAATGGAACCCAATGAAATAGATGCCAACCTTCTGCTTGGCCAGATCGCCATGGAGAAAGGGCAGGACAGGAAGGCAATTGATTACTTTACGCATTCGCTCCAGGGAGGATATACTTCCGGAGCAGAATCATACCTGAAGGAATTGAAAAAAAAGCTTGAAGAGGATGTGGACATTGGCGAAATATTGATGGAAACACATAAAAGGGAACCTTTGAATGAGAGCCTGCTTATTTCGTGTATCGAAATGCCCACCAGTGCTAAATCAGTTAAATCGCAATGGATGCCCAAGTACCGGTTGCGGATGGCAGCAATAGATTATTATATTGAAACACTGCAAAGTAAGTCGCAGGGTGGTTTTGAAACCATGATCGAAGATCTGAGAACCCAGATGGATAGCAGAAAGGTAAAGACTCCGGAAGGCTTAACGGTGTCATGTAAAAAAAGCTATCTGATTGTTTCAACCATGTTTAAGCAGTTGGCCGACACAATTCATACACTTGGTAATGAGTACGGCGAAGCTATTGCCAAACTGGATCGCGAAAGGGTAAAGGATATGGACGAATTACTCCGTAAAATGAATGAAGAAATCGGAGAGTGCAATAAAACAAGTGATTCCAGATTATGTGAAGAAAAAATCAGGGCAACGTATTGCCTTATTGCCACCTCAAAACTAACCACTTATCTTGGTTCATACTCCTCTACCTATGAAAAATTCTGTAATACAACATTCAAACAACTTACCTTGTATTACAACCATGGACTAAAGTGGGCATATACCGCCTATCTTCCCGATCAAAGGGAATTCGGTATTCAGATTATGATTTCAATGCCTGTTGCCGGATTTGTGCGCGAAATTACATCTTATGCAAGTGACCTGGCAAAAGTGGATGCTTCATCCTGGTGTCCTGCGGAAGAAGTAGCCGAGGAGGATTCTGATAATGAAAATGATAGTATTCCATCAACAACTGTAAAAATACTTCCGGTTTTTCCGGGTGATATTGTGTGTACCGATATAAAAGTGCCCTTGTTAGTGGGAAGTTTTCAGGTTGATTGCAAAAGCTATGGCTTTGAAATTGACGTTGGTGTAGGCATCAGTGTAATGAGAGAATCGGACACTGAAACACCTGCAGTTGAAAGCATCTGGCCCGAAACAAACCGCACCACAATCAAAGTAGGTACCGGATTACCCACCACTATTAATGAAATCGGAACCGGATTAAAGTTTGACGCTTCAGTTTATGCAACCGTTGAAGATAATATGACGGTTTCGGATGTAGGATTAATGCATGAATCAGGTTTGACACTGGGAGGCGTAGGCGTGGGAACTCAAAGAGGTTTAAAGTTGGGAGTTACATCCGGAGCAACGTATTTAAATTCGGATAAAGGGAATACGAAAATTTTTGATTGGAAAGATTAGCAAGAATAATTTTAACTAATCAGCAGATAAAAGGTGTTTTAGCCACAGATTACACAGATTTTAAACTGCTTTTAGCAGTTTATTAAATAAAATTTAAACATGTGAGTTGAAAACAATCTGCGAAATCTGTGAAATCTGTGGCAAATATTTGTTTGTCAATGCTTTAGTTTACCTGATTAGTTACAAATAATTATTCCAATGTTGATGTTTTTCAAATTCCGCCATAAACCAAATAAGCAAATCGGTATTTCAGAATTGCGCCGAAAATCATCCTTAAAACCCTGAAGGTGAAATATACCTACTTCAACCCATATTTATCAGCAATGGCCATCCGCTCATCCCACGAAGTTGGTGAAAAAACAAGACCGTACTTCTCATTAAGGCTGGCTAACTCTTTATTCTTTTTCTCCGACCCGTCAACATACCCGTTTTCTGGAGTGAGCTGATGAAAAATACGCTCCAGGTATTCCTCAAAAGACTGGTTGAAATACATGTCAATAAAATGCAGTGGCTTATCGGAGGCGTTCCAGAAAGTATGCGTTATCATCCTTGGGCGTAAATGCCAGCCACCAGCCTGAACTTCAACAACATCATTGCCAACAAGCACACTTGCGGTTCCTTCAACAACGTACATTATTTCGTCCAGTTCCAGGTGATGATGTGGCGGCGGCCCCATGGTTTTTGGTGCAACGGCAGTTTCAACACTCGAAAACAAGCCATTTGTCATGGAAGTACGCATCCAGACGCGTATATCCATTCCCCCTTTGTGATCCAATGGAGCCATGCCTGGCAGAAGAACCGGTTTTAAGGGATCAACAGTTGGTGTACTTGGAATTGTGGCCATTGTTATTGGCGATAAGGCACTAAATGCTGCAAAAAGGCCTGTTGTCATTAAAAAATTACGGCGTTCCATGTATTTTGATTTTAGAAGTTGCAAATTCAGTTGAACTATCAGCACTTGAATGAAAAGAGAAAGCAGGAAAACGGGAATACTGGTATTTATCTTTTGAACGCACATCATAGCCTTATGAGGCTATTGTATAATTATAAATTTCAATATTTGCGTATATGTCGAGTTAGTGACTTTTAATAAATAGTTTCCGGCCTTTAATCCGGAAACATTAATCCATTTCTTATTTTCGTTATTATTCATAGAACCGCTTTGTACCCTTTGCCCATCAGAGGTATAAATATAGTAATCGGACTTTTGAAGAGAAATCTTGTCGGAAAATTCCAGAGTTAACAAACCGGATGAGGGATTTGGATAAATGCGAACCTTATCATTCAGTAAGGAAGCTTCTGAAATGCCTGTTAATGTGAAGGATAGTTTACAGAACTCAAGGCCCTTGGCTTCAAAAAAAGCCGGCAGGTATAATTCGTCATTGAAACCTGTGAAATTCACATCAGCAAAATTAAACGATTGTACTGCTGGTATTATTTGCCTGGTACCGGCAACAGTACCATCGCTTTCATAAACAGATTCTGAAACGCCAGTGCTGGCTAACAGGTATAATTTATCTTTGAACTCATAAATATAAGGTACTGTAGTTACTCCTGTTAAAGCTTTTACAAGTTGTGTACCTGAGCCTGTGCCATCTGTTTTATACAGTTGCCGGGATGAGCCATCTGAAGCCATAAAAAATACCTGAGAGTTATATTCAATAACATTTAGAGGTGAAGAGCCATTGCTGCCTGCTATTATATCTTTCACTAATTGTGTTCCCGCAGCAGTTCCGTCCGAGATCCATAATTCATTACCATTATTGCCATCGTTAGCTGTGAAATAGATTTTACTGTTGCTGCATAAAAAATTGGATGGCTCTGATCCCTGGAATCCCGGATAAATATCTTTCAACACAGCAGTTCCCGATGCGGTACCATCACTTACCCATAGCTCATTCCCATTTACGGCATCGCCATTAGTAAAATAAAACTTCCCGTTACATACCGCGTAATTCCCCGAACTTGAACCGAAATAGCCACTTTTCACAAGTTGTGTGCCTGCGGTGGTTCCATCACTTTCCCACATTCCATATCCGGAACCAGCATTTCCCTGGAAATATATTTTATTGTTAAATACCAAAAACTGATCGGTGGAGTTAAAAGGGGCCGCATAAACACTCGATAACATTTGGGTTCCACCTACTGTGCCATCCGTCACCCAAAGTCCTTCGCTGCGAGTAGCTGTTGAAGCCTGGAAAAACAACTTACCATTGCATAGTGTAAAATGGCGGGGTAAGGCACTTAAAGCACCGGTCCATATATCCTTAAGCATGGTTGTTCCTGCAGTTGTTCCGTCACTGGCCCAAAGTTCCAACCCGTTTACACCATTATCGTAAGTAAAATACAATTTGCTGTTGTAGGAAGTCAGATAATAAACAATACCATTGCCAGTTGTTGGCCCAATTAACTCTGTACCTGCTGCTGTGCCATCCGAAGCATACAATTTATGGGCTACTCCATCAGAGGCTACAAAATAGACTTTGCTGTTGAAAACAGTTAAATAATGCGGGAATGAATTATTTATAACCCCTGTATTAATATCCTTAACCAAGGATAAGTTCTGTGAATACGAAATCGTAGAGGATAATATCAGTGAAACTATTCCTATGAATTGTGCCGCTTTTCTCATAGTATGAATTGGTTTTAGGTAAACTGTAACCACTATAATTGCTTTACAGACCCTCTAATCAGAAAGGGTTGCTACTCAATATTGATAATTCAACAAAATACATATGCTGGTTTCTGTATATAACAAATGTATTTATCAGAAGTTCAATTTATTTAACGAATTATAATACAGTGAATGATAGTTGGATTGTTGAGTATATGGTTTCCCTTTAAAATTCAAAAGTACGCTTCGAGTCAAACAAAAGTTTCAATAATACCAGGTAACTTATCTGATACGAAAACGTAACAAAGTCAGAAAAATGGTTGTGTTTTGGTTTCAAACACCACCTTCATATACTAACATACGTACAATGTAGTTGTTGCTGGCAGAATAGCAACCAGAAAAATAAAATAGCAGGAAAATGAAAAATTCAGTGCACTACTCTTCCAAATAAAGTTGTGTCTGGAGTTCAGTCTTTTTCATGAGTCGATACACAGGATAATCATAAAATCCTTTTCCCCATTGAGGAACCAGGTAGCGGTCGAAAAAATTCCAAAGAAGCAATGCATCGTCGGTTTCCGGTTCAAGCATATATGCGGCTAAATTAGCCAAAGGCTGGGCCATACGCACCACATAGTTTCCAGGAAGGAATTCTATGGTATCCTTTTTCAATATCCCTTTCACTGAATTGGTATAATGTCCCTGGTTTAAACGACCTTCAGGTTTGAGGTCAGTAATTTTAAAGGTTTCGACCTCAAGAGTGGTATGATGAATAAGTTTCTCAACTTTAATTCCATGTTTTGCCAAAAGGTTGGCAATGGCAGGATCACTTAGTTTAATCAGGTAAGCGTAAGGAAGGGAAACGCTTTTTGATGCAAAGTAATCAGCCAGATAAGGAGCATTAACCAGCTTCTTCCGATCACTCTTATGAAGTTGTTCCCTTCCATCTGTATCTACAACTACATCAACTTCATAAGCTCTTATTTTTATTTTCTCCGGTGTAGGTTTAACTTCATATACAATTGGAAATGAGTCAGCAACTGCCGGATTAGTTCCCCTGGCAATGGTTTGCAAATCAACCTTTTTCAGCATCGTTTTCAGTTCAACAGAATGAGAAGCTGAATAGTCGAGTATTGAATGCAACAAGCTATAACTGCCTAATACTCTGGTTTTGTAATCGGCATAAACGTAATTTTCGTTCAGGATAGCCAGTCGATTGCGAACACCTATGTAATTTGTCAGGTAGCGGGGTTCTGCGGCATAAGAAATCCAGCCGTTTTCAGGATTTTTCAGATCGGTAAATTCACCATAGAAACAGTTTAACACATTATATTTTTCGGTTAATGCTAATGATACATCAGGCATCATTTTATCACGCATATAGTTTATCAGTGCACGGTTTCCGGCTGGATTCATCATCCAGGTAAAAGTAACAGGTTCTTCGTGGTAGGAGCCATTAGTTGTGTGGCAATCTACCAATACCGAAGGATCCCATTTTAATAACACATTGTGGATCAGCCCTGTCATTTCCGGGCTTTCGAGCTTTATCGCATCACGATTCAAGTCAAGCATCTGCCCGTTATAACGTAAGCCAACGCCGTTCTTCGGGCCGTTTTGATGCGTGCGGTTTTTAGTACTTATAGCTTCGTTACCATCCGGATTAAAATTAGGACAGATCAGAACAACAACATTTTTCAGAATTTCGTTGTTCAAGCCATTAACAAGGTCCCGGGCGAGCATCAGGCTTGCTTCTTTTCCTTCCACTTCACCGGCATGAATATTAGCCTGGATATAAACCACTATACGTTTATCATTGATCAGATCAGCCGGGGATTGAGGCATAGGATCAGCGATGATCAACAAAGGAACATCACGGCCTTCTATGGTTTTCGCGATTGATTCAACCTTTATATTTTTTGAAATTTTAGTTAATTCAATTATAAAAGTTTGTACATCAACATAGTTGGCAGTTGATTCGAATCCTGATTTTTCGGCCGTGGTTAACAGGCTGTTTTGCGCTGGCAGGCAGTTTATTCCAAAAATTAAGAGAAAGAGAAGAGAAAGTGTTTTTTTCATAAGTCAATTCGATTGCAAAAAGAATGGTTTTAGCTGTATTAAATGAGTATTCACAAAAGTAAATCCTAATTCATGAACAATTAATGAATACCTGGCTATAATTCAACAATTAAGTTTGGTATCTGACAAAAACGGATTGGTTTAAATACTGTCAGGGGTTGGTTTTAATCACTTTAACCAATTGCACTCCCTGATTGCTGATTATTTTGCAGGTGTATATGCCAGCTGCCCAATGACATCCATCTGTAACGGCTTTATGGGTTCCGGCTGTTTTTTCACTATTTTCTATGATGCTGACTTCGTTTCCCAATGAATTATAAATCACTATTTTAACCTGGCCAGCCGATTTCAAAGTGTATTCGATATAAAGCTTGTCGGTAAAAGGATTCGGATAAACCGATAAACCATTTTCAACTGAAGTGTTAAAGCCGGTAAATTCAAATTCAACTTTATTGGAAGCCTTTGACTGGCAACCTTGGGTAGTATTGACTATGACGTAATAAGTGTCAGTCTTAGCCGGGGGAAATCCCTGATTGGTAGCTCCGGGTATTAAACCCTGGCTGTTGTACCATTGATTGCCGTCCGAGGCTGATGAAAAAAGATTTTCATCCGAAACAGTAACAAGAGGTGTGGCAGGTAGTGGTTCAACAGCAACGGTTAAAGTTCCTGCAGCAGATAATAAACCACTAGTAACAGAAACATCATACTCCGTAGTTTCCAAAGGCGAAACTAAAGGGTCAAAGATTACTGAATTTTCGAGTTTAGAATCCGATGTCCATGAATAACTGTATTCATTAGTTCCGCCTTTTGCAAAAACATAAAGTTGCGATTGCCTTCCCGCACAGATTGTGTCAGGCACAGCCAAAGCAGTAATGGTTAAAGGACCATCAGATACCTGGCTGAAAGCAGGTAATTGAATATAATCAATCCATGCGGCATCAAGGCCGGCAGAGGTTGCCTCATCTTTTTCATAAATCCAGCTCAAACGATGGCTGCCGGCGGAAACAGGATAACTGACTTTTGCCCAATCTTTGTTGCCGCTCCAACTATTTATTTCATTGCCATCAATATAAAACCGCAGGAAATCATACCCATTTTCAGAAGATACTTTGCGATAGAAAGAAATTGTATCGTCAACGAGAACCTGCCCTTCGAGGTACATTTCGCTTCGTTCCAAAATATTGATTGAACCCGACTTTGCGCCGAATAAGCTTTCAGATTTTACGGTGGAACTGATTTCCCAGGGTTTATCCCCTTTGAACTTCCAGTTGTATTTCAGGAAATCGCCGGATTCAAAGTCTTCTGCTTGCGAACCAATGATTATATTTAAACCTGTAACTGAATTATATGAACCAGCTGTTGCAGTTGTGAATAGGGAGAAATGACTTCCCACATTGGTATCCGGACTTACCATAAATGTAAAAGTTGAAATGCATGCCTCGCCTGGAACTAGTTTTCCAAAATTAAGGGCCGGTGAATTGGTAGTTGCATATTCGCCAAATACAAAAAGCTGAGTTGAAACTTCCCCCGAAACGGAATGACCCGAATTTGTGGTTGGTACTGTTACCACTATTGTTTCACCCGGATCAATCTGCCCGTTCCCATTACCTGTTTGGGTATCATCAAAATGAATTGTGCCATTGGTAAGCTTTGGAGAATAAACCGTGAAATTGAAATCTGATCTGAATATTCCTGAACCGGTTTGAGAGGTAATAGTAAAAGCTGCAATATGCATATCAGGTATATCATCGCTAAGCAACAACTTAAAAGCATTTTCATCCGAAGCTGATCCGCTTCCGGCTATTGATGGCCAGGAATATGAATTTTCCGGTATAGTTAAATAGTTGTCGGTAGTACTCAGTACTGATTTAGCAATTAATGCATCCGAATTACCCAGATTTTCCATTGAGATATCAATGGTTAGCGTTTCGCCGGTTTCGGGCAGATTGTTATTATTGCCTTCCTGATCTTTTATCACAACATTCTGAATCACCAGGTAAGGTCCTTCTGGGGTTTCAACTTTAACACTGTCGATATAGGGTTTACGGTTTTGCATGGTAACGACAATATCGGCATAACCTGGCTCTGTAAACGGCTGTAAAGCAACAACTGCCAGCCCGTTTTCATCCGCTTCGGCAACGCCATGCAAAAGGTCTTTTTTGCTTATTGCGACTGAGGCAAAAGCTTCGGTTCTGACTTGAAAAGCCGATGCCTGCAGAGGAAGTAAAGGATTGTATTCAACCCTCAAAGCAGACGGAACTCCGAAATAAATCATGGTGGAAGGATCTCCCATGAGGCAATACGATTCCCAATACTGTTTTTTCATTTCTGAATTTGATTCCTGTACGGCAAGGTTTCCTGCAAAAACTATCTGGCCCATGGTACTGTACCATTCAGACCGGGGTTCGCCATGATCATGAAAAATCCGGTCGTATGCACCTGGACCGGTATTTTCGTAGGTCGGATCAGAGACGATGGATCCATTCCCGACACTCCACCAATAATCTTCGTCCCAGTATGTAAGACCAGAAGCGGCGATATATCCAAGAGCACCTTTATTTTCAGCCCTCAGAAGTGTTTCACCAAATGAATTCTGATCAAAGGCGTTTGTCTGGCAACCGTTGCCAACGATCAAACCATATTTGCCAGCATTCTGAAGCATGGCAACGTCTGAACTGGTAAAAGTCGGATCTGCCCATCCATCAACACTCGCATGAGCGGAATAACTTGCAAATGAAACTCCCTCGCTAATATTTGACTGAATGCTTTTCGGGTAAATGCTTCCTGCCGGTTCTGGTTGTAAATAAACGTGAGGAACAAGATTATGGGCTTCATTGAAGTAATATCTGGTTCCATAATTTACTTGTCCGTTTCCCCATTTCAACTGGTGTGATTCATCAGCGCCTGCCACCAGTAGAACCTCATTCAGATAGGACGGATCAGGCATCAAAAACTGCTCATATTGAAGTGTTTTATTGATCTGCGGAAGTAATTCCCCGACGGTATTAGCCGAAAACCTTCCATAAAATACTTCGGGAAGGTAATCGCCTGTATATTCGCAATAATACAAATCGCTCACATATTCGCCGCAGTTGAAAGACGGAATCTGGGCTACATCTCCTACAAACAAAACAAAGGTTGGAGCAGGATCATTTGAAGTAGCGGAAGTGTACAAATTCTGAAGATACGCTTTAATCGAAATTAA
This sequence comes from Bacteroidales bacterium, assembly GCA_030654075.1. Classification (GTDB taxonomy): domain Bacteria; phylum Bacteroidota; class Bacteroidia; order Bacteroidales; family UBA4417; genus UBA4417. Next base: position 18,721 of record JAURYB010000174.1, on the reverse strand, counting down.
AGATGCACCGACAGCCGGATTATTCGTGTATGCTTCGATAACCTTGAATCCGCGCCTGGTTTTCCAATTCACAAAAGGCTGTAATGCATCCTGAAACAAAGGGTCGGAAACGATGACATATTTTATAGGAACAGAGTTCACCACTTCTGACTTTGCATCAGCCTGCTGATAGCTGAGGACATTGCTGAAAACATTTTCAAAATAAGCCGACTGCGTATTTGACTTATTTTCAACGCTTTTTGCTTTTTGGGCAGCGGTATAAACAACATCAACCACAAGTTTATCATACACCCTGATGGTATTGGTTACCGGGTTGTATTCAATGGGCGACAAAACCAGGTTCCCCAACTGTACATTTCGCAAAAAGCCCGAAACCTCAACCCTTGCCAGCGCCTCACCGTAAAACTTGTTTGTTTTATAAACCTGCTCATTAAACTCAAGTGGTTTTTTCTGAACATTATTTTTTGGTTGCGGAGCCTGAACAGGGATCAGTCTTTGTGTAATTCCCAGGTCTGCAAGCTTATATTCATTAATCTCAAAACTAACAATTTTAACTGTGGCTCTTGAGCCAGCAGGTATTTCAATCAGTTTGCTCAGTACAGGTAATTGGGGAGAACCAATTGTGTTTGACTTCGAATAGGAATTAACCAACAATTCGGCAAATTCACCTTTATCTGTATTCAGAAACAGTGTGTTGAAATTGCTTATGGAGTTGCTTATTCTTAAGCGGGATGATGTGTTTTCGAGTACAGTAGTGCTGTTGCGGCCAGAGGTATTCAGTATTATTTCTTTGCCGGCATTCCCTTTAAAACCAGAAAAAAGGAAGAGCATCATCAGCCACCCTAAAAGCTGTTTCTGAACCGAAGAATGAATTATATTCATTGTAGTAATGCCGGACTGAATATGGGCTGTAAAGTTATTGATAAATCAATATCGTTGCCGGAATTCTTAGTCTATCCGAATCTATTTAAAAAGCGCAAAAGAAAAAGTGATTTTTATTCACATCTCTTCTTTTGCGCTTCCGTACCTTTTAATTTACTAAATGACGATTCCTCGTCGCCTGTTACCTAATTTTTATGCTTATCAGCATTGTGGCAGCAGGTTTCAGCCTGGCAGGTTTCGGGCTTTTCAACAACCAGCACTACACTGAAAATACCTTCGTCGGAATTAATATCATTGTATTTCTTAATCATATCAGCATCCAGGTATTTCTCCAGTATCTCCATTGGAAGTTCCACTTTATTCACTTCCACAATGCCGCCCTGGGTGAACCCGGTTTTTTGAAAATAGCTCATAAATACATCCGCTTTTTCGGCTCCGGCTATACAGCCAGCAAAGGATGAAGCTTCTTGACGCAAATCGTCGGGAATATCATTAATAATGACAAAATCCGAAACGCATACATAGCCGTTATGATCACAAACCCTGTACATTTCATCCGCAACCTTTTGTTTATCGGATTGAAGATTGAATACGCAATTCGAATAAATCACATTAGCAAATTCGGATGGTAAAGGAACTGCTTCAACATTGCCCTGCCTGAATTCAACATTGCTGACTTTCATTGAATCTATAATTCCGCGGGCAGTATTGATGTTTTGCTCCGAAATGTCGATGCCAATAACTTTACCTGTCGGCCCAACAATACTTGCTGCCGAAATACAGTCGTTACCTAATCCTGAGCCGAATTCAACCACCCGGTCACCGGCCTGCAAAAGCTGGAAACGTGATGGGAGATCTGTATTCACTTCTGAACTTTCCGGGCTGTTCGAATGGCTACCGCATCCTCCTGACCCACAACCACATGCGCTATTTTTAACTTGATCTTTGTTTTCGATTGACGTTGCTTCTACCTGCATTTTGTGTGTTTTAAGCTTTTTATGATTTAATACGTTGAATCTTTTTTAGTTCTCACATAACAAGCATTTCTTTAAAAGGTTTAGAAAATATTAATATTTAATTTTTTTGATATGAAAATAATTAATTTCTATAAAGCCTATCTTCTTGATTTTCATCCACTTATTTTTGCCTGGCATACAGAAGCCAGTATCAGCTGTTTCTTTTGGTTTACAGTTGAATGCCGAAACAGTATAATTCCCTTCGACGGCTAAAGCTGTTCCAGGTTTATGTGGTTTTCAGATATATAGGTATAAGTGTTAAAAATTATCAAAAATATTCAGAACAAATGCCTGTTTGCCTTAAAGTTGTAACTTTGCAATGAATAAATACACTAAATATGCTACGAAATCTTATTGCATTTTCCCTCCTGCTGGTGATTGCATTATCCTGTACAAAAACGGAAACACCAGTATTTGTTGATTATGGCCCTATAGATAAAATAATAATTGAAGATTATTTAAAGGCTCATAATGATACTACAGCGCAATCCACTGCTTCAGGGTTGTATTATATTATTCAAAACCCGGGCGGAAGTATTCATCCTTCTACAAGATCTATTGTATCCGTTAATTATGATGGATATCTAACCGATAATACTCATTTTGGTGCTTCTACTCCCGGCACACCTTATACCGAGAATCTTAGCTATTTGATCGCCGGTTGGCAGGAAGGTTTAAAGTTAATTGGCGCAGGAGGCAAAATCACACTTTATTGTCCCTCCAATTTGGGATATGGAGCGAGCTCCGTTGGCACAATTCCCGCTCATTCAGTATTAATATTTGACATTGAGCTGGTCAGTTTTGAATGAGAAACTATCCGATAAAGGAAACAATTAATTCCTGATTTTGACACCCCGGCAAAAAGGCTACAGGATACTGATTTCCTCAGGATAGTTATATCAAATAAATGGAGCTGACATAGTTGAATATATTTCTAATGTTAAAAATTATCAAAATTTTAAATGTTAAAAATCTGTATGCTTCAAAGCTGTAACTTTGTACCGAAAAGATACCTTAAAACATGATCCGTAAATTTATTGCATTTTCCCTTCTGTTAGTTATTTCCATCTCCTGCACACAAGAGGATGTCGTTGATTATGGCCCTATTGACAAAAAAATAATTGAAACTTATTTGACCGATCATAGCCTTACAGCACAATTTACTGCTTCCGGACTTTATTATATAATCGAGAATCCGGGAGGAACCAATCACCCGAATATAAATTCAAAAGTTTCGGTCAATTACCAGGGTTTTCTCACTACGGGAACTATGTTTGACTCATATTATGTTAAAGGACAGCCCTATACAAATGCGCTCAGCAGTTTAGTGCTGGGATGGCAGGAAGGCTTGCCGTTAATAGGAGTTGGCGGCAAAATAAAACTTTTTGTTCCGTCATCTCTAGGATATGGATCAAATGAAATTATATCTAATTACGCGACAATTCCAGCCAACTCGGTATTGATATTTAATATTGAATTGGTCGAATTTTATTAAAGCTATGTCCGGTCACGGTAACGGCACAGAACTGGATTTCGGCCAGGCATACAGGAAAGCCGCTGATTTTTGTGTAATCCAAGATCGGTGCGTCAGCGAATTGCAACTGAAATTTATCGGTTGGGGCATTGACAGGAGTTATACCGCCAATATTATCAGTAAGCTGATCGAAGAAGGTTTCATAGATGAAAAACGGTTTGCATTCAACTATGCCGGTGGCAAATTCAGGATAAACGGGTGGGGCAAGCTGAAAATAGCCGCCAGCCTCAGGGCCCGAAACATCCCGGCTTTGTTGATTCAGCAGGCACTCTCCTCTTTTCAAATGGATGAGTATACTTCATTTCTAAGCACATTACTTCAAAAAAAGCTCAGGCAACTGGGCGGAGATACAAATCAGAACCGACAAAAGGCAGTTTTTTTCGCAGCATCACGAGGTTTTGAACAAGGACTTATTACCGAATTTTTGCATGACATTGATTTATCTGATTTTTAAATCCCTATAACTCTATGATTACCAACGAATCACTAAAAGAACTATCAAAGCGGCTCGAAGCGCTGAGGAGGTTCCTTTGACGTGGATACCAAGCTTGAACTCATCGCCGAAGAAGAAAAATTAACAGAAGCAACCGGTTTTTGGAACGATCCGAAAAAAGCGGAACTTGTCCTCAAATCCATACAGGAAAAGAAAAGCTGGACCAACGCATTTACTAATGCTGAGGTTTCCCTGGCAGATCTACAGGTTTTATTAGAGTTTTTCCAGGCGGGTGAAGCCACTGAACAGGAAGTTGAAGAAAGCGTTCAGAACACGGAGAAGTTATTCGACGAACTCGAATTCCGCAACATGCTCAGTAACGAAGAAGACGGCCTCAGCGCTATCCTTCAGATTAATTCAGGTGCCGGCGGAACCGAAAGCCAGGATTGGGCACAGATGCTGATGCGCATGTATATCCGTTATGCCGAACGCAATAACTATAAAGTCCGAGAACTTGATTTAAACGAAGGCGACGGAGCCGGGATTAAATCGGTTTCAATCGAAATTGAAGGTGATCATGCTTTCGGTTACCTGAAAGGTGAAAACGGTGTTCACCGTTTGGTTCGACTCTCCCCTTTCGATTCAGCTAACCGCCGCCATACTTCTTTTGCGTCTGTGTATGTGTATCCGGTTGTGGATGATAATATAGATATTCAGATCAGCGCTGCCGATATCAGCTGGGATACTTTCCGCAGCAGCGGCCCTGGCGGCCAAAACGTGAACAAGGTCGAAACGGCTGTACGTCTATACCATGCACCTTCAGGAATTGTAGTGGAATGCCAGGTGACCCGTTCGCAGCAGCAAAACCGTGACAAAGCCATACAAATGCTCAAGTCGCAGTTATACGAAATTGAGCTGAGGAAGAAGAAAGAAGCCCAGGCTGAAATTGAAGGCAACAAGAAAAAAATCGAATGGGGATCACAAATCCGTAATTATGTTCTTCATCCCTATAAAATGGTAAAGGACATTCGCACCGGCCACGAAACTTCAAATGCGTATGAAGTACTGGATGGAGATCTGAATGATTTCATCAAAGCATACCTGATGGAATTTGGCAGGAACGATTCGTAAATAGGACAAGCCCGATCTGGAATTATTAGCAGGAATACTTTGAATAATTAAAAGACTTCAAAGGATTCCTGTTTCAGTTTATAATTTTCTCTGATTGAGGAAGGCAAAATTCTATTCACAATCTATTTATTTGTACATCTAAATTTTTCTATCTTTGAATAGTAATCAACTAATTCAGGAAAAGCACATGATAACCATTTACCACAACCCCAAATGCCGCAAATCGCGTGAAGGACTTCAGTACCTTCAGGAAAAAGGCCTGGAATATACCATTATAGAATACCTGAGAAATCCACTTACACGAGAACAATTTAAAGAGCTACTGATGAAACTCAATATGCGGCCCTCGGAAATTGTTCGTACACAGGAAGATGATTACAAGGCAAAATTAAAAGGCAAGCATTTTACCGACGAAGAATGGATTACGATCCTGTTAGAAAACCCCAAATTGATCCAACGGCCGATTGTAGTAAAAAACCATAAAGCAGTATTGGGACAGCCGGTGGAGGAGATTGACAGGTTACTGTGAGGATTGGGGTAGAAATAAAAATACACTAAATCATAGTTCAAACAAATGAGCAATTTAAAAGCCATAGAATACAAATCCTTTGAGGCAATAAAGCATCTTGCGGATGATGGCACAGAGTTTTGGCATGCCCGTGAACTTGCCTCAGTGCTTGAATATGTGCAATGGCGAAATTTCGCAAAAGTATTAGACCGCGCTGAACTAGCCTGTAAAAACAGTGGTTATGAGATAGTTGATCATTTTGCTGAGGTCAGCAAAATCGTAGAAGCTGGTGCTACATCAAAACCAATTATTGATTTTAAACTCACCCGCTATGCTTGTTACTTAATTGTTCAGAATGGCGATCCACGTAAAGAAGTAATTGCTTTGGGGCAAACGTATTTTGCCATTCAAACCCGCCGGCAGGAAGTAGCTGACTATTTCAACCAACTGGACGAAGACAATAAACGCCTTGTAATCCGGGGTGATATCAAACAATGGAATCAAATGCTTGCAGAAGCTGCACATAGTGCAGGCGTCATCAGTAATGAAGAGTATGCAGCTTTCCAGAATGCCGGATATATGGGTCTATATGGCGGTATGAAGGTGGAGGATATTCATAAGAAGAAAAGTCTCAGGAAAAATGAAAAGATACTTGACTTTATGAGTAGTACCGAATTAATCGCAAATTTGTTCAGAATATCTCAGACGGAAGAAAAACTAAAAAAAGATAACGCATCAACCTCAGATGCTGCCAACGAAATACATTTTATAGTTGGACGCGAGGTACGTGGAACTATAGAGCGGGTTGGAGGTACCATGCCGGAAGATTTGCCAGTTCCAAATAAAAGTATCAGTGATGTTGAACAGGAACAGTTGAAAAGACTGAAAAAAAATCCAAATAAATTAATGCTGGATGAGTAATAAAAAAGCATTCGATAGTCATTCAATAGTTGTTTGGGGTTGGGATTAGGGTTTGGGAGAATGAAGCCATTCAGTAGTCATGCAATAGTCATTCAATTGTTGAGGATTGAGTTTTTTAAGCAGTGGAGTTTTAGTAGTTGTCATACAATGGTTATTCGGTTGTTGAGGAACGAGGATTTTGAGAATATGAGTTTTCACAGTTGTCAAACAATGGTCATTCGGTTGTTATTCAATTGTTGCGTGGGCTTGGGGATTAGGGTTTGGGGAGAAGGAAGACATTCGGTGGTCATTTGGTAGTTATTCAGTTGCTGTGAGGAATAGGGAATTAGATTCGTTTAATGGCTGGAATAAAATAAATTGAAATAAAAAACAATTTGGACCGCATGGACATTGATGATTTAAGAGTTTATCAATTGGCAATGCAACTGGCTGAAAAAGTCTGGGAGATTGTTATGAAATGGGACTCATTCGCAAAATATTCTATAGGCAAACAATACACCGAAGCAGCCGATTCAATTGGCTCAAATATAAGTGAAGGATTTGGCAGGTTTCATTTCAAAGATTCTAAAAACTTTCTGTATTATTCACGTGGTTCTCTTTATGAAACCAGAACCTGGACTATAAAAGCACATAACAGAAAATTAATCACAGAAGAAGAAAATAAAGAATTATTGGCAGAAATTCACGACCTGGGCATAAAACTCAATAACTATATCAACACTATCGGCAAAACACCCGGTTACCACCAATGACTATTGAATGACCATCGAATGACAACTAAAATAACCTAAGCATCTCAAAACTCCCGTCCAACAACAATTGAATGACCACTGAATGACCACTAAAACAACATAATCATCCCTAACCTCTTGTCCAACAACAATTGAATGACCACTGAATAACAACCCAAATAACTCAAGCATCTCAAAACTCCCGTCCAACAACAATTGAATGACAATTGAATGACAACCAAAACAACGTAATCATCCCTAACCTCTTGTCCAACAACAATTGAATGACCACTGAAATCACCAAATAACCCAATCATCTCAAACCCCTCAAACCAATGAAATACCGCATCGAAAAAGACACCATGGGACCCGTTGAGGTTCCTGCCGATAAATACTGGGGCGCTCAAACCCAGCGGTCGAAAGATAACTTCCGCATCGGCGACGGGCATATGCCACTCGAAATCATCAGGGCATTTGCTATTCTAAAAAAGGCTGCTGCACTCACCAACCGCGACCTGGGAGTACTTTCAGCTGAGAAATGTGACCTGATCGGAAAAGTATGTGACGAGATTTCAGAAGGACAACTTGATGATCAGTTTCCTCTTGTAGTCTGGCAAACCGGTTCGGGCACCCAGAGCAATATGAATGTGAACGAAGTTGTAAGCAACCGGGCGCATGTGCTTGCCGACGGAGTATTAGGCGAAGGTAAAAGTCCACTTCATCCAAATGATGATGTAAACAAATCCCAAAGCAGCAACGATACTTTCCCTACTGCCATGTCGATTGCCGCATACAAAATGTTGACCGATGTCACACTTCCCGGAATTCAGAAACTCCGTGATACTTTAGCAGCTAAGTCTGAAGAGTTCAGCAAAATTGTAAAGATCGGCCGTACTCATTTAATGGATGCAACTCCACTCACTCTAGGACAAGAGTTTTCGGGCTATGTTTCGCAGCTGGATCATGGAATGAGAGCCATCAAAAATACCCTTCCGCACCTGGCCGAACTTGCGCTGGGTGGCACTGCCGTTGGAACTGGTATTAATACGCCAAAAGGCTATGATGTGAAAGTTGCAGAGCATATTGCATCGCTCACAGGATTGCCTTTTATTACCGCTGAAAATAAATTTGAAGCCCTTTCGAGCCACGATAATATCGTTGAAGCTTCAGGTGCACTCAAAACCATTGCCACCAGCCTGATGCATATCTCAAGCAATATCCGTTTGCTGGCTTCAGGTCCGCGCTGTGGCATCGGGGAATTGCATTTGCCAGAGAACGAACCCGGATCATCCATTATGCCTGGAAAAGTAAATCCGACCCAGAACGAATCTCTCACCATGGTTTGTGTACAAGCTATCGGTTGCGATGCTGCCATTACGGTTGCGAACACACATGGACATTTCCAGTTGAATGTTTTCAAGCCTGTAATCATTTATAACTTCCTGATGGCTGCAAGGCTTATTGGCGATGCATGTGTTTCGTTTAATGATAATTGCGCTGTTGGAATTGAAGCTAACCTTGCCTTTATCGGCAAAAACCTTGAAAACTCGCTGATGCTTGTAACGGCTTTGAATACTCATATCGGTTACGAAAATGCAGCAAAAATAGCCAAGAAAGCCCATCACGAAGGAACTACTCTACGTGAAGCAGCCATGGCACTTGGATTAGTTACCGACGAACAATTTACAGAGTGGGTTGATCCTTCGAAAATGATAGGATAATTGGAACTAATTCTTTGTTAAATCAAAATATGGATATTATGAATCGATAAATAATGAAAAACATATAACATGTAATGAGAAATCACAAAGTTGAATCCCTTAAATACTTTTACATTTAATGTTTTATGTTTACTGTTTTTAATTGTTTTTTTTGAAGCATTCTGTTCTGATAAATCCATCATAAAGCCCTCTGCAGATTTATTTCTATGGAGGGCTTTTCGTTAACAAGTTTTGTCATTCCAAAAGGTAAAAAATTCTTTTGGCAAGGAAATTGGTTTACCTTTGCACTCCATTTCAAAACAAACGCAGGAATGTAAAATTCATCTTTACTTACGATCATAAAAGGGGGCAACCTATGATTCAGACTATTAAAATAGGCACGATTAAGTGGCATTATATTGAAGATCCATCAGATGAGGATCTCGGATTCCTGAAAGACAACTTTCACTTCCACCCACTTGATATAGAAGATTGCAGGAGTGTGAATCAGCGACCTAAGATCGACGTTTACGATGATTATTATTTTCTTATCCTGCATTTCCCTCATTACGACCGCTGGAACCGTTTCCTGAAAACCAAAGAAGTAAAAATCTTCTGGGGCGAAGGGTATGTTATAACCATTGGCAAACCGCATTGGGTAGTCAGCAGCCTGTTCAACAGCGCCAAGGAAATGAACGACCCTTATGAAATTCTCCAGGCTGGTACTTCCGATGCTCTGCTGTATAAAATCCTGGAAAAACTGATGCAGGAAACACTGACGCTGATCAGCAAATTAGGGATTGAACTTGAATTGATTAACCGTGAGCTTTTTGGTAAAAAAGCGGAAAAAACCATAGAGCGTATTTCTCTCACCCGACGAAATATGATCTTGTTAAACACCATTTTCAAGCCACAACTCAGGCTTTTCCAGAAATTCGAATCAGGGCAGATTGAAGGGTACGCCGAAAACATGGAAGAATACTGGGGAAATATCCTCGACTATTACCAGAAAATGTGGGATATGATCGAGGATTACGAAGAGTTGATCGAAGGTCTTTCGAAAACATTCGACTCCATGCAGACCAACCGCAGCAATGAGATCATGAAAGCGCTAACACTTATATCCTCAATTTTACTCCCTCTTACATTTATCGCCAGCCTTTACGGGATGAATGTAAAATTACCTTTTATGAACGAAACTCATACTTTTTGGTTTCTGATGGGTAGTATGCTGGTGATTTCGGGTGGATTTATCTTTATGTTCAAGCGAAAGAACTGGATGTAAATATTGTATTTAGAACGGGTGCGACTCCAGGATGCACCCGGATTTTTAAAAATATACCAATGAAAAATTATTTTTCTTATTTTCTTCTTCTATTTACATTAACCGTCTATTCCTGTAATCAAAAACCTAAAAATGGTAATCCGGTTGTACAACCTGTTGTAATTCTAAAAGATATGATGGCATTTTTATCTTACCGGGAAAAAAATGTAATGCTATCCGAAGATTTCACTGCACTGGATCCGGCTTCTGAAATTATAAGTAAAGAAGCTTTTTTACATCTTCTTTCATCGGGAGAATACCTCCCTTTACGACTGGCTTCAGAAGACTCTTCAAGTTGCTATCAGCTTTATAAACTGAGCGCTTCGGATAATACAGACATCCGCATGACCCTAAAAAGCTGGGGCAGCCAGGAATCAGCGCTTTATAAGCTGGAAGGGACTAAGTTTCCCGCGTTTAATTTTATTGACCTGGCAGGCAATGTTTACAGCAATGAAACAACCAAAGGGAAAATACTGGTATTAAAATGCTGGTATATCGGATGTACCTACTGCGTAAAAGAAATGCCTGCTCTCAACGACATGGTAACTCAATATAAGAATCGGAAAGATATACTTTTTGTAAGCCTTGCTTTTGACACAAAAGAAGCGCTAAGCACTTTTTTACGGAAAAAGACTTTTACTTATGCCATAGTTCCTGATCAGAAAGATTACATAACTCACGTTTTAAAAGTCCATATGTATCCCACCCATTTTATTGTTAACCAGCAAGGTATGATTGCCAAGGCAGTTAATGATGAAACGGCTTTGGCAATTGCGTTAAAAAAAGAAGCCGCAAAATAAACCGTCATCTTTTTCATTTTACCTTCCTTTTTTTTACTTAGAACCCGGAGAAGCGTGTTTCGGGGAATTATAGCTAAGTGATATTCCCGATTCCGATCCGTTTGTTTTGACTAAATCAGTAACTCCGGTGTTTTAATACCTGTAGAATTAGCGATTTTACCGTTCCTGCCACGCAAGAATCACGGGAACATTTATGAATATTCCTTACCTTTGCATCTGGCTCATCAATAAAATTGCAAATACTTAATCACGAAGCTTTTATGTCGGAATCGAAAAGAATAAAAATAATTGAACTGCTGAAAACGCCCGAAAAAACAGGCATAGGTAAAAGTGTTACTATCAAAGGTTGGGTTCGCACCAAACGTGGGAACAAAAATGTTGCATTCATTGCTTTGAATGATGGATCGACGATTCACAGCATTCAGGTGGTTGTCGATCTGGCTAATTTTGAGGAAGAACTTCTGAAACAGGTGAATACAGGTGCATGCTTATCGGTAACCGGAACATTAGTTGAATCGCCGGGTGCCGGGCAATCGGTAGAAATACATGCTTCAGAAATCCTCGTTTACGGCGGTGCCGATCCTGAAGTATATCCTCTACAGAAAAAAGGACACACTCTTGAGTTTTTGCGTGAAATTGCGCATCTAAGGCCACGAACAAATACATTTGGCGCCGTATTACGTATCAGGCACAATATGGCTTACGCCATTCATAAATATTTCAACGATAAGGGGTTTTACTATATTCACACGCCGATTATTACGGGTTCGGATGCTGAAGGCGCAGGTGCTATGTTCAGGGTTACAACACTGGATATGAATAATTTACCAAAGAATGAAGCCGGTGAAATTGATTACGCGCAGGACTTTTTTGGCAAAAGCACAAACCTAACCGTTTCAGGTCAGCTGAATGGGGAACTGGCGGCTTTGGCTTTATCTGAAGTTTATACTTTCGGACCTACTTTCAGAGCCGAAAACAGCAATACCCCGCGCCACCTGGCCGAGTTCTGGATGATAGAGCCTGAAATGGCCTTTTACGATATTACCGACAACATGGACCTTGCGGAAGATTTCCTGAAATACCTGATCCGCTATGCGCTTGACAATTGTCATGATGACCTGGAATTCCTCCAGAAAATGTACGATAATGAATTACTCGAAAGGCTGAACTTCGTAATCAACAATGATTTCGAAAGACTTACCTATACCCGTGCCATTGAAATTCTGGTAGCATCTGATCAAAAATTTGAGTTCCCGGTTGAATGGGGTACTGACCTGCAATCGGAACACGAACGTTACCTGGTTGAAAAAGTCTTTATGAAACCGGTAATCCTTACGGATTATCCTACGGAGATCAAGGCTTTTTATATGAAGCAGAATGAAGATGGAAAAACAGTGAGAGCCATGGATGTTCTTTTCCCACGTATTGGCGAAATCATTGGCGGATCGCAGCGCGAGGAAGATTACGACAAATTGATAGCTCGTATTCATGAACTTAATATCCCTGAAAAAGATATGTGGTGGTACCTCGAAACACGAAAATTCGGCACAGCTCCACATGCCGGCTTTGGTTTGGGATTTGAGCGACTTATGCTTTTCGTAACCGGTATGGCGAATATTCGTGATGTAATACCTTTCCCACGCACACCTATGACTGCTGATTTTTAATCCACGCAATCAATATGACTTTTAACGGGTTGTTCCATTAATTAATTAGATTTACCTTTGGTCTGATCTAAATGTTAAAATCATCGTCTTATTATGCTCAATCAACGCCTTCAACAGAAATTATTACAGAAGCTTTCGCCACAGCAGATATTGCTGATGAAACTTTTGCAGATTCCTTCGATGGCTCTCGAACAACGGATAAAACAGGAAATTGAAGAAAATCCTGTTCTTGAGATTGACGAGGAATATGACAGTGACAATGACAACGAATCAGATGATTACAGCGATGATGATAAAGACAAGAATGATGACAATTCGCAAAATGATGTCGATATTAACGATTATCTGAGTGATGATGACATTCCATCGTACCGCTTGAACGCCGGAAACACATCCGTAAATGATGAGCACAAAGAAATGCCGCAAACTGCTGATACCGGGCTTCTTGAATCACTGCTTTCGCAACTCGACCTTCAAGATTTACCTGCTCAGAAACGAATTATAGGGACCACTATCATAGGCAACCTGGATGAAGCCGGTTACCTGCAACGGGATTTGAATGCTATGATTGACGACCTGGCATTTACACAGGGAATTACTACCAACCTGCAGGAAATAGAGCAAATGCTCAAAGTAGTTCAAAGTTTTGAACCTGCGGGAGTAGCCGCCCGAAACCTACAGGAATGCCTGATTCTACAGATTAAAAGATCCGATCCTTCGCCGGCAGCCAGGCTGGCAGTTACAATACTTGACCGATGTTTTGATGATTTCAGCAAGAAACATTATGATAAAATCCTGAAACGAACCCATTCGGAAGAAGAAGACCTGAGGGATGCCATTAACGAAATTTTAAAGCTAAATCCTAAGCCAGGTAGTGCTTTCAGCCCATCGACAGCCGGAAATCAATATGTAATTCCCGATTTTATTATTGAAAATAAGGATGGCGTTCTCGAACTGACCCTGAACCAGCGCAACATGCCCGAACTCAGGTTAAGCAGAACCTACACGGAAATGCTGGAATCATACGGCGAGAATAAACACAAAAAAGAAAAGAACGATTCGCAGCGCGATGCCGTTGTATTTATCAAACAAAAAATCGATTCGGCCCGGTGGTTTATAGAAGCCATAAAACAACGCCAGGATACGCTTTATGTTACCATGAAGGCTATTGTCGACTACCAGCATAAATATTTCCTCGAAGGCGATGAAACCATGCTGCGGCCCATGATCCTGAAAGATATTGCCGAACGCGTTGGCCTGGATATTTCAACCATCTCGAGGGTTGCCAACAGCAAGTACGTTCAAACACCTTTCGGAACTTTCCTGCTTAAAAGCTTCTTTTCCGAATCCATTCAGAATGACCAGGGAGAAGAAATATCAACTCGGGAAATCAAGAAAATTCTTTCGGATTGTATTGTCGCTGAAGAAAAAAGCAAGCCGCTCACTGACGAAGAACTCACTCTTATCCTGAAGAAGAAAGGCTACCCAATAGCCCGCCGTACCGTAGCAAAATACCGCGAACTGCTGAACATTCCTGTTGCACGCCTGCGTAAAGTGATGTAAAGTCCGGGCAGACGCATCCCTGTTTTGATTCTCAAATTTAATAGCTTTGCCATACTAATTCAGACAACTATTGCCTGAAAATATTTCGTTACTATTTTCAAGAGTCAAATTCAAACTTTTCCTGATGACATCAAGCGATTACTCCATTTCACGAATTCTTTCGTATATACTTCACCCTCTTTTGATTCCGACTCTTGCCACTTCAGCATTGATGCTGCAGCCTGATCTTTATCCAATAGTTTTACCCGTAGCATTAAAACTGTGGTTTGTATCTGTAATCACTGTGTTTACGATCATTATACCAGCAAGCAGTGTTTTTATACTGTTAAAATTTAACGCGATATATTCTGTTGAACAGAAAAACCGCAGCGAACGTACAATCCCGTTACTTATCGCCAGCACATCGTATATAGGACTTCTTGTTTTTATTAAGCCTGCCAATATACCACCGGTTTTCATGTACCTGCTTTATTCGGCAACTTTATCTTTGGTGACAGGATTATTAATTAACCTGGTGTATAAAATCAGCCTTCATACCCTTGGATGGGGAGCTTTTACAGCCGCTCTAATAAGTATTTCCATCCATTTAGGGATGCATCTGCTCCTGCTTATACTTATTTCCATACTCCTATCCGGGCTTGCTGGCTATGCCCGTTTAAAGCAAAACGCCCACAATCCAGCCCAGGTTTATCTGGGTTATATTGCAGGCGTAAGTGTTGTGATATTGATTTCTTTTCTTACTTGAACGGCTGGAAAACCAGCCCTACTGAAATCGGGTAAATCTGAGGTCCCAGGTCTTTTTCAAATACGGAAGATAGCTGGTAAAATACGGAAGCTCCAATCCATTTGTAACCAATTACAGCATAAGGGCCATAATGGAAGTTGTCGATATTCCGCAATTTATATAATCTTTCAATAACCTGGTACCCGCTGCCATCAAGAGCATCACCTTTATATTTAGTATGAGCGTCAAGTTTCCATCCTACTTTGAAGCCCAGAGTAAAATGAGCATTGCTGGTAGTTTTAAACTTAAACCCGAATGGGATATCCAAATAAGTAATTGCCAGTTTACTCTTTTTAAGGTTAGTATTTGCACCTTTGAATGTAGCCGGGACATTGTAAAAATACGACTCATTTGCACTAACACCTACAGGAGGAAGCGTTTCGTATATATTGTATTGGCCAGTCCCTATAAGAGCCTGGCTATAAAAGTTATGCGCGCCAATACCCCCGCCTATAAAAAAAGTCGCACGCCCTTTTTTATCCAGTGGGAAGGAATAGTTAATATAAACGTCAACGCCCTGGTTAAGTGATTTGGGATTGATAGTATCAGGAACTTTCTGCCAGAAATCGTTAAAAACGCCAAACCCAAGACTTAGCCTTTTTCGTATGGATTCAGCTGACGGTTTTTGTGCATACGATGAGGCTGCCAGAGCCAGAAAGATGATAAGTAAAGATAAGTTCCGTTTCATGTTTTATTATTTTTTCTTATAAAGGTCAACAGAAATACGCCAGGATGATTTGAATATCATCTTTGATTGGTATTTTAGAATCCCGGATTTTTCATTATTTTATTTTTTTCGTACGCAAAGATAAAGTAAAAACCGGTTTAGAAACATTGAAAGAGACAAATGAGAATGTTAAGAATTGCTAATATCATCAATTATCTAAGTATTAATGGAATGCCTTGAAACAACGACTTGATTTAATTTAAAAGTTGATTCTGATTCTATTTATAAAAGCCCCTAAACCATAGATTTAAGGGCTTTTCATGCTGTTTTGGAAATTTATTTCAATTTGAATGCTACTTTTCCTTTGATATCTGATGATGAAGATCCAATCAAAGCTTCAAAATCACCCGGTTCAGCAACCCAGCTGTGTTTATCGGGGTCAAAGTAACTTAAGGCGGCTTTGTCAATCGTTATTGATACTGCTTTTTCCTCGCCGGCTTTCAGACTTACCTTTTCAAATCCTTTCAATTCTTTTACCGGGCGTGGCAATGATGATTTCAGATCGCTGATATACAATTGAACGATTTCGAATCCTTCGCGCGTTCCGGTGTTTTTAATACTGACAGTGAAAGTGATTTTATCTGAATCAGTAATTTCTTTTTTGTCGGATGTTGCCTTCCCATATTCAAAAGTGGTATAACTCAGGCCATGTCCGAAACTGAACAGAGGTTTGATCTGTTGTTTTTCATTCCAGCGGTAACCTACAAAGATACCTTCGTTATAAGTCACCTGGCCATTGCTTCCGGGATATTCACCCATAGCAATAGCACCATTATCTTCCAGTTTTACAGGGAAGGTAAATGGCAGTTTTCCTGAGGGATTAACATCTCCGACCAATACCGCGGCAATAGCGTTACCAGCTTCGCTTCCCAAAAACCATCCCTGAATAATTGCGGGTACTTCGTTTACCCAGGGCATAGCCACAGCATTTCCCGAAATACTTACCACAACAAGGTTTTTGTTCACTTTAGCCAGCTCGCTGATTAATTTATCCTGGTTATATGGTAGTCCCAGGCTCAAACGGTCAGCGCCTTCACTATCCTGGTGTTCACTTTTATTAAGGCCCCCTACAAAAATTACGTAATCAGCATTTTTCGCCACATTGCAGGCTTCAGCAATCAGCTCGTCAGCCGAACGGGCTTCCTTCAGGTTCTGACCCGTAGAATAACCGTCAGCTTCACTACTTGCATCTCCAACATAACCGCGCGCATAAATTATTTCAGTATTTGCGCCCGCTCTTTTCGTTAACCCATCAAGCGGCGAAACTTCATATTTTGCCTTCAGGGAAGAACTGCCGCCGCCGACTGTCATCATTTTGATGGCATTCTCACCAATGACAGCTATTCTTTTTGTTTTACTCAAATCAACAGGCAATACATTATTTTTATTCTGCAACAGTACAATTCCTTCTTCCGCAATTTTTCGTCCGGCCAGAACATGATCTTCGGATACCATAGCGCCAAACGGCCTGTTTTTATTCATATTGGTAAGAAATTCCAAACGAAGGATACGACGGACTTTTTCGTCCAGCTCCTTTGTTCCGACTTCACCGGATTTAATCATTGCCAGGTATGGTTTGGCCAGGAAATAATTGTCATAGTTATTGGTTTTGCCCCATGCCATGCCAGGAGCCCAGGTTCCATATTCCATATCAAGCCCGTTGGCAATAGACTGAAGGGTGTTGTGAGCTCCGCCCCAGTCGGAAATAACCACACCTTCAAAACCCCATTCCTTGCGGAGAATATCATTCAACAAATATTGATTGTGACAGCATTGTTCGTTTTTGTATAAATTATAGGAACCCATTATTGCCCATGTTCCGCCTTCCTGAACCGCGGCTTTAAAGGCAGGAAGATAGATTTCATAAAGCGTGCGGTCATCCACATTCACATTCACTTTATCACGATCCACTTCCTGGTTGTTTAACGCGAAATGCTTTACGCAGGTGGCAACACCATTTGACTGAACGCCTTTAATATAAGGCACCACCATTTTTGAGGATAGATACGGATCTTCGCCCATATATTCAAAGTTGCGGCCATTCAGCGGAGTACGGTAAATATTAACTCCCGGACCTAAAAGAACCGTTTTATTGCGGAAACGAGCCTCTTCTCCTACCGATTTGCCATACAAAAGTGAAATATCCTTGTTCCACGTAGCAGCCAGGCAGGTAAGTGCTGGAAACGCAAAACACGAATCGTTAGTCCATCCTGCCTGCGACCATTCATCCCATAATACTTCGGGGCGAACACCATGAGGGCCGTCGGACATCCAGATTTCGGGTATACCAAGGCGCGGAACACCCGCAGAACTGAATTTGGATTGGGCATGAATCATACCCACCTTTTCTTCAACCGTCATTCGCGAAAGTGCGTCTTCCACACGTTCCTGAATTGATTTTGTATCATCCAGGTAAACAGGCACCTTAACCTGGGCATTAAGGTTTAATGAACCCAGTAAAAGAACTACTGCTATCGTTTTAACTATTTTAATCATAAGTTTCTTGAATTGATTTTATTGAAAATTGCAATTATTTAACTGTTCAGGAAAGTATAGGGGAAATAAGGTAGAGGAAACAAATATAGATTGTACTGCAAAGATAGCAATTGATCCATATCAGAAAACGCATCTGCTGACTCAGAATGTTCTCAAAGTCAAAAATTGATAGTATTTATTTGAAAAAGAAGGCTTTTTGTTTCCGGGAGGCATCCTGATTGTTTACCGGCAGAAATAAAAAACAGGCAACGGATGTGTCCGGTTTCACTGGAAAATTAAAACAGCGGATTGTTTGATTTAACTATA
Source organism: Bacteroidales bacterium (assembly GCA_030654075.1). Classification (GTDB taxonomy): domain Bacteria; phylum Bacteroidota; class Bacteroidia; order Bacteroidales; family UBA4417; genus UBA4417. The sequence continues at coordinate 198 of JAURYB010000174.1, read as the reverse complement.
CATTCTTATAAACTAATAATAAGCCAGTTAATTTGCAATTGACCCATGAATTAAAAAGGCTGTAGTTTAACTTTGCGTTGCAATTAACATTTGATACCTGTAATTTATTTGGCGATACCGATTTAAGCTCAAGCTATCTTCAGTAGAACAGTTTATTATGTCTTGTTCAGCATAAATTGATTTTCTGAATACCTGCTC
>JAURYB010000166.1 GCA_030654075.1 Bacteroidales bacterium | reverse complement strand
AGTTACATCATTTAAATCATTGATTGTAACGGTAAACGCCTTTTCAAAGAATAAACTTCCGCCCTGATCTGTAGTTCTGACACGTACGCTGTAACTGCTTTTTGTTTCAAAATCCGGGCTGTTGGTAATGTTCAGACTGCTTCCGCTGATATTGAAGGAAGCGTTATCGGTGCTGCCGGTTCCGGCTACCAGGGTATAAGTAAAAGTATTGCCGACATCCGGATCAGTAGTGCTAAATGCACCTACTGCTGTGTTGACAAGAACATTTTCATTGATTGATGAAGCAGATAGCGCCAAGTCGGTTGGTGCGCCATTTACTGTTATTTCAACCGTAACTGGAACTCCGTAACAACCATCCAGTAATGGAGTAACGGTGTAATTTACAACACCACTGCCCGAAAGTGTCTGAGATATAGTAGTTCCTGAACTGGCCGAAGCACCGCTTACTGTTCCGCTTGCTGTTGCCGCGGTCCATGCGAAAGATGCTCCGGTTGGTGATGATGTCAGAGCAATATTGGTTGCTGTTCCGCTATTGATAATTGCTGAAGATGGTGTAGCCGTAGCCACAGGGTTTGGCTTAACCGTTACATCGTAATCGCTAGCCGAAGCAGCGGTACAAAGATTACCGTTGGTATAATTTACGCTTACGGTTTGTGCACCTGCTGTATTCCAGGTTACAGTAATGGAATTGGTTGTAGCTCCTGCCGTAATGATTCCGCCGGCTGAAACAGTCCAGGTATAGCCTGTCATTCCTGTTTCGCTGGTATATATGTTCCCTGCAGAGTTTGCACAAACTGAAGTAGTTCCTGAAATGCCTGGCAGTGGTAAAGTGTTAACAGTTCCGCTGACTGAAACATTTTTAGAAACAGCTCCTGTTGATTCCACTGTAATACTGCCGGCCGGATTGCCGGTAGCTGAATTTGCCAAACGCACATAAATAGTTGTTGAAGTAACTGTGCCCCCGGTTGGTTCCAGGGTAAGATTTGATAAATAACCGGATATAGCGGATGTCTTACTGATTTCAAATCCTGTAGTAGCATTGAGAATGATATTACCGGTGAGATAAACCCCGGAAACAGTAAAACTCTGATTCGCTGATGCAGATCCGCTGCAGCCTGAAAATGGCACAACTGAGCTGATTACCGTCAGGGTTGGTTCATCCATAGTTAAGGTAACAGTAGTGGCTGTATAATTTATCCGCAAAGGCTTGCCATTGAAGGTAATATGAGATCCTTCGGGTAGCAGGTTGAAAGTACCTGCAATACTGGTTGCTGAAACAATTGTAAACACATTGCCGACAAGCGGAACAAAACCCCCGTTTAAGGAAAGCACTGCCCCTGCCAGGTTCACAGAGCCTGTAACTTTAAGCTGGGTGTAACCGGTGTTTAACGCAGCGGTGTTAATGTCAATTTTCAATTGTGTACCTGAAGTAAATGAAAGGGTTTTACCCGTCATGATTAAATCAACAGGACTGGCTAACGGGAAAACACCAGTGCCGGACGAGGTAGTCAGGTTCAGGTCCGAGGTTATTGTTTCAACATCACTAATGTTGATATTTCCGGTATGCTCATCCCCTATATTGATGATTTTACCACTCAGGAAGCCGGTTTCCGCTGGATGGATACTAAGAGGACCACTTGGGTTCTCAATAGCTGCGGTCAGATTAATGTCCACTCCATCGGTCTTTTGCATAAGCGAAAGACTATTGGATGAACCATTCGCTATTATAGCTCCAGCAATAACCATACTATTTCCAATTACTATAACATCACCACCTTGATCAGCAGTTGTAATTGTAGGGGCCTCAGTCAACACAATCGCTTTTGAACTTGGCCCGCTACCTTCTATTCCGGTAACTTTAACCTGCCCGCCATTTGATGTGATTTTATTTCCATACCTTAAATAGACTCCCTTATTATTACCTGCAGTTGTATTGCCTCCGCATCCGGTCACTTCTACGGTGCCACTACCCCCGGCAGTGATCATGCTGGGCGGGGTACACGTATTTTCTAAAAGTATGCCTGAATTTTGCTTACTGGTGGCGCCAGTTCCGCCACCCATGCCATATACTTTTACGGTACCGACACCTGGTCCACAGGTAATGGTTGCGGACATATTCATATACAACCCATCATTCCAATCACCACCAGCTGTTGTGGATCCATATCCGGTTACTTCAACAGAACCATCCGGTCCTGAAGAAATAATAGCATTATATGTGATTTTAACGCCATTACACTGGTAAGCCGATCCACTACTCCCACCGCCTGTGCCTGTAACCTTTACGAGTCCATTGCCGCCGGATGTAATTGCGGAAGAAGCCCCGTATAAACATACTCCATAGTTATAATATCCTGTAACATCAATAGCTCCATAGCCGGTAACTGTAACTGTTCCAGTGTTGCCGGAAGTGATTTTTCCTCCTGTTGCAACAAACACACCAGAATTCGAATTAATTGCCGAAGCACCTGAACCTCCCCCGTAGCCGGTTACTACCACGTTAGCTCCTAAGGAACTGATAGCTGAATTTGTACCTGTAACATATACGCCATAGTTATTGCTGCTACTATTTACAACCGCTCCCTTGCCTTCCACGTTTACAGTGCCTGCCGTTCCACCAAGTATCTTACTGCCTGCACTTACATAAATACCTTCTGTATTTATGGTTAAGGCTCCATTACCTTCTCTTCCGCGTATGGTAACCAATCCTGTTCCGGTTGCCTGTATAATGGCATTGGTTAATCCAATACCCGCGGCATTAAACGTGGAAGCCGTTGCCTGCATATTTGCACTGAGTGTAAGCGCTCCGTTAACAGTGGTAAGACTGGATAAGGCAGCGAACAAAATGTTCCTGTCGGTTGCGACAGCAATACTGTTCGAACCTGTAAAACTGCTGGTTCCGTTAAAAGTTACGGCTCCTGCCAGGTTATCAAGTGTAACATTAAAGTTATCGGAGTAGGCATTGGTTCCACTGTTTCCAAAGGTAAGCGTTGAGCCGGCAGCGCCATCGATAATAGTAAAGGCGTTGTAGGCCGAAAGTCCGGCAGCATTAATAGTTAATACTGTTCCGCTGGCTGAAGCACCTCCGGCTGACCCTACCCAACTGCCGCTGGAAAGCGTGAATGTATACGTAGTTCCGGTTGATACCACGGTGACTCCCGCTGAACAACCCGTTTTAACCGTAAAGGATGCGCCTGAGGCATAGAAGGATGCACCGCTTGCATAAGCGGTTGCTGCCACATTTTGTGTGGTTGCACCGGCCGACGTTATGCCAATAGTACCGGATAAACTACCTGTGGCAGTGGATGCTACCCTTACAAAAACGGTTGCAGAAACTGCGCTGCTTACCGGCGTCAGGTCGAGAACGGAGGAAAAGGTTCCCCCGGATGCCAGGCTGTATTCAAAACCTGTTAGTGCTGAAATGGTAATATTTCCTGTAAGATTGCTTCCCGTAACAATGAAACTTTGTTCGTCGGAAATACTACCCGCGCAGTATGCGAAGGGTAATAAAGTACCGGTTACTGAAAGGATAGGGGCAGGTTCATCATCAGTGATGGTGATGGTATTTTGCTGAGTACCGTTTTCGGTTGCGCATAGGCCTGTAACAGCTGTTATATTAGCTATAACCGTTTTATTGCCTTCATAAATGGCATCATTTACAGCGGTAACGGTAGTTGAACCACTTAAGCTTCCCGCTAAAATAGTAATGGTTGCCGAAGCGGCAGTATAATCAACACCTCCACCTGAAGCTGTGCCCGTGTAAGTAAGGGTTACAGTCACATTCTGGGAATTTATACCCGAAAGGGTAGCGGTGAGCGTTGAAACTCCCCCGTTTTCAGCAATGGAGACAGGATTCGAACTAAGACTTACTGTTGGACTGGGGTTCACCGTTACATTGTAAACGGTAGCTGCAGCAGCGGTACAACTATTGGCGTTGGTATAATTCACACTCACGGTTTTTGCTCCTGCAGTAGTCCAGGTTACAGTAAGGGAATTGGTTGCAGCTCCTGCCGTAATGGTTCCACCGGCTGAAACAGCCCAGGTATAGCCTGTCATTCCGCTGGCAGTTGAATAAATATTGCCTGTTGAAGCAGCACAGGCACTTGCCGGACCCGTGATTACCGGTACCGGCAAAGTATTTACAATGATTGTTCCTGTGGCATTTACACTTCCACAGCCTCCGGTTAATGGAATGCTGTAGTTAAATGTTCCGGATGCTGTTGGCGTTCCACTGATGGTGATGGTATTGGATGCAAATGCTGCAGTTACTCCTGCCGGAAGTCCTGTCGCTGATCCAATTCCTGTTGCTCCTGTTGTTGTATGTGTAATTGCTGGTAAAGCTGTACTAATACATAATGTGGGATTAGATGATGCTGCACCTGCTGTATTGTTTGGTTTTACTGTTACTGTTGGTACATTTGTCATTTGTATTGCACAAGTTGCAGTAGTAGTTGGAGGACCTGTAACCCAGGCAGGTGAATTAACAAGTGTTCCGGGATAAAGGTTACCGCTTGCTGAATTTCCCAGTGTACTGCCAACTCCTTCACCCATTTTATATAATGCAACCAATCCTGGTTCATTTCCACTTAATTCAAGTTTATAACTTGCACTGATTTCTGCTGCAGTTCTGGCAACATTCCATAAACGGACATCAGAAATTGAACCTGAAAAATATTCGCTGTTATTACTAAGTCCACCACCAATTTTCAATTCAGTTGCACTTGAAATAAAATTTCCGCTATATGCCAGAGTGCCATCTAAAACACCATTAACATATACTTTTAAATTTGTTCCATCATAGGTGCCGGCCACATGATACCATGTGTTAATCGCAAGCGTTGTAGTTCCACTAACCCGAGAGGTGCTATTTACCCAAAAAGTGATTTTGTCACTATCAATCCTAAGCAAAAACGGATAGCTTCCTTCATAATTACCAATAATGGAGTGTAGTGAACCGGATGCCGTTTTATAAACCCAGGCTTCAACAGTTGCCTGATTTGTGCCCTGAAAATTATTCGTCCAGAGAGTGCTTCCAAGGCTTACTTTTTTAAGACCAGCATTGCCGGTAAAAGCCAGTGCTCCTTTTGGAAATATGGCTGATACATTATATGCTTTACCTGTAGTTAAAGCTCCTGTATTGAAACTGACTGATGATCCTGTACCTGCTTTAGGGCCATCAATCACCGTGTTATCTGAATTATCTCTCAGGTAATAATTGGTATTTGTTTGAGAGGAACCGATTGAAATTGTTGCTGAAGCGCCGGAGCATATACTTTGTGTAGCTGGCGACACCGTTTGATTAGCTGGTATTGGTTTCACTATAATTTGCACCACATTCGAAGCCACTGCTCCTGTCCAGTCAGCCATGCAGCTTACCCGCACCAGTCGTTTGTACCAGGTGGTTGCTGTGAGCGAACCCGGACTGTACGTTATTGCAGTATACGTTCCTGTAGCTAAGTTCGAAAAACTGATACCATCAGTCGAACTCTGCCATTTATACTCCAAAGTACCGGCATAACCCGAAGGATCAGCGATACTGGTAAAAGCAGCAGGAATTGTGCCCGAACAGATGGTCTGATTAGCGGCAATGGTACCTCCGCTGGTAGGATTCGTGCAGGAAGTGATTACCGTTATCGGCGTACGGTAATATCCCCCGCTGCCTGTAACACTTGCCTTATCTGCTCTTACCCGGTAATAATAGGTAGTGTTGAGAGTCAGTCCGCTTACCGCCTTCGACAGGCTGGTGCCACAATCCAAATTTTCATATCCGACAATAAAAGAATCGAATGTTGAAGAGGTGGAAACATCCAGCAGGTAACGGCTAACCGCACCGGTTACGGGAGCCGCCCAGTTGGCGGTAAAATCTGTCCGGGTGTTATTTGTTGCAGCTGCAGGCACCGGAACGGCCAGGGCATAACTCTCCACAAAATTGGAAGTGGTTCCTGTTTGATCGAAATAGTTTAAATCGCCGTTGTTTCCTTCACTTGAAAGGTCATTTAAAGTAGTGATTTCCGTATTGTCGCCACCGGCAACGCCCTGATTACAGTTAAAGTAAGCCACCAGGCCAGTTTCATTTCCGGCTAATTCTGTGTAAAGAGCGGATTGTATTTCCGACTGGGTTCTGACAGTGTTCCAAACACGGACTTCATCAATAGAGCCCTGGAAATTTTGCCCGTCGCCGTTGTTTGTAGAACCATTACCAATGGCCAGGCCTGTTCCCTGACCATTTATATTGTGGGTAGTCGTATTTGTTAATGCCCCATCGATATAAACAAACGAACCATCAGCTACACCGTGATCAAAACAGAAGGCAACATGGTGCCACCTGTTATCTGCCAGATTGATGCCGGTAGAAACCCCTTCAGAACCATCCCAGGAAAAGGCAATCAGTACATTATCTTTAAGGAACATTGCATAGGCCCATTGTTTCACAACGATGCCCCTGAAACCGGCACCAGCGTCTGAAGTTTTTATCCAGGCCTCAATGGTGCCGGTGTAACTCTGAACCGAACCAGCATTACCGACATTTACAAAATCTTCATATCCGTCCAATGCCAGTGCATTGCCGGGAGGAACTATAAGGAATGCAAAAGTCTCGGTCGAAGTAGCTGTACCTCCCGGATTTGTCACGGAAACGGTTCCTGTTGTCCCGCCTGCCACAACGGCTGTAATGCTGGTTTCGCTAACTACCGAAAATGAAGCAGCCGCTGTTCCGCCAAAACTAACTGCTGTAGCACCGGTAAAGTTTGTTCCGGTTATAGTTACTGTCTGTCCGGTTACAGCACTTATTGGGGTAAATGAACTGATAGCAGGGTTATCAGATAAATCAAGGTCCGTAGTGTTTTTATAATAAGAAATTCCACCATAATAATCTCCAAAAAACAAATCCTGATCAGCATCGTTGTCAATATCCACAAATGCGGGAGTGGGAGACTGTAAGAGAACACCATTGAATGGATTTAAAGTCCCTGCTTCCTCTGTAAATACGGCAGCAAAGGCAGTTCCCGTATTTTTAAAATACCTGATATGGTCAGTGTAAGAGTCATAGGGAACTTCTCCGGTAATAAGATCCATATCACCATCGCCATCCAGATCTGCAAATGCGGGCTTGCTAAGCTCATATAAGTCTATGCCGTTCAAAGGATTTGCTTCCCCTGTTTGCTCTGTAAATATGGGTGCGGATGGAGTTCCTGTATTTTTTAAAAAGAGGAAGCCCCCATAATCTTCTCCTGAAAAACAATCCATGTCACCATCGCCATCTATATCAACAAAACAAGGAGCGCTGTTCCAACCCAGGTCTATCCCGCCAAACGGGTCATCGGCTCCTGTTTGTAATTCGAATACGGGTGCAAGACTGCTTCCCGTATTTTTATAATATAACATTCTTCCTCTTCTATCCCCTAATACAGCATCCATATCGCCGTCATCGTCAATATCAGCAAATGCGGGAGTGCAGTCAGAACCGATGTCTATTCCGTCAAAAGGGTTGGAGTAACCTGTTTGCTCTGTAAAAACCGGGGAAACAGTATTGCCTGTATTTTGGTAATATGAAATTTCTCCCCAGCTGCTTCCGATAAAAACATCCATATCGCCGTCACCGTCAATATCAGTAAAAGCAGGTGCAGTTTCATAGAGGTAAACACTGTTAAGCGGGTTTAGTGCACCGGATTGGAGTGCAAACGTTTGAGCGCCGGCGGTTTGCGGGCTGAACAGCACCAGGGCTCCTGCCACTGCCGCTGCCGAAGCCGCCAGGCGGATCGCTTTTTGCAGGCTGAGTAATAAAGCGTGCATTTTTTGAAGCCGTCGCTGCAAAATATCCTGTTTACGCAGATTTTTGCCTTCAGCCATAAAGCGGACTAATTTGCCGGTGTACTTGTTGAATCGCCTTAACAATTCGTTGAAGAGTAGTTTTTGTTTCCTCATGGTAGAAGGGAGTATTTGTACTGTATTATTTAGTTTCGTTAGTATCAGGGTTTGCCCAGAATGTATCGCCCGGAATTGCCAGGGCATATTTGTGTATTGGATTTATCGTGTTTAAAACATTGGGGCGGGTGGTGCCGGCAAGTATTTTGAGCCCGTAAATTTCGTCCACGGTCGTCTCATACGTCAGTTCTCCAACGAATGCACCCGTAGGAAGATGGATGATTTTTATACCGGAGCTGTTTGCTTTTTCGGCAAACGAAAGTTTGGCAAACGTAGAGGAGTTTTTGCGCAGCTTGCTCATTCCCACAAACATATAGTCGCCGAAAATATCCATACCGCGGCAAAAGCCATCAAGCCGGCGTATTACTTCGTACGATTTACCGGGAATATTTACTTTCACTATTTCGCCTGTTGCCGACAACAGCAAATACAATTCGCCTTTATACATTGTTGGCGAATGAGGCATGGGCAGGTTTTCGAGAATGATTTCGTTGGTTGTAACATCCATTAAAATTCCGCCCTGTGTTATATTGTTTCTCCAGCCCTGGAACGTGTTTGTGTTTCCAAGCATGGTGACATATTTAGGCATTCCATCCATCATTACCAGGCCATTGAGGTGGCAGCGGTCCTCCGAAACCAGTTCGGTGATAAACGGCGGTTTCCAGACCGGTATAAAATTATAACTGCCGTTAACCTGGCAAAGGCACGAAAAAGAGGTATTAACGGCCCAGATAACATCCTTGCCGATGGCTATATCGTGTATATCCACCTGGCCGGTATGAAATGTGATCCGCGGCAACCAAAGGCTGTCGTAAGTATTGGGTTTATTCGGATAATGAACGGCCAGGTCTTCGGAGTTTTCGAAAACAAGAACTTCATCCCGGGTTGCCAGTATCATGCGGTTGCCGCTGACTTCGAATCCCATGGGTTTGTTAAACGAACGGGGAAGCATGGTAAACCTGTTTTCGTCGGCCGGGCTGATAAGTACCAGTTTCCCTGCCTGGTAGGTAGTAAGAGCGATGCTGCAATCGAGTTTCATCAATAATTCGGGCAACTGCGGCGAATACCGGCAACTGAAGGGAGCTAAAGACGGATCTGTAGGTTGCATAGAATTAATATATTATTTTGATGAACTGTACCTGAATTGCTTATGGTTTGATGTGTTTTTGTATGTTTTTTTCTGCCTCCTGAATCCTGCCTTTTTAGTAACTTTATATGATGGTTACTTACAGGAAATCAGGTGCATGTGATTTTACAATTTTTTCATTTTCCTTCCTTCATTATCATTTCCACCATTACGCGGGCCACTTTTTTGAAATCATCCGGTTTGCTGAAGAAATAATCGGCACCGGCCTGCATGGCCATTTCGCGGTAGAACTCTGATGAAAATAAAGTAAGGATGATGAAAACCAGTTCTGAATTCTCTTTCCTGATCTCAGTCAATACTTCGATGCCGCTTAACCCGGGCATTTTAATACAAACTATTGCCAGGTCGGGTTTCAGGGTGCGTAAGCCTGCCAGCGTTTCAATACCGTTGGTAAATGAACCGACTATCTCAACCTGTTGAGGGATGGTAAGCATTTCTGTCAACCGCTTAAGAATCAAATCTGAATCATCTGCTATTAGTACTCTCATTTAAAAGGTATTTTTTGCCCTACAAATAAAAACTATAAAATTCGTTTTGTCTGTAGGGAAAAGACTGATTCTCGTGTAGGATAAATCCTACAAGGAAGTGAAAATTACAGTAACCTGACAATTGGCTTAAAGCATGAACTACAGGTTAAAACTTCAAGTGAGGTCATGTTTTTACGGATACTTTCCTGGTTAATTTTAGGTATCTCGCCTGATTCCTGGAAAAAATCCGCCATTCTGCTATTGAGTAAACAAAAAGTAGTGATCTGGCTGATAGCAAATAAAAATCCGGTAATTGCAGACCTGTGTTTTTTCTTCGGGCCTGGCTTAGACTTAATTTTTTTAAAACAGCTGTGCATAAACTTTTTATTATTTTTTGGTATCGCGCTTCAATCTTTAAAAACATATTTGGAATTACTGTAAAAGTAGATGCGGATATTTATTTTACATGTCCAAAACGTACATTTCTGTATCCAAAACGTACAATTCTTCTATCTATCAGTAAGATTATCATACAGCCTTAAGAAAGAGATATTTTTATATCCAGGCAGCCCGATTATTACCGTCGCAAGAATAAACAGTTGATATTGTGCATATTAGCATTTTCATCTTACGCTTTGGCACTTAAATCCCAGGCATGTGGCATGGTAAACTATGCGAAGTTGTATATATTGAACTGGATTTTCGCAGTTTTCAATTAATTTTGAATGAAAGAGCCAAGCACTGCAACCAGTGAATCAACAAATTGGCAATTGTAAATAAACATTACAGGTTTCGTAATTAGCCAACTGATTCTTTACTCATGATCAGAACAATATTCCTTCTTGCTCCCGTTTTTGTCAGCCTTTTCTGGGCAGTTACCCTTATGGGGGATAAAAAGAAATATGGTGCGCCGCGATTATTTCTGTCGAAATTCATGTTCCTTGCAGCCATCATTTTTACAGCGCATTTCTTTTATTTCGCCCCATTGCCTGATATGTATTTTTATTTCGATATCCCATTGCAAATAATGGGTTTATCTGTTTTTCCGCTGTATCATATTTATTTTCGTTTGCTCACGGTGGATGCGAAATTCTCATTTAAAACCCACAGCCGTTATCTGGTCATTCCCGTTATTGTTAGCCTCATATACGGCTTAACCGTGTTTCTTACACCTGTGGCTGATTATAAAGAATGGTTGTATAATCCAAAAGGGGAATTTTCAGGCGGGTCCATCCGGTTTCTGATAGTTATGCGTAAAATAATCAGGATAACTTTTGCCGGGTCCATACTTCTTTCCCTGGCAGGCAATTACTGGCTTATAAAGAAATACAGCCATAAAGCGGAACAGTTTTATTCCGACATCCGGGATGCAAAACAGAAAAATGCAAAAATGTTAATTTACTCTATCCTGGCCATGGGTGCATTTTCCCTTGTTATCAGGCTTATTGGCCGTGAATTTTTATTGCCGAAGGATTATTTTATTTATACCGGGTGGACGCTTCTTACGGTAATGCTTTATATTATTGGACATTCAGGCCTTCTGCAGAAAACGCTGAACCCCTACTTTGAACCTGCTGGCATCACTAAAAAAGAGTACCTGCCAATGAAAACAACTGTAAAGGAATGGGAAAAACTACAGGCCCAGATCCTGGAGGAATTTGCCGTTAATAAGATATATCTCAACAGCGATCTTAATATCGTTGACATTGTAAAAAAACTCGGCACCAACCGCACTTACCTTTCAGCCTTTATTAACCAGCAATACAATCAGAACTTCTGCTCTTTTGTAAATGATTACAGGATTGAGGAATTGAAAAAATTGATGCTTGAAAATCCGGAATGTACGAGTCAGTATTTAGCGGATCATTGTGGTTTTGGATCAGTGAATTCGATGAAACGTGCTGTAAGCGCCAGAGCAGCAATTTCGCCGCGCGATTTAAAAAATCAGGTATCTGTTTCGGAACAGAAATAACCGGGTTAGCCTAAAAAAGAGCCGGGATTTTGCAATAAGAGCCAGCCTTTGGCCAATCTAATATTATATTTCCTGCAGAGCAACTATTGGAAATTCCGTGTTCAGCATCCCCTGTAACTGCCATTGAAGCATCCATAACGCTTAGATAACAATGTATGGTGTCGCCGGTATATGCGGGAGGTAAATCAAGTATAACGGAACCTTCAGTGCGCAATGCCACCTTAAGGACATAAAAGGATTCGTTTTTAGTTTCGTTATCATTAGTAACCGATAAAACTTATAAGTAAACAAGTCGGTCAACCGAGGCTGACCAACTTGTATCTTTACTGTGTAAACTTCCAATTTATACAACATGAGCGAAAGTAAGAATAAAAATTTAGTCGCTTAACCGATCTTGACACAAGTTTTAGCCTTAGTTAACAAAAACAATTTCAGTGGATTAGTAAAGAAACATAAATCAGATAGATACTACAAAAAGTTTGATACATGGACGCATTTTGCAAGTATAATGTTTGGTATTTACAGCCGTTGCGACTCAGTTACCGAGATAGTGGAAGGCATGATTGGTTGTGCTGGTAAACTAGGTCATTTTGGACTCTCAGAAGTGCCACCCAAAAGCACTATAACAGATGGTAACCGCGAGCGCGATAACAAGTTCTTTGAATCCTTATATTTTAGTTTGGTTAATCGCTACTCTGGTTTTTTGTCGTCCAGCCGAACCATTGGTTTAAATCAGCTTTTTCTCGATACAATACCTGGTAAGCTCTGTATTTTTATGGAATTCCATTTTCTCCATAATACGGCTGCGGTAGGTGCTTACCGTTTTGCTGGATATAAAAAGCTCATTTGCTATTTCCTGCAACGACCTTCCATTGGCAAGTTTAATCATAATTTCAAACTCACGTCCTGAAAGGATTTCATGGTCCTGTTGCTTATCATCCTTGGCCAGATGTACAGCCAGGTTTTCGGCCAGCGATTGAGAAATATATTTCCCGCCTTGCGAAACCTTTTGTACGGCTAGAAGTAATTCATCTGATGCGGTATCCTTTGTCAGATAACCGGAAGCTCCAAACATCAGGGAGCGTTTTGCATACTGTTCCTGGGGATGCATACTTAACATCAGAACATTTGTTGACGGCCATTTTACTTTAATCGTCTGGAGAACCGCAAGCCCATTCTTATCGGGAAGTGAAATATCAAGCAGGATAATATTGAAATAATCACATTTCAATTTATCAAGCAATTCTTCCCCTGATCCTGCTTCCGCAATTAACGAAACATCAGGCAATTGCCTGAGTATCTGGCACAGACCATCCCGAACAATCTTATGATCATCACAAATCAGTATCTTCATAAAATCATGTGTTTTACCGGTATTAAAAGCCTGATTATTGTTCCATTGCCATTTTCGCTACTGATATCAAATGTTCCGCCTAATGAGGCAGCCCGTTCTTTCATGCTTATAAGTCCAAACGCATGTCTGGAATTCCGTTGCTCTTCGGTAATGCCAATCCCGTTATCCGAAATCCTTAAGCCAATAGAATCCTCTTTTATGCTTAGTTTTATATCGACTTTTGTTGCTTTTGAATGCCTGGCTATATTGGTAAGTGATTCCTGCAAAATTCTGAAAATGATGAGTGAATCAACAGAGGAGATGCTATTGACCGTATCCATATCCAGTGAAATTTCAATGGCGGTTCTTTCTGAAAATTCATTAGTGTACCATTCAATGGCGGCTTCAAGACCAAGGTCATCAATAATTTCAGGTCGTAGCTGGGATGTAAGACGTTGGACCGTTTTTATGGTATCACCTACTAAAGCTGTTACTTTATTGATTTTCAAAACCACTTCCTCATCCAAAATTTTATGTTTGATTATCCCAAGATCTATTTTGACGGCTGTAAGCGCCTGCCCCAGGTCATCGTGTAATTCGCGGGAAATAGCGATTCGTTCATTTTCCCTGACCGTCTCAATATATTGCGACAATTGCTTTAGCTGTTCAAGCGAGCTCTTTAATTCTTCTTCAATCCGTTTCCTTTCAGTAATATCCTGAATAGTACCTACCCACTTTTGAGGTTTGCCGGCATGATCAAACATAATTTCGGCCTGTTCATGAACGAAACGAATTTCACCACCAGGCAACACCAGTCGTTGATCCCGGCTGAATGGAGTTCCCGAATTCCATGCATCTGAAATAGCTCTTTGCATGAAAGGCGTATCGTCCGTATGCATACTGCTAAAGAACAATTCCATTGATGGCCTTACGGTATGGGGTTCATACCCGAATATCCTGTAGGTTTCGTCCGACCAATGCATTGTCTGAGTTATACTATCCAATTCCCAATTGCCAAGATGAGCGATTTGCTGTGCTTTGGTCAGCGTTGCTTCACTTTCTAATAATGCTTCCTCGGCTTGTTTGCGTTTGGTAACATCGGTACCTATTCCAATCAGGAAATCCTGACCATTACTTTCGAATTTCACAGCTGTTAACAGGAACGGAATGGAATGGCCATCTTTTGCTAAAAGCATGGCTTCTACTGTAGCCTGTCCCGATTCCACGAAATTTTCCAGTGATTTGATAACAGCGTCCCTGGATTCCGGTTGATGCCATTCCAGGACATGCCGGCCTTTCATCTCTGAAGTATCATATCCAAAAAGCGTTTCATGCTGCTTATTCCAGGTAACCATCCTGAGTTCCGGGTAGGAGTAGAGATAAAATATACCTGGGATGCTATCCAAAAGCGCTTTTGTAAATAACTGCTCCTGCTGTAACTTTTCTTCTCTTTTCTGAAGAGCGTCATTGGTCCTGGACAATTCTTCGGCGATTTCTTTTAGCAACTCCGAATTCCGTAAGATTGTCAGTTTCTGCTCATAAAGATTAAGGAACACGGTAATCTTGCTTAAAAGTATGTGGCTGGTAACAGGTTTAAAAATATAATCTACTGCTCCATAACTATACCCTTTGAATTCCTCCAATTCATTCACATGGCTGGCAGTAAGAAATATAACCGGAACTTTATCCTCCAATCGGTCTTCATTCAACTTTAATGCCAGTTCATATCCGCTCATAACGGGCATCTGTACATCAATTATTGCAAGCGCTATCCCTATTCCTTTAGTTTTCTCTAGCGCTTCATAGCCTGAAAGCGCCTGAATAATTTTAACATTTAATTTAATTGTGACATATTTCAGATAGACCAGGTTTTCCTGGTTATCATCAACAATAAGTATCGTAGGCTGAAGATTCATTCGAACTATACTGATATTTTTATTATGCCAGCATTACTAGCAAATTTATTTATAAAAAAAAACAATAACAATTTTTTTTTAAAACCCTGGTTCCCTATTTAATGTCCGCCTGGCACTTTTACATTTTGTGCATTGCCTGATAGTTGAAAACAAAAGCAATATAGCATATCTGATTTGTGTTTCCCACAATACCCATACAGTCTTATTTTAAATTTATATTTTTATTTGGTGCTGATATTAAACCAATTACAACCAATTAAATTTGCCTTAGCACAATTAAAGTATCTCAGTGCAGGGAAATCCAAATGCCTTTTAACATCAGCAAGCGTTTCCCTTGTTAACAAACCATATCCTTTCTTTCATTTTTCTTAAGCAAATACGAATGGATAAATCCTCAGCTCCACTGCTTGAGTAGTAAATAATTATTACTACTTTATCATGAATGAGGTATATCCGTTCCAGGATGGCTTTAAAAAAATGCCAAAAACAATCCGCATGTAAGAAAATATGATCAATTTATGCATTTGGCACCAAATCATTAAAATGTATTTCATGCTCTTTAATAAGGCCTGGTAATCTGTATACATCTCCATATTCATAATAATTTATGAAGAGCCGATCTGTCTGAGTCTAACCAATAATCTATCGAATCCGAAAACTAACATCAGTTTTGAATTTCATTTCTTTGATCATAAATATTTCTATACCAGGTGGTTCAGACAATAAAACCAGATAAAACGAACAAGGTAAAATTGCATGTAACTAATCAGTCTACTTAAAAGCTATTTTAGCCACAGATTTATGGTGAGCCAGCCGAACCATTACGCAGATTACACGGATTTTTATCTGCTTACAGCAGTTTTTTTAATTTAATTTGAGCTAAATAATACAAATTTATCTGTGAAATTTGTGAAATCTGTGGCAGATATTTGTTTGTCAATACTTTAATTGAACTGATTAGTTACAATTGCATTAATAGGAATCAATTAAATACAAAAACACAGAAAATCGGTTTAAAGTGACAGCAAGAAAAGACTCTCGAAAACCAGATGAATTATTTTACCTGTGTTCCGAAGGAATGGAACCTGTAATCTGGTTGAAAGCCAGGTAGAAGCTAGCTTTTGATCCAAAGCCTGCCTTGTGGGCAATAGCTTCAATTTTGTATTGTTTCAGTTTAGGCTCAGCCAGGAGCCTGATGGCTTCTTTGGTGCGGTAGCTGTTTACAAAGGAATTGAAATTCATTCCTGTATGTTTCTGTATCAGGTGAGAAAGTATTTTTCGGCTGATCCTTAACTCATTGGCTATATCATCGAATCGCAAATTGCTACGCAAATAGGGTTTGCCTGTTTCAAAATATTCGATCAGTTGCGGGTATAGGATGTCGGTATCTTCGCTGACCATTTCAGGAACCGGATTTTTCCCGGTATTAATATTCATAGCAGGCACTGTTTTAGGGAGTGTTTCGTTCCTGTATTTCTCAAATAATAAATTGTAGTCTTCATCACGCTGCTGGTAAAGTTTGTAAATCCTGAAAAGCAATACTACAAGAACCAGGGCTGAAATGAATACAATGCCAAGGATGGCTGAATTGTTACGGAAAGGGTTGTTAATCTGATATAATCTGGCATTCAGGGATTCGCTTGTATATTCGGATTTTTCGTATCTGATGGATTCGTTTTCCATAATTGTCAATGATTCATCCAAATAAGTCTGGGCTTGCGACTGTTTCCCGCTGGCAGCGTAATTCCTTGCCAGCCAAAGGCCTGCGTGTATTTTAACAGAAGTATTTCTGCTTACAGTATTTCCTTCATAAACCTGTTGCATTACACTGTACGCTGAGTCTTTCATGCCCAGCTTCAGAAAGGCTTGTGACTTCATCTCATGGTAGGCAACTATCTGAGAATCGGCAAGTGAGGTAAGAGGAATGATTTTTACAATGGAATCCAAAGTATGCAGAGTCCCGCACGGATCGGTAGCCATATACAAACCCGCCTTTCCCCTGCATGCCGAAAATTGCCGGTTGAGATCGTTTTCAGTATTCATGTTGATGCAGGTTGTCATGCATACTATTATGCAGATGCCTGTAAAGACTGAAAACGCAAAACCTGGTTTTTTTTGTGTGCTCATAGGGCAAATAAGGTTAATATTGATTTTTTTTGCAGGAGAAACGTGCTTTATTTCACCTGCTTGCCTTTTGCCCCGTTTACCAATTGAGAGCTTGATTAAAAGTTTGGTTAACGATTTTCCGGTTAGTCTCTAAGGATGGAAAAACCATGATCTGGCATTACGAATGTAAAGATCGGGTAAGTAACAGCTAATAAAAAGAAAATGGGAACCGGCGTTGCATCCATTTTCGAAAATCGATGCAAGTATATGAAAACCGAGATGTGTTATTTGGAGATTTGCATTAAAAAAGTATTGGGCGAGATCCCTTCAGCTCGTTTAAAAGCTGTTAAAAACGTGTTTCGCGTAGTAAAGCCCGACTGCAGCCCAATTGCTTCAAGCGTGATTCCGGAAGCCTTCCCCTCGCTGATAAGTTTTTTTGCATTTTCTATCCGCCATTTATTCCGGTAATCGCTGAACGATTGTTTTTTTACCTCCCTGAAATAATACGCAAGATGATGTACGGGTATCTGTATTGTGTAAGCAAATTGGGCCATATTTAAATCCGGCTGAAGAAAAGGTTGTAGTTCAAGCATGCAGGAATCTGCTTTTTGTTCTATGGTCTGGATGTATTCCGATTCGAAATAATGTATGGTTTTTTTCTCCCTGAACTGTAATGGATCCGTTTCTTCTGCTTCGGGAAGCAATATTGCATTAGCAGGTAAACGAGGCATTCCATACAAAATCCCTGGAAAGAAGAATGGTGAAATTAACAATCCGATTAATCCTACGGCTGATAAGATCTGTAAATAATTTACAGTAAACAGTACATCCGAGGAATTTACAAAGGTTAAAAACAGCGAAATCAGATAGCTGATAATCAGCATAAGCTGAAATACCAGTAGTGCGGAGAGCCATTTAGTCATAAAACTCTGCTTCGGGAAAACCATCAGGCCTTTCCGGAATATTACATATTTTATGTACAGAATTATCGATCCCAGGGTATAGGCCAGGATTAAAACCGGACGGCTTAGATAGATGATAGTATTGGAAAAAATTTCGGACAAAAAGGTGAAATTGTATCGGGATAAAACTCCGAGATCCTCTACTATTGCTTTCGCAATTTCTACTTTGAATGAATAGGACGAAAACATATATGGGAGTGCTGCAATCAAATATACCAGCATGGGTAGGAGATGGAACAGGTCTCTTATTTTTAGTTTGGAACTGTCAGTTAAAACGCTGCGTATATACCAATATAGCATAGGGCCTATCAGATAGTGAAGAAAGGTGATATTAGTTGCTAAAATACTGATCAGGAATACTGATCCTGATTCCAGCAGTATATACTGATTGATGCCATAAAGGCTGACAAGCAAAAAGAAAATACCCAGGTAAACGGTAGAAGCATTTCTTCTTGCATTAAAATACAGAAGCAGTACTGAAAGAAAAATTCCTACGAGGGATAAATACAAAAGCATCTGACTGACTTTTATCCTTGAAATACTAAGTTTATTGGGGATTTATATCAGTGTAAAGAAAAAACCCTGACGGTTTCAGAAGGTTAAACGCCCTGAAATTTTAAAATTCAAAGCCAACCAGTTTTAACTGTTAAATCATACTTACAAAGGTACTAAAAAAAAATCCCGATAATTCATTAACTCCCGAATTCAGGACATTCTAATGGCAAAAAATTAGCTACTCAATTGCATGGACAGCTGTTCAATAAAAGTTATAGCTCCATAAAAATACCAAGTAAGGCTATTTTTTTCTTTCATAAATTTTGCAGCTGCATTTGTTAAGTTACTCAGGTTTTCAGTTAGCTTAGTTACACCCCAAATTAGGAAAAGTGCGGATGGCAGTGTCATCCGTCTCTGCTTTTGCCTGAATTTTAGGTTAGCCATCCCAATACCAGGTAAAACAGTCTCGGTAAGCAGAAAGTCTGGAAACAAACACTTTAGTTAATTGTTAATTGCTGATAACCTGCCAATAGCACTTTCGATTTGTTCACAGGTAAAAGGTTTTTCAATAAATTCGTTCATGCCCGCATTAATACATTCCAATCGGGTATGAAATTCAGAGTGGGCCGTAACAGCTATGATCGGTATTTTTGTATTAAAAGTTCTGATAAGTTTGGTAGCCTCTATTCCATCAAGTGCCGGCATTTTAATATCCATTAAAATGAAATCGAAATCACCGGTTTTGCATGATTCCACCGCCAGTAAACCATTTTCCACGATAACGTACGTCCAACCCAGTTGGTTCATGTAGATTTTCATGAGTAGCTGGTTCATCAGATTATCTTCAGCGATGAGTATCTTCATAGTATGGGTTGTTGCACTAGTATGTTTCATTTCAGGTATCAATGCAACGGCAATAAATCAAGCGTTTGCTGTTGCAATTTGAAAAGTCTCTGGTTACCCCGGTAATGAAGGATAACTGTGTAAAAAATAAAATATTACCAAAAAGTAAGTCAGGTGATTATCCTTCAGATCCTTTTGCTGGATGAATACGTTTTTTACAGCCAAACAATCCGGCTAAACTAATCAGCAAAATGGATTAAAATATTTTACAAGTTTCAACGTGGAGTAAGCACGAAATGCAAAGCAGTTTTTCAGGTAATGTAAATTTATAAAAAAGCAATACAACTCACAAATAAAAATAAATGCCTGTGTTAACAATTAATTAACAGCCAAATTACAATCATCTGAATATCTACTATTTACTACTATGCCACTAGAAAACACCTGCGATTTTTTCTTACTATTTTTACATTTTAATACATATAGTGTAAAATTTACTTACTAAACAATCTTGCCTTTTACCGGGCATCCTGCAATTAAATCTGATCCGACAACATATTCACTTAAATAATCAGGAATGTCACCAGCTTTTAAAATAACAAACTGCATTCTGAACTTCGGATCCGACCGACTGTTTCCAGCTATACGTTTGTTGCATCTTCTATTGCTATGAATCTTCCTGATCATCTGCAAGAGCACCGAATTTTCAAAATATAATCCGGATTACATGATTCTACTCCCGTTTTTCTACCTTTGCAAAAAACTAAACCTATGAACAGAGGTCCTATATCCCAGTTTATTGAACACCATTACAGGCATTTCAATTCGGCGGCACTGGTTGATGCAGCCAAAGCATACGAAACACACCTGCTCGAAGGCGGTAAAATGCTGATTTCCATGGGTGGAGCCATGAGCACCGCCGAGCTTGGAATTTCGTTAGCCGAAATGATACGGCAGGATAAAGTGCAGATTATCAGCTGCACAGGCGCCAACCTCGAAGAAGATATAATGAACCTGGTGGCTCACTCCCACTACCGCCGCGTTCCCAATTACCGCGACCTCACTCCCGAACAGGAAAACGAACTCCTCGAAAAAGGGCTGAACCGCGTTACCGATACCTGTATCCCTGAGGAAGAAGCTTTCCGTAAAATACAGCACCACATTGTGAAAATATGGAAAGATGCCGAAGCCAAAGGCGAACGCTTTTTACCCCACGAATACATGTACAAACTCCTGCTAAGCCGTGTGATGGAAAACGATTACGAAATAGATCCGAAACATTCGTGGATGCTGGCTGCAGCAGAAAAAAACCTGCCTATTATCGTTCCGGGCTGGGAGGACAGCACCATGGGAAACATATTTGCTTCCTACTGCATCAAAGGCGAGCTAAAGCCTTCGACCATGAAAACCGGTATCGAATATATGATGTGGCTTACCGAATGGTACCGGGCTAATTCCTCGGGTAAAGGCGTAGGATTTTTCCAGATTGGCGGAGGTATTTCAGGCGACTTCCCTATTTGTGTTGTGCCTATGATGTACCAGGACCTGGAATGGCATGATGTTCCGTTCTGGAGTTATTTCTGCCAGATTTCGGATTCAACCACATCATATGGTTCCTATTCCGGCGCCGTTCCCAACGAAAAAATCACCTGGGGAAAACTGGCTATCGATACCCCGAAATTTATTGTTGAAAGCGATGCCACCATTGTAGCGCCACTGATTTTTGCATGGCTATTAAAATGGTAGCACAGGTACTCATCATTATCAGATAACAATCTGTTTATATTTAGCTGCAGATCAGTTTTTAAAAATTCCCGCTATTTGACTTTGCACAAAAGTTGAGGGCGGGAATTTTCGCAAATAGTATATTGATATTATTCAAATCTACTTTTATCCGGAATTAATTATTCCTGATTTCGGGTTCCTTAATACGATTCCTGAAGATCACAGGATCACAATTTAATTTCCATAAGAAAACAAAAAATAGTCAGCAAAAGGCCTGAATTGTATTACTTTTTATGTGAAGAGTTATAGATATATACAAAACTCTCTCTCAGTGACTCGTATCTACTCCAATAAGCTCGTAATGCTTATGTTTTGTTTTCTCCTGCCAGCTTTAATAGCTACAGGACAAAAATGGGTCGGAGTATCTTCGTTATCACCGGCTGAACCTCACATAACAACTTCGGGCAATACCAGTACTTCAACTGAAATTTCGCTTGAAATTCCAGGTTTCTTCTTTCAGGAAGCTTTGGTTGAGGGTAAAAAATTTAATTTTCCCCAAATTTCAGGAGGACATTCATTATTTGTCAAGGGAAGCCCTGATCTTCAAAAATTAACGTATACACTTCAGCTTCCGGCCAATGGAAATATGCAGGTAACTGTTGCATCGTCCCAATACATCGACTATACTGATATTGACATCCTTCCTTCAGCCGGAGATTTAAAAAGAGATTTGAGTGTTCAATTGATCAGCAAAAATGAATCCTATTCTTCAGATGCATTTTTCCCTGGCAACTTATACGAACTTCAACAACCTTTCCTGGTAAGGAACGCCCGCGCTCAATCCCTGCAGGTATTCCCATTCCAATATAACCCGGTTACACGGGTATTGCGTGTTTACTATCAGATTTCTTTCAATATAGTGAACTCCGGGCAAGATGGAGATAATTTGCTAAACGAAAACGATTTCAGAATCAAATCGATTGAAGGAATTAAAATTACCAGTATAAATCACCAGGCTTCTGCTTTAAAATCAGGCGAACTGCCTTCGGAACGCGGAAGCATGCTGATCATCTGTCCCGAGAATTTCAAAAATGCTGTTGAACCTTTGGCAGAATGGAGAATACAAACTGGCATATCTACCGAAATTGTTAATGCCGAACAATTTGCAAATGCCGATGCCATCTACAATTTCGTAAAAGACTACTATTACACCAATGGCAGCCTGGCTTACCTGCTCCTGGTCGGTGACGCAAAACAAGTTCCAACTTACCAGTATGCTTATGGCGCCAGTGATAATTACTATTCCTACCTGGCTGGCAATGATCACTATCCGGATATCCTGGTAGGCCGGTTTTCGGCTGAGTCCGTTCAGGATGTCGAAATTCAGGTAAAACGAACCTTAGAGTATGAGAAAAATCCGGCAACAGATGCTGCCTGGCTAACTACAGCTACTGGTATTGGATCGACATTGAGTCCTGGCGACGATGGAGAATCGGATTTCCAGCACATACGCAATCTTCTTAAGGAAGTGAAAACTACTTCCTACAACCAGACCAACGAGTTTTTCGATGGTTCGCAAGGCGAAGGAGATGCCGATGGAAATCCGTCAACAGATAATATCATTAAAAAGATAAACCAGGGAACAGGAGTTGTTTTTTATGCCGGACATGGGTCACCAAGCTCAATGGCAACAGGAGCAATCACTAAAGATGTTGTTGAAAATTTAAGCAACAGCGGTAAATACCCGCTTATCTGGGCAGCTGCATGCGAAAACGGGAACTTCGCGGATAGATATTGCGTAGCCGAAGCATGGCTCCGTGCGAGTAATAACGATCAGCCAACAGGCGCTATTGCAGCCCTGATGGCATCCGGATCACAAACCAGCTATCCGCCTATGGAGGCACAGGATAAGATTGCCGCATTAATGAGTAATCCACAGGAAGAAATCTCAACAATGGGAGCAATTTCCATCAAGGGCATGATGAGCATGAACGATATATATGGATCGGCTGGCTACCAAACCACTGATACCTGGATTTTGTTTGGCGATCCTTCGCTCAGGGTACGCACTGCCATGCCAATGGAATTTATTGTTAACCACAAAGGAATTATTGGCGATGGAAAAACTTACTATTCTTTTAGCTGTAATTCTACCGCAGGATTTGCATGTATCAGCAGGCAGGGCACTATTTTAGGAACAGCATCTATCGCGGATGGTAAAGCAATTATTTACCTGGATCAGCCTGCCTCGGGCAAGGAACTAACCCTTACCATTACGGCGCTTAATTACCTGCCATTTACTGCAACCATTGATATAATTCAAAAACCCGGAAGCATGGGCGTTTGCACACCTGTAAACCACAGCCAATTGCAACCTATCAATAATAGCTTCTCCTGGGAAACCATTGACGGCGGCACACCAGACTATTACCTGTTTTATCTTGGAACTGACAACCCTCCTACCAACCTGGTTAACGGACAAAAACTTACTTCCACACAAATTAAGACTCAATTCAATTTTGACTACAATTCGAAATATTTCTGGAAAGTTGTTCCCGTAAATGAGTATGGCAGTGCGGAAAGCAAGGTTATGGATTTCGCAACTATTTGTGCGCCCGACGAAGATTTTGAGCCTGTTTTTAAAAGCAAATTGTTATGGAGTAATAACGGTACACAGGATTGGGAAAATGATGGAACCGAATATTTTGACGGAACACATTCACTCCGGTCAGGACAAATTAATGAGAATGAAAACTCATCCTTGTCATTTCCATGTGAAGTTACGGGTTGCGATTTTGTAAGTTTTTGGAGTAAGACTTCAAGTGAAACAGGAGATAAACTGATGTTTATAATCGATGGTTCAACAGTTGGAGAATGGAGTGGTATAACCGAATGGGATTATCATAGTTACAAAGTTGAACCGGGAATTCACCAGCTTGAATGGCGTTACACTAAAAACAGCGATTTAGCCTCAGGTTCGGATGCCGTATGGATCGATAATATTCATTTACCTGTTCATTCGCAAGCTACTGCAAGTGTATCCGGATCCGGTTCGGTATGTGCAAACTCAGCTTTTGAAACATCCGCTACAGCCGAAAACTATTTCAACGTTACATGGCAAACAGAAGGAGACGGAACTTTTGATGATATTAACCTCGTAAATCCGGTTTATAAACCAGGCCTCCTTGATTTACAGAACGGGAATACAAGACTTCAAATGCATGTGAATGGGTACGAAGGCTGCTTTGATTCTGATAATACAATCAATCTGGATATTCAAAGCTTACCTTTAATTAACCTGCCAGCCGATACCATTGTAAGTAGCGGAAACTCCATACTTCTGGATGCTGCTATTGATGGTGATATGACTTACAGTTGGCAGCCTGACGGATCAACAAGTTCATCCATAATAATTGACTCACTGTCATCTATTAACGGTAAAAAAATCGCCAGTGTTACAATTACCACTTCGAAAGGCTGTTCAGCTACCAAAAATATCAATGTATACTTTAACAATACGGCTGTTGAAGATACCTATTCCGTTTACCCTAACCCAAGCAATGGAATATTTACAATCGAACCTGTAAAAGGAACTTCGTCAATCGATCAGATGAACCTGGTGGATAGCAAAGGAAATATTGTTTGGAATAATAAAGAAAGCATGAATGTAATCGGTTCAAAGCAGATTTCAATTGCTGGTTTACCCGGAGGCGCATATTTACTGGTGACAGAAAACAAAAACGGAAGGTCAGTAAATCCAATAGTAATTCAATGAAATGAACATGACAAAATCTGCCAATTTTGACTCACAGTAGCATGATATTATTTTGTCATGGAGTTCCATGTGACCCGTTAAAAACTAAAAATAAACAGATGAAACGAACATGACAAAATCAGCCAATTTTGACTCACAGGCGGATGATATTATTTTGTCATGGAGTTCCATGTGACCCGTTAAA
>JAURYB010000162.1 GCA_030654075.1 Bacteroidales bacterium | reverse complement strand
GGCTGAATAAATACGATGCTACGACCGGCGATTTTGTGAAAACCCTTTTTGAAGAAACAGATAAAGAATATGTTGAACCATTGAATGGTTTGTCATTTCTAAAAACGAATACTTCCCAATTTATCTGGCAAAGCCGCCGCGATGGGTTCAACCACCTTTATTTGTATGATGTTGAAGGAAACCTGGTAAAACAAGTTACCAAAGGGCCATGGGAAGTTACAGCATACCAGGGTTTTGATCCAAAAGAAACAAAAATCTTCTACACCTCCACACAGGAAAGTCCGTTGCAGAGGCATTTGTATTCAGTTGAACTGAAAACCGGCAAGATGTTCAAATACACTTCTGAAAAAGGAACGCATACCACGCTGGTTTCACCTGATGGCAAAATGGTTATTGACCGTTTGAGCAGCCTTGAAATAGGATCACGCACGTCGTTAATTAACGAAAAGGCAGCATTGGTAAGGCTTATAGCAGAAGATGTTAACCCGCTAAAAGACTACAAACTAGGCGCAACTTCACTCGTAACTTTAAAAGCTGATGACGGTAGCGATTTATACGGCAGGCTAATATTACCTGTAGGATTTGATCCATCAAAAAAATACCCGACACTGGTTTATGTTTATGGCGGACCTCATTCACAGTTAATTTCGGATACCTGGCTTGGCGCAGCCCCTCTTTATTTTAACTACCTGGCAACCAAAGGATATATAGTCTGGACATTGGATAACCGTGGAACTTCGAACCGTGGTGCTGACTTTGAACAAATAATTCATCGCCACCTGGGCGATATTGAAAGCCAGGATCAGATAGTGGGCGTTAATTATTTGAAATCTTTGCCATATGTCGATGCAACCCGCATTGGTATTGATGGCTGGAGTTATGGCGGATTTATGACGCTGACTTTGTATTTGCGCAATCCGGGAGTATTTAAAGTTGCTACCTGCGGCGGACCGGTTATCGATTGGAAGTATTATGAAATTATGTATGGCGAACGCTATATGGATACTCCTGAGCAAAATCCTGAAGGATACAAAAAAGCCAGTATCCTGAATTATGTGGACCAACTTCAGGGCAAACTATTGGTTATTCATGGCGCGCAGGATAATACGGTTGTGTGGCAGAACAGCCTTCAGTTTATACAATCATGCATCAAAAAAGGCAAACAAGTTGATTATTTCGTGTATCCAAACCATGAACATAATGTCAGCGGTCCTGACAGGCTTCACCTTTACAGGAAGTTAGCGGAATATTATGATCAGAATCTTTAAGTCATCCTGTATCTGGGTATCCTAAACAAAGCTACTACAGACATATATTGCATTCAATCAGCAATATATAACCTGGTTTAATGTTGTAAAGTTCGTTAACGCTTTGTTAATATTTCGAAACATATGTAACAATAAGTATAATTATATGTTACTTTGTAACTTCTTAGAACATTATGCTTAAAAAAGCCGGAAATATTGTAATTATCGTACTTCTGTTGGTCGCAACAGGTGGTATGCCTGTTACACGGCATTATTGCGGGCTGGTTCAAAAATCTGTTTCTTTTTACACTACTCCAAAAGCTTGCTGCGGAGGCAGTTGCGATAAATGTCATAATGTTTTTAAATTTACTAAAGTTAATGATGACTTTGAGTCTGGCTCTTCAGTTACAGCCCAGGCACTTATAGATTATGTCACTTTACACACTAGTTTTTGCATCGATTTATTTGATAGCCTAAACAGCTCGACCCATATTGATTTAGCTAATCATCGAACGATTTTTACGCAAAAAGCCGGCCATTCGCCGGCATCCCTTGGCAATTTCCGTTGCTGAAATCCTTTTTCCAGGGAAAAATCCTGTATTGTAGTGCTTCATAAATTCACAGGCAAATGATTTTGCTTAAGTGGAAATATGTCCTGCTTTTTGCTTTTCCTGCTTCCCTTTTTTCTCATCCCAATCAACCTATAATCGTTTAAAAGGACAATTCCGCTTTTCAGGCTGGTGTTCTTTTAATGAACATTATTAATCTCCTTTCAATCCTATTCTTAAAAATCTGCTAAAATGAAAAAGACCATATTCATCTTATTCCTGGCGTTTCAAGGCTCATTTGCAATCATTTCATGTAATAATTCAACACCAGTTAATTCTTCAGTGGAAGCAAAATCGGCTGAAAAAACAGAGTATACTTGTCCTATGCATCCTGAAGTACTAAGTGATAAACCAGGCGACTGTCCTAAATGCGGCATGCCTCTCGAAAAAAAGGTAACTGTTGATACCACTAAAATGCTTCATCATTCGGATTCATTAAATATGAAGTAACAATTTCCAGTGTCTTCGTCTGAAAGTGAAACTGCCACTAAATCAAGCTGTTTGACTTTCAGTTCTGAGTCCTGATTTACAATAATTTGTAAGTGAATAAATCTCAAATACTGACTACATGTTTAACCGACTTGTCAAATACTTTCTCGAAAACCGGCTGATCACCTTTATCTTCCTGGTAACTTTCATCGTATTGGGTGTTGTTTTTATGCCGTTTAACTGGAATTCAGGATTCCTTCCCCGCGATCCGATTTCAGTGGATGCCATCCCGGATATTGGTGAAAACCAGCAGATTATCGCTACCGAATGGATGGGACGTTCGCCCAAAGACATCCAGGATCAGGTAACTTACCCGTTGACTACTGCTTTGCTTGGTATTCCAGGTGTTCAAACCGTGCGAAGTACTTCCATGTTCGGGATGTCATTTATTTATATCATTTTTAAAGATAATGTCGAATTCTACTGGAGCCGCTCCCGCATTCTCGAAAAACTCAGTTCGCTGCCGGCCGGTACATTACCAGCCGGAGTTCAACCAACACTCGGACCTGACGCTACTGCCTTAGGGCAGATTTTCTGGTATACGCTCGAAGGTCGTGATCCCAAAACAGGAAAACCGAATGGTGGCTGGGATCCACAGGAACTCAGAACCATTCAGGATTTTTACGTCAAATATGGCCTTTCTACCGCCGAAGGAGTTTCCGAAGTCGCTTCAGTGGGAGGTTTTATCAAGGAATACCAGGTTGATTTGAATCCCGTAGCTTTGAAAGCTTACAATGTTTCTGTAATGGACGTGATGAATGCCGTTCGCAAAAGCAACCTCGATATTGGAGCCGAAACCATGGAATTGAATAATGTGGAATACATTATTCGTGGCCTGGGCTATGTCAAAAATCTCGAAGACCTGGAAATATCTGTGGTTGCCGTCCGAAATAATGTTCCTGTCAGAATTAAGGATGTTGCTCATGTGGCTTTTGGCCCGGCTACCCGCCGTGGTGGTCTCGATAAAGCCGGATCCGAGGCGGTTGGTGCAGTTGTGGTCGCAAGATATGGTTCAAATCCAATGGATGTGATCAATAATGTGAAAGCTAAGATAAAGGAAATTGAAGCCGGAATGCCTCAGAAAACATTACCTGATGGCTCTATTTCCAAGGTAACCATTATTCCTTTTTACGATCGTACAGGATTGATTAAAGAAACCATCGGAACACTGGAATCAGCTCTTTCGCATGAAATCCTTATCAGTATAATCGTAATAATTATACTGGTACTGAACCTCAGGGCATCCTTGATTGTAGCTGGATTATTGCCCATTGGAGTTTTAATGACTTTTATCCTTATGCGGCTTTTTGGAATTGAAGCTAATATTGTTGCATTATCAGGTATTGCCATTGCAATTGGTGTAATGGTCGATATCGGGATTGTAGATGTCGAGAATATTCTCCGGCACCTCGAAATGCCTGAAAACAAAGGCATACGTGGCAAAAAACTGATGGATGTCATTTACCTGGCAACAACTGAAGTACGGGCTGCGGTGATTACTTCCATTGCAACAACCATTGTCAGCTTCCTCCCTGTTTTTGCTATGCAGGCAGCCGAGGGAAAATTGTTTCATCCATTGGCTTTTACAAAAACATTCGCCCTGATTGCTGCCTTTATCCTGGGAATTGTTGTGTTACCAACATTAACACATATCTTCTTTTCCATCCGGATTGATACCAAGAAAATCCGCAAATTCTGGAATGGAGGACTGATAATAGCCGGATTACTCGCTATCGTCTTCTGGCATACATGGCCTGCCCTGGCTTTGATTGCAATTGGTGTAAATAATCTGCTTGATTACCGCTGGCCTGAAAACCGGAAAGAATTCCCGAATTATATCAATATTGCGATTACTGTACTGGTTGCGGCTTACTATTTGTCCATTGAATGGCTGCCCTTAGGCCCACACAACAGTACGCTTATCAACTTCATTTTTGTGGCAGGGATAATTGCTGTAATCCTGGTATTTCTTATGTCGATGGTGCATTTTTATGAAGATATAATGCGCTGGGCATTGGAAAACAAGGGCAAGTTCCTGATGATTCCTTTAGTAACATTAATTTTCGGTTTGTTAGCCTGGCAGGGTTACGATAAAATATTCGGTTTTGTAGCTTCAGGAGCGGAAAAAGCGGGCTGGAAAAATATCCGGCAAACCGTTGCCTGGCAAGGGCCTGCAAAAACATTTCCCGGAACCGGTAAGGAATTTATGCCTTCAGTAAACGAAGGCTCTTTCCTGCTGATGCCAACCAGTATGCCGCATTCGAGCATCGAAAAGAACCTTGAATATATCGAAACCCTTGATAAAAGGCTTTCAAGCATTCCGGAAGTTGAGATTGCAGTAGGTAAATGGGGCCGCGTAAATTCAGCGCTGGATCCGGCTCCGGTTCAGATGTTTGAAAATACAATTAACTATCGTCCGGAATACATTCTGGATGAAAACGGTCAGCGTATGCGTTTTAAGGTAGACAGGGATGGGAATTATATCTTCAAAAACGGATCAAAATATAACCTTGATAAAGATGGTTTTCGTTCCATTTCAGCTGATAGCCTGGTTCCTGATAACAATGGAGAATATTTCCGTCAATGGCGTCCTGAAATCAGGAAACCGGATGATATATGGAATGAAATAGTTAAAGTAACCAATATACCCGGTCTGACTTCTGCTCCAAAACTACAACCGATCGAAACCCGCCTGGTAATGCTCTCTACAGGAATGCGTGCTCCAATGGGCTTAAAAGTCTATGGCCCCGACCTGGATGCAATTGAAAAAGCCGGAATGCAACTTGAACAGGCATTGAAAGAAGTTCCTGCAATTAAAGCATCAAGTGTGTTTTACGATCGTGCTGTTGGTGCCCCATACCTCGAAATAAAGCTAAACCGCGAAGCGATGGCTCGTTATGGCATGACTGTCAGCGATATACAGGAAGTGCTTCAGGTTGCAGTTGGAGGAATGGCGCTGTCTTCTTCCGTCGAAGGCCGCGAACGGTTTCCGATGAGAGTCCGTTATGCCCGTGAACTGCGCGATAATCCCGATGATCTTAAACGTATTCTAATCCCAGCCAGCAATGGCGTTCAAATTCCGTTAAGCGAAATCGCGGATATTGATTATACACGTGGCGCTCAAATGATACGAAGCGAAAATACATTCCTGAACGGGTATGTTATTTTCGATAAAAATGAAGGTAAAGCGGAAGTGGATGTAGTTCAGGATGCTGAAAAAATCCTGCAACAGAAATTAAGTTCCGGTTCTTTGAAATTGGCTGACGGTGTATCCTATAAATTCGCAGGCAACTACGAAAATCAACTGAGAGCTACGAAGCGGCTGGCAATTGTAATTCCTGTAAGTTTGCTGCTGATATTGCTCTTGCTGTATTTACAATTCCGTACTGTAACAGCCTCACTTATTCATTTTTCAGGAGTATTTGTAGCCTTTGCGGGCGGTTTTATTATGCTTTGGCTCTACGGCCAGGGCTGGTTTATGAATTTCTCCGTTGCGGGAATTAACCTTCGGGATATGTTCCAGATGCACACGATAAATCTAAGTGTGGCGGTTTGGGTTGGGTTTATTGCCTTGTTTGGCATTGCAACCAACGACGGAGTAATTATGGGCACCTATATTCACCAGGTATTTGAAGACCGGCATCCAACTACAGTTCTTGAAGTGAGAGAGGCCGTTGTTACAGCAGGGATGAAACGTGTACGTCCCGCCATGATGACCACCGCTGTTGCCGTTATTGCGTTGTTACCTGTCCTTTCATCTTCTGGTAAAGGTTCAGATATTATGATCCCTATGGCAATTCCTATGTTTGGCGGAATGGTTATCCAGGTAATGACAGTATATGTTGTCCCGTTATTTCAGGCAATGTGGAGAGAAAGAGCTGTAACCCGTCATATCAAATTGGCAATTCAAAACTTAAATAAGCAGGAAAATGATGAAAACTTCAGCATTTAAAAAAACATTATTCCTAATGCTGGCACTTGGTAGTTGGTATTGGGGCAACTGTCAGCTCCAGGCTGATTCTTTGTACAGTTATTTAGAAATTGCCACCAAAAAAAATCCTACAGTCTTTCAGCGATTTTATGAATATGAAGCTGCCTTGCAAAAAATACCGCAGGTCGGCAGTTTACCTGATCCGGATATAAGCTTAGGAGTATTCCTGAGTCCGATGGAGCAATCAGGCGGAAATCAGTTGGCCGATATCAGGCTGATGCAGATGTTCCCCTGGTTTGGTGTTTTGAAATCAGCTAAAGATGAAATGAACCTGATGGCAAATGCCAAATACGAATCGTTACGCGATGCTAAATTGCAGCTAACTTTCGATGTTCAACGCTCGTGGTACGAATTGCATAAGATTAAACAGAATATCCGGATTTCGGAGAAAAACATTGAAATCTTACAAACGATTGAAAGGTTAGCTATTGTAAGGTTCAAAGCTGCTCCCAACGGAAATGGTTCTTCATCTTCCGGAAGAGTACAAACTCCGGCACCTTCACAGGGAGCAACTTCCGGTTCATCCGGTATGAATACTATGGGAAGCAGTTCAGGTAATGTAATAGGAACCGCAAACCAGGCGGCATCACCAATGCCGGCAAACTCAATGGTATCCTCATCCGCCAGTTCAGGGCTTACAGATGTGTACCGTATTCAGATTGAAATCAATGAGGTTCAGAACAGTATGGAACTACTAAAAAATCAATTCAGTACACTTTCTGCTCAGTTCAATAGTTACCTGGACAGGCCGCCGGATGCAATAGTTACAGTTCCTGACACATTAATTTCCGATAATTTTCCACTATCTCAACTGGCATTATCCGACAGCGCGCTAGGCAAAAATCCTATGCTCGGAATGCTTCAGTTTGAGCAGCAATCGCTCAATGCCCGCAAGCAAATGGTAACACGAATGGGCTATCCTATGGTTGGGTTAGGTGTAAATTATTCGGTGATCGGTAAAAGTGAAATGTCGGCTTCTTCCATGAACGGCCTCGATATGATCATGCCGATGGTTACTGCCACTTTGCCGATTTACCGCAGAAAATATAAATCCATGCAAACTGAAGCAGACTTGTTAAAATCAGCGAACGAACAAAATTATAAAGCGACGGAAAATGAATTGAGTACTGAATATTACCAGGCCATGCAACTTTACCAGGATGCCGGACGCAGAACAAAACTATACAGAAATCAGCAACTGTTAGCATCAAAATCGCTCGATATTATGATAAAAAGCTTTGCCTCTTCGGGAACTGATTTAAGCGATATTTTAAGGGTTCGACAGCAAACGCTGGATTACGAATACAAGCAAATGGAAGCGATTGCTGATACTAATATTTCCATTGCATGGCTCAAACGATTAATGGCATTTTCACAATAAATCAAATCTTTAAAATGAAAAATATTCTTTCAAATAAATACCTAAGTTTCAGCCTCATATTAATTGGTGGGATTTTTCTCGGCTGGCTGTTCTTTCATTCTTCAGCAAATACTGAAGACAAACACAACCATACTGCTGAAATAGCTAAAGGCACCATCTGGACTTGCTCCATGCATCCACAGATACGGATGGACGCACCAGGGAAATGCCCCCTTTGCGGCATGGACTTAATCCCACTCACACAAGGTGGCACAACCACTGATCCTGATGCTATTCAAATGACAAAGGAATCCGCTCAACTGGCAAATGTCCTCACATCGGTTGTTTCAAAACAAAATCCTGTGAAAGATATCCGTTTGTATGGTAAAGTGCAGGCTGATGAACGTTTGCTGCAAAGCCAGGTTTCTTATCTTCCCGGCCGCATCGAGAAATTGTTTGTAAACTTTACAGGTGAAGTGGTGCGCAAAGGCCAGACCCTGGCGTTAATTTATTCTCCTGAATTAGTAACAGCCCAGCAGGAATTACTCGAAACTGTGACTACTAAAACCACCCAACCTTTGCTGTACGAAGCGGCAAAAGATAAGCTTCGCCAATGGAAACTTTCCGAAAGCCAGATTGCTGCTATTGAAAGTTCAGGTAAGGTGAAAACAGATTTTGAAGTTTTTGCCAACACCAGCGGAATTGTATCTGCAAGGCGGGTCAACAACGGCGATTATGTTTCACCAGGTTCCGTATTGTTTGATGTTGCTGATCTTTCACATGTCTGGATCATGTTTGATGCCTACGAAAGTGATCTTCCATATCTGTCGCAGGGGCAAAAAGTTACGTTTACAATTCAGGCATTACCAGGAACGGATTATTCCGGGAATATTACATTTATAGATCCTGTGCTCGATCCGGTTACACGCGTGGCTAAAGTCCGGATTGAAATGAATAACCAGGGTGGGAAATTAAAACCCGAAATGTTTGCAACAGGCATCGTAAACGCAAACCTGAACCAATACAAAGGGAAATTAGTAATTCCCCGCTCTGCCGTTTTATGGACAGGAAAGCGCTCCGTTGTTTATGTAAAACAAGCTGAAAGCGATGAACCCATTTTCAAAATACGTGAAATAGAACTCGGACCGATGCTGGGGAACAGTTATGTAGTTGAAAACGGATTAATGGATGAAGAAGAAATCGTAAGCCAGGGCGCTTTTAGCGTGGATGCCTCAGCGCAACTTGAAGGGAAACCAAGTATGATGAATCCAAAAGTCGGACAAACAAATTCAATGCCAGGTATGGATATGCCTGCATCGGCAAAACCAACAAAAAATAATTCTCAGGCTGTAAAAATCACCTCCGCTTCAGTTCAAAAAGCAACGTTTAAAGTATCAGGAAACTGTGAAATGTGCAAGGATCGTATTGAAGAAGCAGCGAAATCAGTAAAAGGAGTTTCAACTGCCGATTGGAACGCAAAAACGAAGATTATGGATGTAGAATACAATAGCGTATTGACCTCTGTTGAGACCATTCAAAAAGCAATTGCCAAATCCGGGCATGATACCGGGAAATACAAGGCCAGTGATAAGGTTTATCGCGCATTGCCCGCATGTTGCCTTTACAGAAAATAATCAGGGCTTGCTGAAAAACAAAAATCGATTGTCTCAGGGTTTTCCCGGAGGGAATCAACACCAATAGATAAATGATAGTGGAACATGGGATTGTCCGTAGGACATTAATATTCATTGTATTATGTTGATCCCCTGACGGGGAATCGGGATTGGTGTTGTATTTTTTTATTGATATTTTTCCCCTGACGGGGAAAATCAAATCGGTAATGTGCATGGATTATGAATGGAATGGTAAGTTATCCTTGCATTGGCTATTGTGTGAACAACAGACAAAGCATAGATAAACAGCTATTTAGCTATTTCCCAGCTGACCCTAATTACCTGACCTGGACCTGCCAGAACCGATCGGCTGAGCATTTGAATGAGTGTTCGACTGAACTCATGCCGAAGTCTCACGCCGAAGCCAAAAAGTAATGAAAAACACATAACAATAAATTGAAAATAATTAAGTAATGGAGCTTACGATACTTTTACATTTTAAATTTTGTGTTTAGTGTTTTTCATTCCATTCAGAATAGTTCAGAATCTGTAAACATCAACACAATCAACTGTTAATCATTATTTTATGCAGATATTATGCAAGAAAAACATCAACTTAGGGCAGCGTTTCATGTAATACACTGAGCCTGCCGAAGTAAGCTCATCCAAAAATAAGCAATGAGGGAATAAATTGAAAAATCAGATACAAAACAGGTTTTATGATTTCGACTTTGATTTCACAAGTTGCTGATACGATTCCTCAACTTCATTCAATTTAATTTCCAATTTTTTTTGCTCGGTAATATTGATAAATGTGATCACCAGCCCGTCAATCCTATCGTCGAAGGTGCGGTAAGGCATAATGCGTATAGAATACCACCGGCCATCGTTGGTTGGAATTTCTTTCTGAGCAAATACCAGTGTTCTCAATACTTCGAGCGCGTCGGCAGACATTTCAGGATAATTAAGTTCCGAAACCTGGTCAGTAAAAGGCCGTCCAACATCGCTTTTTATAAGTTTAAATATTTTTGTGGCCTCGTTGGTATACCGCCGTATATTTAATTCCTTATCCAGGAACAACGTTGCTATATCAGTGCTGTTGAGCAGGTTTTTCATATCGTTGTTAACCCGCGAAAATTCATCTACTTTCGACTGTAACTCAGCGTTTACCGTTTGCAGTTCTTCATTCAGGCTTTGCATTTCCTCCTTGGAACTCGTAAGTTCTTCGTTGGTCGACTGCAATTCTTCGTTGGTGGATTGTAATTCTTCGTTAGTCGATTTCAGCTCTTCCTGCGAGGTTTGCATTTCTTCCATGGTGTTCTGCATTTCGGCCCGGGTGTGCTGTAACTCTTTCTCCAATTCCGCATGAATGTTGCTTGATGGGATTTTTCCCTTTTTGACTTCAGCATTAATATGAGTAATTTCAGCTGCATCAATAAAGATGATCATTACCATTCCATTTAACGCGTCAGGCTTGTCAATACATTTAATAGTAACATTGATATTCTGTGTACCCCCGTTTGTGCCAACCTTAATATTTCGCATTACAACAGTTTCCTTACTTGTTACTGCTTTGCGAAAAGCAGCCGGGAATTCACCCCGTAATCCTTCGCGCAGCATGGCGAAAATATTCATGTTTGCTTTACCCACTGATGGCTCCAGGTATTTCCCCGTACGGCCGCTGATATAAACAATATCACCTTTTTCGTTCACCAGTACGCCGGGAGGCGAAAAATACTGCAACAGCATTTGATCTGCCAGCGTTTGTATACTTACCGGTGATATGACAGGCCGTGGATTCTCAATAGCTGTAGGCCTGGATCGGGAAAACGACGAAGGGAAATCGAATAAATCAGGTGACTGGTTGGTGACGGAGCGTTTATAAATTTTAAGTTTAGCATCAACTGATATAAAAAAATGGCCCTGTGTTCCAGGTGTTTCAGCGCTGCCGAGCACCATATAGCCATCATTGTTAAGGCTGTAATAAAACAATCCGAGTAATTTTTTCTGCAACTCGGCATCCATATAAATTAACAGATTGCGGCAGGTAATGATATCGATCTTGGTAAATGGCGGATGAAGGATAATGTTGTGCTTGGCAAATACAACCATTTCCCTGATTTCGGTATTAACGCGATATCCTTCATCTGTTTTGACAAAGAACCGGCTCAAGCGTTTTGGCGATACATCGGCAGCAATATTTTCGGGGAAAACACCCTTTCGGGCTGATTCAATAGCTTCGTTGTCGAGATCAGTAGCAAAAATCTGTAACGAAATACCCGCATACGGATTTACTTTCTCAAGCGCTTCCTTGAAAACCATGGCAAGCGAATAGGCTTCTTCACCGGTTGAACATCCCGCTACCCAGGCGCGCAACACTTCACCTTCCTGCCAGTTTGTTAACATGGAAGGGATAATGGTTTTTTCGAGCAATTCCCATGTGGGAGGATCGCGAAAAAAATTTGTTACTCCAATCAGCAATTCTTTAAACAGTATTTCAACTTCCTTGGGATTCTCCTGCAGGAAACGAACATAGGAAAGTATTTTATCAATTTTGTGAACGCCCATGCGTCTTTCGATGCGGCGATACAGCGTATTTTTTTTGTACAATGAAAAATCGTTACCGGTTTGAGTCCGTAACAGTATAATTATTTTTTCGAGAGCGCTCTGGTCTTTAAGTTCTGTCTCCAGGTTTATTCTTACTATTGGAACGTGTTTGAGGAACTCGAGTAGCTTTGATGGCAACTCGGTGGCCGGAGCTATCAGATCGGGCTGAACGGAATCGATGGCATTTTGCGGCATGCTGTTGTATTTTGCTGATGCAGGGTCCTGTATCAGCACAATTCCGTTTTTTTCTTTTATAGCCCTGATACCAATGCTCCCATCAGAACCCATACCCGAAAGAATAACACCGACAGCTAGTTCATTCTGGTCATCTGCCAGTGAGCGCAGGAAAAAATCTATAGGCAGGCGAAGTCCTCTTATTTCGAAAGGTTCGAACAAATGAAGCACTCCTTTTAATATCGACATGCTTTTATTGGGAGGAATTACAAAAACATGGTTTGGCTTTACGGCCAAACGGTCTTTTGCCTGGAGAACCTCCATTTTTGTAATTCGCTGCAGCAACTCCGGCAGCATGCCTTTTTGTGTAGGATCCAGATGCTGAATAACCACATAAGCCATTCCACTGTTTTCGGGAACATGGCTCAGGAATTGCTCAAGGGCTTCCAGTCCGCCAGCCGATGCGCCCAGACAAACTATTGGAAATTTGCTGGGATCCTTTTCTGTAGTTTTTTCTTTTGAAGTTACAATCGTTTTGGGGCTTCCGGTTTTCATAGGATGTTTTATATTGATATTTTATAAACTCAGGAATCTGGATATTTCTGATATCAATTATTTACAAATTTAATGCAAAAAATCAAATTCCGGCTGAATGTTTTGGCTACATATTATTTTGATGTGCTGGAATTTGAATGGATCTAAATATTGTATGATACATTTTCTCTTTTGGTTATTTGTTACAAGATAAAAGGACGAATTATAAGAGAAAAACAAGGTAAATAAATAGTTTAGTTTTACTTTCTTTTGCCTTGATGCAAAAGTAAAGTAACAAAGAACTAAGCGCAGCGTTTCATGAGCTCCTTTGAAAATAAGCAAGGTGCGAATAAAAGATCAAGGCTTAATAAAAATTCGATGCGTTTCTATGTCGGAGGTATCTGCTCGCAATACAAGGCATGAAGGATGGCACACATCAAAACATTTGTCGTTGCTGTGTATTGCTACGCACATGCCATCCACACATACCTCCAACAAGAACCGCTATCGTATTTTTCTTATGCCGTTCCCTTCTAAGAGCATTTCCCCTTTGGGCAGCATTACGGGATCTGGATTTTGATTTTATCGAAAATTTTCAGGGTGTAGGGACCGGCCTAATAGAAATTTCACAACAGATGTAGCCGAAGGTAAACAGCGCGGGCATGTGCGTAGCAAAACACCAGCTTCACGTGCTGCCAGGATGTTGTTCAAATCTATCAAGCCTTGTTTTGCGAGCCTTTACCGAGGCGTACAGATGTGTGAAATTTATATTAAGCCTAGACTTTTTGGTTTGTGTCATGACAAAAGAACAAAATCAAAATCAATAGTGGAATTGCTCTTCAGGTGATAATATGGTTCAGCACATCAAAATAATATCTTGCCCCATTTTCATATTTCGCAGTAATCTGGTCCGTTTCAACAATAGCCGAAAGAGTATATGATCGGCTGAACGAATGGCTTCTGAAATCCAAAGCATTATCACATGATGAATTTTTAACTTTGTTTCAAATCTCTTTCAAATATAAAATCAGTATCTTTGCAAAAGTATATTAACCGATCACATAATTTTTAACAATATGTCAGACAAAGTGTTACAAAAAGTTGCCCCCGGTGTGGTTACCGGCGATGGCGTTCAGGAAATTTTCCGTATTGCAAAGCAAAATAATTTCGCTCTTCCTGCGGTAAACGTTGTTGGAACCGACTCCATCAACGCCGTATTACAGGCTGCCAAAGAAGTTAATTCCCCCGTTATTATTCAGTTTTCGAATGGTGGCGCTCATTTTTACGCTGGAAAATTCCTGAGTAATGATGGCGAAAAAGCTGCCATTGCCGGCGCTGTTTCGGGAGCAAAACATATTCATGCTATGGCTGAAATGTATGGCATACCGGTTCTTATTCATACTGACCATGCAGCAAAAAAACTTCTGCCCTGGATCGACGGTCTTTTAACTGCCGGTGAAAAACACTTTGCCGAAACAGGCAAACCGCTTTTCAGTTCACATATGCTTGACCTTTCGGAAGAGCCTCTTCACGAAAACCTTGAAATCTGCTCAAAATTTCTAACCCGCATGAGCAAAATGGGTATGACCCTTGAAATTGAACTTGGTGTTACCGGTGGCGAAGAAGATGGAATTGACAACTCAGATGTTGACAGTTCCAAATTATATACCCAACCCGAAGATGTAGCTTATGCTTACGAAGAACTGATGAAGATAAGTGATAAATTTACCATTGCGGCTTCATTCGGTAATGTTCATGGTGTTTATAAACCAGGGAATGTGAAACTTCAGCCGATTATCCTCAACAATTCGCAGAAATATGTTGAGAAAAAACATAATACTGCTGCTCATCCACTCAATTTTGTTTTCCATGGCGGTTCGGGTTCAACCCAGGAAGAAATCCGCGAAGCAATTTCTTATGGTGTTGTGAAAATGAATATCGATACGGATACACAATGGGCAACCTGGAAAGGCATCATGGAATTCTACAAGAAAAACGAAGCTTACCTGCAGGGCCAGATTGGTAATCCTGATGGTGAAGACAAACCAAACAAGAAATATTACGATCCACGTAAATGGCTGAACGAGTCGCAAAAAACTTTGATCGTTCGTGTTAAAGAAGCCTTTGCTGACCTTAATTGCCTCGACAGGAATTAATAAACCGGCCTAGGCTTATTTAACCAATTCGACTAAAACAGAAAAAGCTCCTGACCGGAGCTTTTTTTATGTGGTAATTCATCCTTTTATCTTGTCGAAATCTGCATAGTATCAAACGGATTGATACTCAGAACCGGGTATGGCGAATTGTTGACCATTTGCTGGGCATAGGGCCCTACAAGCAGATTAAACGGGCTGGTTTCCTGCTCCGTCATTATACTGATCAGGCCTGCCCTGATGTGTTTGGCATATTCAATGGTTCCTGTTGTAAGATTATCACAACTTAATACATCCCGGTGGAATTTTATTCCTTCTTCCTCAAGGTAAGTGCAAACCTGGTCAGTATAAAGATCAACCCGTTTTTGAATACTTTTATATTTAGAAGCATAAAGTGAAAGCACATATACTTCAGCTTCAAAAAGGTGGGCAAGGTAAGTAGTAAAAGGAACTTTCTGCCTGGTATCGAGAGTACTGTCGACGGGCAGAAGAATACACCTCATACCTTGTTTTGCCTCTACACCGGTTCTTATTGTAATAACCGGACAAGGAGACACCGAGATTAATTTATTTGCGTTGCTCCCGATCCAAAACTGTTCGAAACCCGACACGCCATGTGTACCCATTACAATACACAAACTATCCATTTCTTTAGCCTCATCAATTATTTCGCGATAAATTTTCCCTTCGCGTATTACAAAATCAATAGTTGAGTCCTCAAGCAGAGGACTGTACTTCTCAACGAGTTTACTAAACTGTTTCCGGATCTCATCTATAAGATCTGCTGATGTATCGGAATAAATAGTTGTTTTTGTAACACTTGGATTATTCACCCAGATCATGTGAACGTCAAGTGTGCCTCGGTTGGCTAATGAAACAGCATGCTCAAGCGCATTAATAGAACAGTCGGAGAAATCGATTGCTGCAATAATATTGGCCATATACTATCTAGTTTACAGGTTTGACGGAATTTATAACAGGCTAAGATAATGAAAATCAGGTAGCAAAACAAGTTGATTTTATCAGCAATAAAGTAACGAAATTTTTATGTTCAAAGTATGTGGATTTTCTGGATTTTTAGCTGACGAGGAAATCAGGATGTATCATTTTATTATTACACGCTGCCTTAAGTAAAAAAAACGAGTGTCTTCTATAGCAATTATGTCAATTCGTTACTGAATATAATTTGATACCGGAAAGGATATTTTCTGAATACACCATTGTCTTTTCACCTTCACTAATACATAAAAGTTAATCCTTGCCGGATAAGTCAGGCATGCTATGTTTATTGCACTATTTTATCTTTTACCGGGAAGGAATTCGGATATTCAACAGCAATTTTCTTCTGAAAACCCACTGCTTCAACCAGGGTACGGAAATCCCCAACCCGGACGCGGTAATACGGTTCTTTATAGGACAGATATGATTTAGTTTCAGGGAAAACGGTTTCAAACGCAAG
Source organism: Bacteroidales bacterium (assembly GCA_030654075.1). Lineage (GTDB taxonomy): Bacteria > Bacteroidota > Bacteroidia > Bacteroidales > UBA4417 > UBA4417. The sequence goes on along the minus strand of JAURYB010000162.1, from coordinate 19,772 downwards.
TTTGGTAGTTGCGGCTGTGTTCTTTGAATTGCTACCCGAATCAAAAAATATCTGAACCCTGTAACCTTCAACTTCGGGATTGCTTAAACTCATCCTCTTATATTGCTCTGTAAGCTGGATGATTTTTTCATCCTGAACAATTTCAACTTTACCGTCAGCAGGCTTTAATACCTGGGCTTTAATGCCATGGACATTAAATGAAAACAAAATGAAAACAATAAAAACAAATCTGAGCATACTTTTAAAAATGATTACAATGTATTGCTGTCCTTCGGGTGCATACTCAGTACCGGAACCGGCGAATAGCTTACCAATTGCTGAGCAAAGGGACCCAGGAGGATTGAATTTGCCTGATCCTGGATATCAGTCATAATAGCGATCAGGTCGGCATCAACAATGCGGGCATGTTCAATAATATCTGAAGCTATATTTTTAGTATTAATCCTGTCAACCACATAATTAACGCCTTGTTCTTCCAGGTATTTCTCAGCTTTTGCAACATTACTATCCACTAATCGCTGCACTGATTTTAGGCCGCTGGAATTTAACGCCAGTAAATTTATATCCGCTCCTGTTTTACGTGCCAGATCAGCCGTAAAAACAATCTTTTGTGTGGTTTGTGCCGTATGGATTACAGGCAGCAATATCTTACGGTAACCTCTCTGAATTTCATAATTGGATCGAACCGTTATAACCGGGCTCGAAATACTGGAAACAATCCGGAACGCATTTGTGCCAACCCAATATTCTTCAAATCCCGATGAACCATGAGTTCCAAGGATCAGTAAACAACAATCGTTTTGCTTAACAAAAGTAGCAAGTTCCTGGTAAACCCGTCCTTTACGCACCTTTGCCACAAGCTTTCCATGTACCAGCTTATCCTTGTAAAGGGCCAGTATTTCGTCAAAATTTCCTTTAGCTTCATTACGAAGCTCCTTCGATTCGTTAGCAAAGGCAACTTCGCTGCCACTGATATTGTCAACCCATACCAGGTTAATATTCGAATGTGTAAGATTGGCAAGTTCAATAGCATACTCCAGGGCATGTATTGAGCCTTTAGAGAAATCTATAGCAACAACTATGTCTTTCATGGCCGGAGAGATATTATAAATTCTCTGCTAATGTATAAAATAATAATTAAAGCATGAAGGAGATCACTGTTATTTATACTAATTATATTCTGACAAGCAGTCAGGGCTTGATTTCGGGGTGAAAATCATTAATATAGCTTCACATCAGTTGCTTTTTTATAACTTTGCTGAATACTTGAAATCCTGATTATAACAAGATAACTCACTATTTGTCGGGAGACAGAAGCCGGAAGACACAAGCTGCCGCTACTCTAAAGAAATTTCAATTGAAATAAGTTTACCTAAATAGGATGGGGAAATTTCAATTTTGCGACAAAGATAATTGTAATGAGAAGCTTCCGACTTCCAGCTTCGGTCTTCCGACTTAATAAAAAAACCGCTTAGATAAAACAAACCTATGAACCAGAACCTTGATGCGACTCCTGAACACCTGTCTCCGGTTGAGCGCGAGATTGAGCAGGTACTTCGACCGCTTGATTTCGGAAGTTTTGCAGGCCAGCCTGGAATTGTTGAGAACCTCAGGGTTTTTGTTGCTGCTGCTTCGCGCCGTGGCGAAGCACTTGATCATGTATTGCTACATGGCCCGCCAGGACTGGGGAAAACCACGCTTTCGAATATTATTGCAAACGAAATGGGAGTTAACATCCGGGTAACTTCAGGACCGGTACTTGACAAACCCGGTGACCTTGCCGGATTGCTCACCAACCTCGAAACCAATGACGTTCTGTTCATAGACGAAATTCATCGCCTGAGCCCGGTTGTGGAAGAATACCTGTATTCGGCCATGGAGGATTTCAAGATTGATATCATGATTGAATCAGGTCCCAATGCCAGGAGTGTGCAGATTACTTTAAATCCTTTCACACTGATAGGCGCAACCACACGTTCAGGATTACTCACCGCACCGCTTCGCTCACGATTTGGCATCAATTCAAGACTTCAGTATTATGACGCGGAAACGCTAAAGAAGATTATAATCCGATCAGCGGGTATTCTACATGTTCCGATTCATGAAGATGCTGCCATTGAAATATCACGACGTAGCCGTGGTACTCCACGTATTGCCAACCTGCTGCTTCGCCGCTTACGTGATTTCGCCCAGATAAAAGGAAATGGAACGATTGACCTTGCCATCGCTCAGTATGCATTGGCAGCTCTGCAGGTGGATAAAAATGGTCTCGACGAAATGGACAACCGTATTCTCAGTACCATTATTCAAAAATTTAAAGGCGGCCCTGTTGGCCTTACAACCATCGCAACTGCCGTGGGCGAAGATGCAGGAACGATAGAGGAAGTTTACGAGCCTTTCCTGATACAGGAAGGTTATATGATGCGGACACCACGTGGACGTGAAGTTACAGAAAAGGCTTACAGTCATTTGGGAAGGTTTAAGGGACCGGAACTGGGGAAGTTGTTTTAGATGACAAGAAGATTGGAGAAGAGGCTGTGAAGGAGCGATTGGGCGAGGGGCGATTGGGCGAGAGGCGACAAGGCGACAATTCTAACTTATTTTGTACTAAGCTCTAATGTTCTGTTATTTAATTGTTCCGTTCTGATTCCTGTTTACTATACAAAAACCAAGTTTTACATTCATTAATATGATTCCCAAAGAGCAACTTTCCGCATTTATAAAGCAGGAAGCTGCCTCGCTGGGATTTGCAGCCTGTGGCATAGCGCCATCTGAAAAGCTTGATGTGGATATGCAACGCCTTAATGCTTGGTTAAAAAAAGGATTTCATGCCGGTATGGATTATATGCAGAAACACGCGGAACTTCGGGCTAATCCTGAATTACTGGTTGAAAATGCAAAATCGGTCATCGTTTTTCTTTACAATTATTATCCATCAAAAATGATGGACGAAAATTCTCCATATCTGATTTCCTCTTATGCTTACGGCCAGGATTACCATGAAGTAATCCGTGAAAAATTGAACATTTTAATTTTAAAACTTAAAGAGCAGGTCCCGGAAATTTCAATCCGTGGATTTGTGGATTCGGCTCCCGTGCTTGAGCGCGCCTGGGCTACACGTGCCGGCTTAGGCTGGATTGGCAAAAACAGCATGCTGATCAGCAGGCGAAACGGATCGTATTTCTTTATCAGCGAGCTGATTACCGATCTTGAACTTGAATATGATAGGCCGATGGGAGGTAATTACTGCGGCGATTGCAGCCGGTGCATCGATGCTTGTCCAACCGGCGCTATAACCGCTCTGAAAACGGTGGATGCTAATAAATGCATTTCCTATCTTACCATCGAAAACAAAGAGGAAATATCTGAAACCTTTAGAGGGAAATACGATCAATGGATTTTCGGTTGCGATATCTGCCAGCAGGTTTGCCCGTGGAACAAATATTCCTCTCCACACAACGAACCTGCATTTGAACCTCCGCCCAGCTTGATGGAAATGGAAAAAGAAGATTGGGAAAAGTTGGACAATGATCAGTATAAAATTCTCTTTAAAAAATCAGCCATAAAAAGAGCTAAATTTGCCGGCCTGAAGCGGAATATTGAATTTCTTTCGGGAGCGGATTAAAAGTTCCGGGTTCCGGTCGGCACTCTGAACCTGGAACGTGGCACCTAACATAAAATATTAAACTAAAATTCTATTTCTCCCCCATGCAACCACACGACATACCCTTTAAAGTAGATATCCGCTCCGAAATTGGTGAATTAGAAGGAGTTATACTTCATACTCCCGGCCCGGAAGTAGAGAACATGACTCCCGACAGTTCTCACAAAGCTTTGTACAGCGATATTCTGAACCTCCAGGTTGCTTTAAAAGAGTTCAACCAGTTTAGCGGATTTTTGTCGAAAGTGACTAAAACATTCCAGGTAAAAGACCTTCTTTCAACAGTAGTTCAAAATCCTGAACACAGGGCAGAATTGCTGCAAACCATTGCAACCAAAGAAAAGGTGGATGAATACACTTTTAAGTCTTTGATGGATATAAAGGATGAAAAGCTTTCGACCATGCTGATTGAAGGGGTAGAAATGAAAAAAGACAATCTCACCCGCTTTTTGTCGAAAGACCGATATTCCATTGAACCACTGCATAATTTTTTCTTTACCCGCGACGCATCGGTTGCCTTTCTCGATAAAGTACTTATCAGTCGGATGTACAGCCGTATCAGAGATCGGGAAAGCATTATCATGGATTCCATATTCCGGAATCATCCCGTTTTTGGGGTAAAAACCTTACATCCGGAACAAAACCAATACAACAGCAAGGATTTCAGTTTCGAAGGCGGCGATTTTTTAATTGCCCGTGAAGATATTCTCCTTGTTGGCACAGGTACACGCACCACTCCAGCTGGTATCGATTTTATCATGGAATATTATAAACAGAAAAAAGTTCAACGTCATATTATCGTCCAGGAATTGCCTTATACGCCCGAGTCATTTATTCACCTGGATATGGTTTTTACTTTTCTCGATCGCAACCAGTGTATGGTTTACGAGCCTCTTATCCTCCACCCTACCCGATACCTAACCATCCATATTCATATTGACAATGGTGTTGTGAAATCCATCAGCGAAGTGGAAAACATTCCAACCATACTGAAAGAACTGGGGATGGAAATGGAAACCTTATATTGTGGTGGTCGTCGCGACAGCATGATACAGGAACGGGAACAATGGCACAGCGGGGCTAATTTTTTCGCTATCGCTCCGGGCAAAGTAATCGGTTATGGCCGCAATGTAAACACGATCCAGGAAATGAATAACCATGGGTACGCTGTGATTAAAGCCAGCGATGTGATCCAGGGGAAAACAGATATAAACAACTATAACAAATACGTTGTAACCATTGATGGATCAGAGCTTTCGAGAGGTGGCGGTGGTTGCCGTTGCATGACGATGCCGGTGAGGAGGAAAGCGGTGGAGTGGTAGGGTTTTGGAAATGGGAATTGGGTTTAGGGAATAGCGTGACAATGCGATTGGGCGAAGGGCGACGAGGCGACAATGCTATTTATGAAATCTATTTCTCCCCCCAGCGAAATCCATCCACATCAATTCCCGCCAGGGATAAAGCCCGGTTGGTAACAGTTGAGGCAAGTTGCTCCATAGTTTCAGGCTTGCTGTAAAACGAAGGCGTTGCCGGACAAATAATTCCGCCTGCTTCGGTAACTGTTTTCATATTGTTGATATGAATCAGGCTTAAGGGTGTTTCACGGGCTACCAGGATCAGTTTGCGGCGCTCCTTTAGCATTACATCCGCAGCACGGGTCATCAGGTCATTCGAAACGCCGGAAGCAATGCGGCCAAGTGTCCCCATGCTGCAGGGGCAAATGATCATTGCGTGATAGCCCGCCGATCCCGAAGCAACAGGTGAATAAAAATCGTCTCTATTATAAAGCGTAAACGGCAATTTCTCAAAATCCGAATTACCCAATTCGTAGCTCCAGACCCCTTTTGCATTATCCGAAAACAGCACAGCAACTTCTTCAATCTGATCTTTGCATTGCAACAAACTATCGAAGAGTACTTTCGCGTATATGGCACCGCTGGCTCCTGTTACTCCAACAATTAATTTTATTTTGGGTTTATTTGTTTTTATCATGGCTGAAACGAATCCTCTGAGAGGGACAAATGATCATTTTCTTTAAGATACTGGGCTAAAGCCCTTATGGAATAATGGTTATTTCTAATTCCCCGACCTGAAGGCCGGGGCTATTGATAGGCGAGAATATACCTGTCCATAAATATACGCGCACTTTTATTTCATTATTTTCTCTTATAATGTATAACTCAGGAAAAACAAAATGCAGTCATTATACTGCCCTTGATCGAATAAACGAGATTTTGCTTCGCTAACTATGTTCTTCCTGATGCTGAGTATTGAACTGTCCATTCGGAAATGGGCACTTAGCTTTTGCGTAATCGGATAACCAACGCCCGCCATTAACGACGTATTGAACAGGCTGAAATCTCCTGTATATTCCAGGCCATTTAATTCTTCGTAACTGTGAATCAGAAACGAAAACGAGGGTCCTGCCTCAAGAGTTACCTTATTTTTAAGATTAAGCTGATACAGGAAAGGCATTTCGATATATCCGAGCCGCATCAGGTATGTGGTATAATCCTGTTTTTTTTCGTCGGGGTTGTGGCGGCTGCCTTTCTGAAAATAACTCAGTTCAGTTTGCAGCGACGAACGATCGTTTAAGGCAAGCCGAACCCAAATTCCGGTATAGGCGCCTGGTTTGTTATATCCACTATACGTATCACCGGCCACCTGGCTGCCAACCAATCCTGCCGCTATACCGCCCTGGAACTTCTGAGCACTGGATAGAATAGTTGAAAAGAAAAGCAGAAATAGAATCGCGTAAATTTTCTTCATCTTGATAATCAACAGCTTCATGTGAAATTTGTTTTATTTAAATCTATAAACTTAAATTATTGCGGATGTACGAATGACGATTTACGATTGGGGTGAAAGTCCGATGTCTAAATACTTTTAACATGGCTTTAACCAGGCTTCCAAAGCACAAAGTATCCCTCCAAATCGTAAATCGTAAATCGTAAATCGTAAATCGTAAATTCATCTTCACTCGCACGGCACCACTTCCCCGGCACTATCTTCCACCGCACCAAACCATACATCGGCATATTCGCCATAAATACCGATTCCAATAGATTTCCATTTCATATTTTTCCAGATGCTTTTATTCATAATCACATCATTATGACCCGGGCTTTTCTTCCAACCGTTCAGAATATCTTTGGCAAAGGCTTCAGGTGAGGAATATGAATAAGTCGAGTAAAAAGATATTTCAAATCCATCAGCCTGGTAATTGGTTAGTTCGCGCGGTTTGTCCCACATGCATTTTGCTTTTTTATGATCGGGCGTATAACAACAAGAAGACCAGGATGCATTTTTGGACCAGCTATGCATATTACAGCGTCCGCCATCTTTAAAATTATCAGTCTGGTCTTTGGCGTGAGTGTGAGCTACAAAACAGAGCGAAGCCGATAACTTTATCTCAGTCAAACCTTTCTGAGCGCGGTATTCGTTGATGAGTTTATATAATTCGATTTCAGTTTGGGTAAGGCAGATTTCGGGTAACGGCTTAACAGCTATTTCCTTTTGCGCTACAGCCTTAGCAAAAAATAAAACCAGTATTAAGCAAACAGCAAGCAAACGAATCATATCAGGGATTTAACAGTAATAACTCAATCCTCACCGAATAATTGCGCTACTTGCCCGGCTCGAGTTCTTTCCCGGCCTGGCCGTATCGTTTCTCTTTGATTTTCTTGCCATTAAGAAATTCGGATTTTACTATCAGTTTCCCTTTTTCGTCAAAATACTGCCAGGTGCCTTCCTTAATTTTATTGATGTATTGACCCGAGCCGGAAACCATTCCATTGGCGTTATACGATTTCCATGATCCGTCGGGTTTGCCTTTGTCAAAATTCTCTTCTTTAATTTTAATTCCATTAGCGTCGAAATAGACCCAAAAACCGTGACGCTCGCCGTTCGACCAGCCGCCCGATTCGCTAAGTTGACCGTTATCGTACCATTCTTTCCACAGCCCGTCTTTTACGCCCATTTTATACTTTCCATCCGAACGCTGCTTCCCGTTTGGAAACCAAACTTTGTAAATGCTGTCCTGGTTGCCATCCATATAATATCCAACGTATTGGGGATTACCGTTTTCGAACCAGCCTTTCCACTGTCCATTCATTTTCCCGTTATTGTACGATCCTGAATCTTTCACCTGCCCGTTGGGAAACCAGCCTTGCCAGATACCGGTTTCTTTGTTGGCCAGATATTTACCTTTATGATGAATGTGGCCATCCGTGTAAAAGAATGTCCAAAGGCCTGTTTTTTCATCGTTTGCGAAATTACCCTCTTTCCATTTTGCGCCGTCTTCGTAAAAATATTGCCAATTCCCCTCCAGTTTACCTTTGTCAAACATTCCGGTACTGCCTGGTTTTCCGCCAGGATGATAAAATACCCAGGTGCTGTCGCGCAGATCATTAGTAAAATGGCCTTTCTCTTCAGGTGTGCCGTCAATTCGCCAGGAGGTTGCCGTGCTGTTGAGTTTACCGGTTTTGAAATACCCTTCAAACCTCTTTTTCCCATTCGGAAACCATTCCGTATATTTTCCTTCTTTAACGCCATTCACATAAGTGGCTTCTGCCATTTTGAGTCCCTTTAAGCTGAACTCATACCAAATGCCTTCGCGCTGCCCGTTAATCATCCGGCCTTCGGATTTTTTAGTGCCGTTCGAATAATTTTCAACAGTAAGCTGGGCGAAAGCTGATACAGCAATTACCATGGAAATAATCAGGCTGATAACAATTTTCATCGAAAAGATATTTGTGTGATCCTGTATGAATAACGCGTAAATGAGATAAAAGTATGACAAAGTATTGTGAAAGGTTCATGAGTTCAAAAGTTCAAAAAAAGGCCGGACATTTAGACAAATTAAAATGACGGTTTCAAGCTGCCGAACCTTTGAACGGCGAAGCCATTTGAACTTTAAACCCTTTGAGCGGCGAAGCCATTTGAACCTTTGAACGTTTAAACAGTTAAAAGAAAAGAGGACCTAAATAATTTAGTGCTTCCGCTCAGTTGTAAACATCACCAATTGCTCCAACGAATTACGCGACTCACTCGGTGGCAGGGTATTTAGCAGGGTAATGGCTTTCTGCTGATATTCACGCATTTTCCCGGCCGCGTATTCTATCCCTCCGCTCCTGTTAACCTGGGTTATCAGTTCAGCAACTTTAGGTGGCTCGTTGTTATGGTTTCTAACAATATTCATGGCACGCCGTTTTTCAATCCATGTCATTTTGTTGAGCATATGGATCAGCGGCAAGGTCATTTTTTTTTCTTTGATGTCAATACCATTGGGCTTACCTGTTGCCCGGTCCTTCTCATAATCGAAAAGGTCATCTTTAATCTGAAAAGCTATGCCTACATATTCACCAAAAAGACGCATTTTCTCGATGGTCTCAGCATCAGAACCAACCGAAGCAGCGCCTGCAGCGCAACAGGAAGCAATCAGAGAAGCGGTTTTTTTTCGGATAATTTCGAAGTAAACAGGTTCTTCAATATCGAGTTTCCTGGCTTTTTCGATCTGCAGTAACTCGCCTTCGCTCATTTCGCGGGTTGCGTTTGAGACAATTTTCAGCAGGTGATATTCCTCATTTTCGAGCGAAAGAAGCAATCCGCGTGACAAGAGATAATCGCCAACCAGGACGGCAATCTTATTTTTCCAAAGCGCATTGAGAGAGAAAAATCCCCGGCGTTCGTTCGAGTCGTCCACAACATCATCGTGAATCAGCGTGGCAGTGTGTAATAATTCAATCAGCGAAGCAGCATGAAAAGTACTTTCATTCACTTCGCCGCAAACTTTGGCCGAAAAAAACACGAACATAGGCCTCATCTGCTTACCCTTACGCTTGATAATATAGCGGGTGATGGTATTAAGCAGAGGAACAGGGCTTTTCATCGAGTCGCGGAAATGTTTCTCGAACTCTTCGATGTATGAAGCTATAGGAGCTTTGATCTGGTTGATAGTAAGCATTCAGATTTTAAATATAAATTTAAGTACTCAAAAGTAGTATTTATCATTGAATAATCGGCAGGAAGGGAAATTCCTTTTTGAAAAACAGGAAACTGAGGAGGCTTCTTACCACTAAGGCACGGAGAACACTAAGAGACACTGAGAATGATTGTTCCTTTATCTGCCACTGATTTTTTTATTTGCACTCTGATCTTTTAGTGCCATCCAGATAAACCATCCATTTCCTTTTTAATTTTTACTCCTCTATTAACTTAATGTACCTTTGCAAACTCGTATCAGCTATTATTAATTCTATTTAATCTGTACTTGCAATGCCTGGAATATTATTCGATGAAATTGTTTTCGGTCCGGTAAAAAGCCGCCGTTTCGGGGTTTCGCTGGGAATAAATTTAATGCCTTTAGAAGGGAAATTATGTTCCTTTAACTGCGTGTATTGCGAATGCGGACTTACTGATGAGCGGAAGAAAGACAAACTGAAGCTTTTCTCGGCAAGTGAAATAAACGCTTCATTACGAAGCCGTTTTGAAGCACTTAAAACCGGGGGACTTGATCCTGATAATATAACGTTTGCAGGAAACGGTGAACCAACACTTCATCCTGAATTTGAAACTTTGATTGACAACACCATCCGTTTGCGTGACGAGTTTTTCCCGAAAGCATTGATTACCGTTCTATCAAATGCTACACGCCTGGATCGGGCAAATGTTAAACGCGCGTTACTCCGGATTGACAACAATGTACTGAAACTCGATGCCGGAACCAATGCTACGTTTCAGGCTATCAACCGGCCCACGCAACTGATAACGCTCGAAAAAGTTATTCAGGAACTGAAAAATTTCGGTGGTAACCTGACCATACAAACCATGTTGATTCGTGGTGATGTAGATGGAAACCAGGTTGATAATACTACGGAAGAAGAACTTTCTTTGTGGCTGAAACATATTCAGGAAATCAATCCCAAATTAGTAATGCTTTACCCAATTGACAGACTGACACCTTACAGGACACTGGAAAAAGTACCCGAAGCGGAATTCCAGGCTTTGGTTAAAAGAGTTGAAGCGATGGGGATTAAGGCGGAGGTGTTTTATTGAGTAGATTTCTACTAAATAATTATTTAAGGTACGATTTACGAGGTACAATTGACGAATTAATAGCAGGTATCAATTTTCTATACTTTTGTGAATTACGGCTAACCTAAATCCTTATTCGTTATACGCCATTTGTTCCCTTCGACTGCGCTCAGGGTAAAATTCTTTATTCATTCGTAACACTTCGGCTGCGCTCAGTGTAAAATCGTAAATCGTAAATCGCAATTTACATTTTATTGAAATTTCTTTTATACAGGCTAATAATTTCTACCTTTGCCGTTGATTCATGCCCCAAATTAAAGAGCAAAATCATTAAATATCAAGATAATATGTACTCCAAATTCCAGGATCACCTTACCAAAGAACTCGCCGGGATAAAAGAAGCCGGGTTATTTAAAAATGAACGTGTTATTGTTTCGCCGCAGGGTGCTGAAATCACGATCAGTTCAGGGGCAGAGGTACTCAACTTCTGCGCCAACAATTACCTCGGACTTTCAAACAATCCAAAACTTATTGCTGCTGCCAAAGAAGCTCTCGACACGCACGGGTATGGCCTTTCGTCGGTACGTTTTATTTGTGGCACCCAGGACCTGCACAAAACACTGGAAGCTAAAATTGCTGAGTTTTTCGGAACTGAGGATACCATCCTTTATGCTGCCTGCTTCGATGCCAATGGGGGTGTTTTCGAACCGCTTCTGGGCGAAAATGATGCCATTATCTCCGATTCCCTCAACCATGCTTCGATTATCGACGGCGTAAGGCTTTGCAAAGCACAGCGCTATCGCTACGAAAATTCGAATATGGCCGACCTGGAAGAACAGTTGAAGCTTGCCCAGGCTCAGAACTTCAGGCTTATCGTTACCGATGCCGTCTTCTCCATGGATGGCAATGCCGCCAAGTTGGACGAAATTTACGCTTTGGCCCAGAAATACGATGCCATGATTATGGTGGATGAGTGTCACTCGGCTGGAGTTGTCGGAAAAACCGGGCGTGGTATTACCGAACTTCATAACCTGAAAGGCAAAATTGAAATTATTACAGGCACTTTAGGAAAAGCATTTGGAGGTGCCATTGGTGGATTTACAACCGGCAAAAAAGAAATTATCGACCTGCTTCGTCAGCGTTCGCGTCCGTATCTTTTCAGCAATTCAATTCCCCCTGTGGTTGCTGCTGCCGGAATCCGCATGTTTGAGATGATGAGCGAAACTAATGAGCTACAGGACAAACTGCATGCAAATACTGAATATTTTGTCGCAAAAATGCTTGCTGCCGGTTTTGATATCAAACCTACTCAAAGCGCCATTTGTGCTGTTATGCTTTACGACGCAAAACTGAGCCAGGAAATGGCTGCCAGACTGCTCAACGAAGGAATTTATGTAATCGGTTTCTACTATCCTGTTGTTCCTAAGGACAAAGCCCGTATCCGTGTTCAGATTTCAGCCGCCCACGAGCGCGAACACCTGGATAAATGTATCGCTGCTTTCACCAAAGTTGGGAAAGAACTTGGAGTTGTTTAACCCAATTTGCCGCTGATCCGAAAAAACAATTGCGGTTCAACGAATTGGCAGTCGTCGGGTTCAGATTTGTGTACTACAAATTTTTTCTATTTTATAGGTACTTGCAAATTCTCTATCTGAATTATTTGCGATCATGGATGGAAATAAGTGTTTTTAGGCTGTTTTTTCTTCGCTTTTAAGGGAAAAGTTGCAAGATGTGTAAAAAAACAAAACTCTGCATTTTAGCATGAAATAGCCATGGGTAAATTTTCTCACCAACATAGAATGATAGTATGGCGTATTCCCTGTCTGCCGACAAGGCAGGCATGTGACCCGCAAAAGAATTAATAATAACAGATGTAAAATCAACTCTTAATCTGTCCAATAAACTCCGGTATATCCTTTTGTAAATCAGAACTTCCTGAAATCATATTGATAAAAGCACTCCCTATAATTGCCCCGTTTCCCAGTTTGCAGGCTTCTGAATAATCAGCTTTATTCTTGATCCCGAATCCAATGATCAAAGGATTCCTCAGTTTCATATCCTGAATTTTCTTGATAGCTTCAGTTTGAATAGATGAATCATTACCTGTTGTAGTATTTCCCGAAACCACGTAAATAAAGGCTTTGCTGATTTTATCGATTTCTTTAATCCGAGCTTCCGAAGTACTTGGTGTGATTAGGAATACAGGAGAAACCTCAAACTTATCCGCGATAAATTTGTGCTCTTCCAGGTATTCGTTTACCGGAAGATCAGGAATAATGATATGATGAACGCCGCCTTCATAGCATTTCCGGTAAAAAGTCTCAATGCCACAAGCCAGCAGGCTGTTCAAATAGCCCATCAGCAAATACGGTTTCGTGATCTTATCCTTGACTTCTTTTAATTGGGCAAATAAAAGTTCCAGCGTCATTCCATTATTAAGCGCAATAGTGCTTGAATGCTGTATAACAGGGCCATCGGCCAAAGGATCGGAAAAAGGAATTCCGATCTCAATGAAATCGACATTTGTAGTATTCAGAATTCCCAGAATCTCTTTCGTGCTTTCCATGGTTGGAAATCCTGCCGTAAAGAAGACGGATAAATTGTTGTTTTTATTATTGAGTATGGTTTGCTGTAATGTGTTCATGTGTTGAATATTTTGTGGTTGAAGAAATGGTTAAAAAGGCTGGAAGATGGGAGTTCGAAGTCGGAAGCCGGTCCTGCCATTATCTTAATTTATTCTTAACCGGGTCATTTTTAAATTTTCGAATGATACTGATTGTGCTTATTTGCTTTGTCTTCTCCGCTTCCGACTTCCGACTTCCGTCTTCCGACTCCCAGCTACAGAATGAATTTCAAATACGTCTCCATATCCTTATCTCCTCTTCCCGAAAGATTGATTACAACAACATCGGTTGGTTTGAATTTCATCTTTGGCAATAACGCAAAAGCGTGAGCCGATTCGAGCGCGGGAATAATTCCATCCAGGTGAATTAATTCTTTTGCCGCATCCAGGGCTTCCCGGTCGGTAACCGCATAATAGGTTGCCTGTTTGGTTTCATGAAGATAGGCGTGCAAAGGACCGATTCCCGGGTAATCCAGACCGGCGGAAATGCTGTACGGTTCAGTTATCTGGCCATCCTTATTTTGCATCAGGTATGTTTTTGATCCATGAATAATCCCAACTGAGCCAACCATCAAGGTCGCCGCTGTTTCGTGGGAATGGATTCCCATTCCAGCAGCTTCGGCACCAATAAGTTTAGTCTTTTTCGAGCCCAGGAAATGATAGAAAGCGCCTGCTGCATTACTTCCGCCACCTACACACGCAATTACATAATCCGGTTCGGCATCACCGGTTTGTTTCTTTAGCTGGATTTTGATTTCCTTGCTGATCACGGATTGAAATTTGGCTACAATATCCGGATACGGATGCGGACCCACCACTGAGCCAATTATGTAATGCGTATCATCCGCATGGTTTATCCAGTAGCGGATGGCATCGTTGGTGGCATCTTTCAGTGTTTTGGTCCCGCTAAGCGAAGGAATTACGGTGGTTCCCAGCATTTTCATCCGCGCAACATTCGGTGCCTGACGGGCAATATCGGTTTCGCCCATAAAAACAACGCAGGATAAACCAAGAAGAGTACATGCTGTTGCGACTGCCACGCCGTGTTGGCCAGCGCCGGTTTCGGCCACAATTTTTTGTTTGCCCATCATTTTGGCAAGCAAAGCCTGTCCCAAAGCATTGTTGATTTTGTGGGCACCGGTATGGTTGAGGTCTTCGCGTTTTAGAAAGATCTTAGCTTTGTATTTTGACGACAGTGCTTCTGAAAAATAAAGCGGCGTTGGCCGGCCGACATAATCCTTTAAAAGGGTTTTAAACTGAGTTTGAAACTCTTTTGTACGGATGATTCTTTCGTAGTTTTTCTGCAGTTTATTCACGTTATTAAACAGTAATTCGGGGATATATGCGCCGCCAAATTTACCGTAGTATCCATTGCTTCTCTGGGTAGTATTTTTCATTTCTTGCTTCTGATTAACAATTAGGTTTGTCAGCTATTCATTAAAGAAATAAGCTGTTTTATTTTTTCTATATCTTTTATTCCCGGCCGGATTTCAAACTTTGAATTGATATCAATTCCGATTAATTTTTGATGATTGATCTTTTTGATTTCTGCAAAGTTTTCCAGGCTGATTCCACCACTGAGGTAGAACGGTTTATCTAAATCGTAAGCCTCAAGCCATTGCCAGTCAAAGGTTTTACCGGTCCCGCCGTAATTCGCACTTTGAGTATCAAACAGAAAGAGATCACAGGCATTCTCGTATAATTTTGCTGTCTCAAATGAACTTTTATCCTTTATTGAAATGGTTTTAATTACTTCTGTTTTTGTTCTGAGATGTTGGCAAAACTCAGGCGATTCATCGCCATGCAACTGTATGCTGTCGAGATGATATTGGTCAATAAGTTGTTCAATTTCTGTAATTTCAGCATTTACAAAAACACCGGTTTTTTTGATGTGTTCCGGGATTGCTTTCAATCCGTCTTCAATCAGTTTGCCATACACATAGCGCTTCGACATGTGATAGAAGATAAATCCCAAACGATCAATTTTTAGATTGATCAGGGCCAGGATATCTTCATCGGTGGTAATTCCGCAGACTTTCAGCTCCATCAGATTATTTCTTTTGCTTGTTTATTTGCTCAATGAATTCCTCACATGCTTTTCCCGGATCAGTATGTTTCATAAAATGCGATCCGATTAAAAACCCATCGTATCCGTATTGCTTTAGTTCTAGTACTATTTCTGGATTTTCGATTCCACTTTCAGATATTTTTATAAATCCGGCAGGAATAAGTTTTGACATTGATTTTGATGTAGCAATATCAATCTGCATGGTTTCGAGGTTGCGGTTGTTTACGCCGATTACATCAACGTTTTTATATACCTTTTCTAATTCGTGCGAGGCATGAACTTCCAGAATAACTTCCATTCCCAGTTTATGGGCAAGTTCTGTAAACTGAGCTATTTCTTCTTTAGTTAAAATGGCTGCAATCAGCAGAATAATATCGGCACCAATGGATTTGGCCTCCACAATCTGGTATTTATCAATCACAAAGTCTTTCCGCAAAATAGGGCATATTGTATTTTCACGTGCAGCAATTAAATCAGCGTTACAGCCTCCAAAAAACTTGGCGTCTGTCAGAACTGAAATTGCGCTTACAACTGCCTGTTCATAGGCTTTCGCAAGATCCTCAACTTTAATCTCCGCATTTATTGCACCCAAAGCAGGCGATTTTTTCTTGATCTCAGCGATAATTCCGCTTTTATCTTTCCGGGTAATGTATTCCTTTAATGATGCACATTCCCTGTGAAAATAGATCGATTGTTCAAGCAATTCCAGCGGGACCAGGAGCTTATCTTCTTCAACCTGTTTGCGCTTTTCAATTACAATTTCCTGAAGTTTGTTCATCTCTAACTCTGTATAATCCTGTTAAATAACTGGAATGCTTTTTTCGATTCGATGCTTTCGGTACAAATGGCAATACATTCATCAAGTGGTTTGTTTGTGTAGCATTGCATTGCATAAGCGCTGTTGATAATTACCACATTTTTTTGTGCATCCGAAGCTTCATTTTTCAATACTGCGCTGAATATTTTGGCTGCATCCTCAATGCTGTTACCGGCACTGATTTCCTCAGGTTTTATGGTTTTAAACGGGAGCTCATCCATCGGGATTACCTGTTCCCCGTTTCCGGAAGTGATCAGAATATCGGATGTTAAACTGATTTCATCGTATCCATCCAGTGAATTGACAAGGTAATAGTGTGTAGTTCCGGTTTGCAGAAAGAAATTATAAAGCCGTGCCACCGAGCGGTTATAAACGCCGACGTATTTGAACTCGGTTTCTGCCGGATTTACCAGCGGTCCCATCAGGTTAAAAAGAGTGTTGGTTTTCAGACCTCTCCTCACCGGACCGACATTTTTTAATGCCGGGTGAAAGAGTGGCGCATGAATAAAGCAGAGATTATTCTTTTCGAGATCATCCTGCAATTCCTGTTCACTGGTTTTAAACTCATAGCCAAAATGTTTCAGAATATCAGATGAACCCGATACCGAAGTAGCGGCAAAGTTTCCGTGCTTTGCAACCGGCACACCCGAAGCAGCCAATACAAAAGCAGACAATGTTGAAATGTTGAACGTGTTTTTATTGTCGCCGCCGGTACCACAAACATCTATTGTAGGTTTTTGCAGCTTAACAGGGATGCACAAGTTCATCAGCGCATTCCGGAAACCGGTGAGTTCATTCAGGTCCATGATCCGGGTTTTGAAAAGGCCCAGTATAAACGCAACCTGGTGGTCGTTATACTGCTGTTCACATAATCCTTTCATTAAAAGTTCCGCTTCCGAAACTGAAAGATGATGCCCTGCGCTTAGTTTTAAATATATTTCGATCATTATTATTCTGCCTGTTTTAAATTATTTGTCTGAATTAAATTGCAAATAGGATAAATTTCCTCTTTTGAAATATTGGGCTAAAGCCCGCATCGTATTGGTTTTCAATTTCCCCCGACCTGAAGGTCGGGGCAATAGATTCCATTTATAACTACTTTCTATTTTCTATTAACCATTAACTATTTATCCAATTCTTAACGATCTGTTCTCCATACTCAGTAAGAATCGATTCCGGATGGAACTGCACGCCTTTTACATCGTAACTTTTATGCCTTAATGCCATTACACATTCTTCCACATCCAATGCCGTGACGATTAAATCATTCGTAACACTTTTATAATCCACTGCCCACGAATGGTATCGCCCGGCGATAAATTTTTTAGGACAATGATTAAACAATGGATCTTCGGCAATAAGTTCTATTTCGGTTGCAATTCCGTGGTACACGGTATCCAGGTTTATAAGTTTTGCGCCAAAAACTTCGCCAATCGCCTGCAAACCAAGACAAACTCCCAATATGGATTTTTTAGATGCATACATTCGGATAAGATCATTCATAATGCCCGCGTTCACAGGGATTCCGGGGCCAGGAGAAAGGAGTATTTTATCAAATTCATTGACCCGATCCAGAGTAATCTTATCATTTTTACAGACTTCATACTCAATGTTGCTTGTCTTTTCGATCAATTGAACAAGGTTGTATGTGAAGCTGTCGTAATTATCAAGTACTAATAGTTTCATTGTATTGTTTGTTTGAGAAATTATGCAGATGCGTAAATAATATCCGTGAAAATCGGTTCTTTCCGTTTCACGCTGTGCTGAGCTTGCCGAAGCATCCGCGTTCCATTTACTTGTTTAAAGCTTCCTGATGCCTCGCATTGGTTTTAAAAAGCGTATTCGCTTCCTTCAATGCATTTCGCAATCCGTTTATCTTGTTGAATACTTCATGAAGTTCATTTTCTTCCTTGCTGCTTTCAACAATTCCGGCACCGGCCTGGTAAACGAGCTGGTTGTTTTTGCTTAAAAACGAACGGATAATGATAGCCTGGTTTAATTCACTCTTCTGACCAACAAACCCGATGGTTCCTCCATAAAATCCGCGGGCATCGTTTTCCAGTTCATCGATAAGCTGAATGGCGCGGTGTTTGGGCGCTCCCGATAAAGTTCCTGCCGGAAAAGTTCCGCTCAACGTTTCGAAGGAGTTAAACTCGGGCCGCAACTCACCACACACATTGCTCACCATATGAATTACATGTGAATAGAACTGAATCTGTTTGTAAGATTTAACATGTACGTTTTTCGAGTATTTGCTCAGGTCGTTGCGAGCCAGGTCGACCAGCATCACATGTTCAGCATTTTCTTTGGCATCGTTCAGCAGTTCGGCTGATTTTACAATGTCGAAAGCATCATCCCCGGTACGTTTGTAAGTACCGGCAATCGGGTGAATTTCGGTAATTCCTTTGGTTATTTTTAACTGTGCTTCCGGTGATGATCCGAAAATCCTGAAATTCCCGGTATCGAAATAAAACAAGTAAGGCGAAGGGTTTATCTTCTTCAAAGCGCGGTACACATTAAAGTCATCTCCTTTGAAATCCTGGTAAAACCTGCGTGATACTACCAACTGAAAAACATCCCCAAGTTTGCAGTACTTCTTTGCCTTGGTTACTTTCAACATAAAATCCTCATCCGTGCAATTGCTGGTTTCGCCGCCTGTAAGTTCAAAAGCGTAATTATTATGCTTATGCAAATCAATCCGTTCGATCAGCAGTTCCAGGTTTTCGATGGCCTGATCTTCGGAATAAGCATGCGAATACATGCTGAGTTCGTTGGTAGCATGGTTGAACATCAAAACCAATGAATACAAATGGTACAGCAGTTCCGGGATTTCGTTTGCGTTATTTCTCAACTTCAGTTCATGCGTATATTCAACGATATTGAACGAGCAATATCCATACACGCCTTTAAAGTGTTCCGGCAAATCATTATCGAATTCAAATTTAGAAATAAAGTTGGTAAAAGCGGTATTCAGCGATTGAGCATCAGCCGGTAAAATTTCTCTCGCAACTTCACCATTGATCTTTGTTTTCGACACTTTGTTATGAATGCTGATGGTGGCGATTGGCTCAAAACAAAGAAAAGAATAGTGGTTGCTTTTGCTGTTATAATCTGAACTTTCGAGCAGCATAGGCGCACTGTATTCGTCGCGTAAAGCAAGGAATAAGCTTACCGGTGTTTTGGTGTCGGAAAGATGCTGGTATGTTTTTGTATAAATCTTCATAGTACTGTTGTTAAATGTCAGGAAATAAAAAACCCGCTGTTTGTTGTAAACAGCGGGTTATCTTAGTATAAGTTAACGCAAATAAATTAGCTGTCCACAACGTTTGTCGTAAAGTGCCACCAATTCATATTTGCTGATTGAGTTCTCATTTGTGTTGCAAAAGTAAAACAAAATTTAATGGGATCAACAAAAAGACAAGTTTTTGGCAGGGTCAACGCATTTAAATTTTAAGAATTTTCAATAGGAAGTTGTTATCCCAACCAGCTTTAAGTCTTTTTGTCCTTAGGCTCAGCTTATTTGAATCTTCCTGTTTTAATAGGTTCAAGACGATTTTTCTGATGACGG
>JAURYB010000157.1 GCA_030654075.1 Bacteroidales bacterium | reverse complement strand
ATCAGATCGAAAATGCCATCATGGAAATTGATCCAAAAGCATTCGTATATATTCAAAGCATAAAAGAAGCAACCGGGGGAATTCTAAAAGCTAAAGGCCATGCAAAATAATCAAAATATGACAGATTTTGTAATGGGCCTGTTGAGAGCCAATCTCCCTGAAAATTATTTGTATCATAATCCTGAGCATACCTTGTATGTTATTGAAAAAGCTATGGAAATAGGCCGCCAGGAAAAATGTACCGATGAGGAACTGGAATTTATTCGTGTTGCTGCACTATGGCATGATACAGGCTACACCAAAACGTATAAAGATCATGAAGAGCAGAGTTGCATTTTAGCCAGGCATTATCTGCCTCAATATGGATATGAGGCTGAATATATTGATAGAATATGTGATATGATTATGGTAACAAAAATACCCCAGTTGCCCAAAAACAAATTAGAGGAAATACTTGCAGATGCCGACCTGGAATACCTTGGGACTGAAGATTTTGAGATAAAGTCAGATTGTTTGTTTAAGGAACTACAGTCTGTAAAGCCGTCGTACACTATAGCCGAATGGAATAAGGCTCAGATTTCTTTTATCCGGAGTCATCATTACTTCACCAGGTATTGCCAGGAGAACAAAGACCCGATAAAACAGGAGCATTTATTGAAACTCGAATTAAAAGCAGCGAAATGATTTCGGGTAACATGGGGTCCGCAAGTATACGTAACCTTGATTACTCTGTAATTGGTGATACTGTAAATACAGCCCGGCATCTAAAATCTGTTGCCGGTCCCGGACAGATTCTGATTTACAACGTTTCATACGAAAAGGTCAGAGAGTCTTTCAACTGCAGGAAAGTAGGGGTGGTAAGCCTTAAACATAAAGCCAATGAAGTAACAGTTTACGAAGTATTGAATTAATCAAATCAATTCTTGCTTTTGTCTGAATAAATCTTGAAACATCTTTAAAAGTTTATCAATACTAATTTTGTAAGTCAACTTTTCAGATAAACTTATAGGTAATCTGACTGTAATGAAAACTGATTTTTGTTTAAGTTACGTTGTTCATTGCATTTACATATTGAAAATTGCCTTTTAAAAATAGTTTGATATTCCTTCCTTTAAAAGGTTAAGGCGGACTTAAAGCAAATTGTTAAGATTCTGTTAATTAACAAGTAGTTAACAGACTAATTTTGTTATTAAGTTGTTTCTTTGCTTAGAATCATTCTAAATTAAATGCTGAAAAAGATTCCGGCTGTTGAATTCTGAAAACCCACTCCAAAATTTCTAAAACATTGTTAATCCCTCCAATTTTCTACCGGCCTTTATAATTGGCCTGCCTCATGGTTCCAGGTTCTGTTTAGAATTAGAATGTATACTGAGTTTTCATTCAATTAAAGGTCCGAACTATGAAAAAAAGAATTTACAGAAGAAATTTTTACGGTTTATATATATCCTTATTTCTCACACTTCAGATTTTTAGTGCTAAACCTGAAGCAATTGCTCAGTCAGATTGCGGAATCAGCAAGGACCATGGTCAGGGTTATAGTACCGCTATCAAGTCAGTTACTGATCTTGGAAATAACCGGTTTACCATTGTTTTAGATGTGAAGCAAAACGGCAATACGCATAATTGCAAGGCAATGGCAAGATATTCTGTTGAGGCTTTACCTGGAACCTATTCCAAAGTTTCTATCAAAGTTATATCTGGCAAACTTAATTATAAGAATATTGAATTGGGGCCAAATTTAGCTGGTGATCCTTTTAAAGGTTTCAGAATAACCGGCACTTCCGGTTTTGGAGGAACCGGGATGCCAGCGGAGTTTACTGTCACATATACTCTATCCGGAGGGCTTCAGAATCAACGAACTCTTGTAAAAGCAGGAAGCGATCTTTTAAGGGTTTCATTTAAAATTACTGATTTCCAGAATGTACTTGTCTGCCAGACTCCACCAAATATATTCCCTTATTATACTCCTCCTGTAGGTGGTAAGTTAATTTCAATTATCGGTCCTGAACTGACTTCACTCTACAACTTTAAATTAGCTGGAGGAACACCCGTTACAAATGATATCTTCCAGATATTCGGAAATGATGTACTGATTCAGATCAAGGTTCTGGATGGGATGTATTCATCACTTCTTAACCTGCTTTCCACATCCTTTGGATTATATGATGTGATTGAGGATGCTGGTAATGGTATAATTACAGGAAAAATCCCAATACTCAATCTTCTGTCGCTCAATAACCTTTCAACCTATATTAATTTTGTTCAGCCTGTTTACCTGGCTATTCCAACCAGTGGAATTGTTACAAGCCTGGGTGATGTTTCCATGCGGGCGGATTTTGCGCGCAATGGTTTTAATTTGCATGGAGAAGGGGTAAAAATCGGGGTTATCTCAGATAGTTATAATACATTAGTTGGTAATCCAGCACAGGACGATGTTCTCAAAGGCGACCTTCCGGGAATTGGCAATCCGGTAAATCCAAATCCGGTTGATGTGGTACTGGATTATCCTTTCGGGACCAGAACAGATGAAGGCCGGGCCATGTTGCAGATTATACATGATATTGCGCCTAAAGCAAAACTGGCGTTCAGGACAGGATTTATAAATGCTCCTGATTTTGCAAAGGGTATATCAGAACTTGAAAATGCCGGGTGCAATATTATTGTTGATGATATTACCTATATTACCCAACCTTTTTTAACTGATGGTATTGTTGCCCAGGCTGTGGATTTAGCAAAATCTCATGGTGTTGCTTATTTTTCCGCCGCTGGTAATTACGGGAATAAATCATATCAGAGTTCGTTCAATGCAGGAATAACTCCTGCCGGAATTACGGGTGTTGCACACAATTTTGCCGGGAGTGGAGGCAATGACATTTACCAGAGCGTTTCCCTGGCCGAAGGAAATTATACTATAGTACTTCAATGGGACGACGGTTCAGGTTCGGAGAATACAATCAGTGATCTCGATATTTACCTTACCAGCAACAATGGAAGTACTCTTTTTGGATTTAACAGGGGAAATGTTGGTGGGCAGCCGATTGAAGTGCTTCCCTTTACCGTTGCACCCGGAGGAGCACAAACCAATATCATGATAGTGAAAGCCTCCGGAGGAACAAATGTTTATCTCAAATATGTTGTATTCCGGGGTAATCTCACTTTTAATGAATACGGCACAGGCAGTTCAACTCTTGTCGGCCAGTCAAATGCAAATGGTGCAATAGCAGTAGGAGCAGTGCTGTATAGTAATACTCCTGCATTCGGAGTTAATCCGCCTACAATTGCCTCTTTTTCATCAGTTGGCGGAACTCCCGTTAATGGCGTGGTGAGGAATAAACCGGAAATCACGGCCCCGAATGGAGGTAACACAACAGTTGATCTGGGTGGAGTAAATATTGATGGAGATCAATTTCCCAATTTCTTCGGTACTTCTGCAGCCGCGCCTCATGCAGCTGGTGTTGCTGCTTT
Organism: Bacteroidales bacterium; assembly: GCA_030654075.1. Lineage (GTDB taxonomy): Bacteria > Bacteroidota > Bacteroidia > Bacteroidales > UBA4417 > UBA4417. The sequence goes on along the minus strand of JAURYB010000157.1, from coordinate 54,571 downwards.
ATTGCTGGAAGCCCGTGCAAAGTATTACAATACCGGTATTTCGCCTGATGGTTTAAAGGCGTTATTGCAAAGTACAGCTATTGATATGAATACGTCAGGATTTGATCTTACATCGGGTTATGGATTAATACAGGCAGATGCAGCATTACAAACACTGGCTAATCCATCTCCTCAGCTTACAGGTATTTCATACGATACTACACTGATTCCCGGAATGGATACTGTTCAGATTACCGTGACCGGCAATTATCTCACACCCGAAACCGAGATTTATTTCAACGGTGCCCCGCTTCTTTCAGGAACTACTCACGAAGGCGACTCCTTACTTGTTGGAACAGTGCTTCAGTTTTCTGAACTTTTCCCTGAGATTCAGGCATACAATCCTCCCTTACCCCAGACTAATGGCGCCGATGGAGGATTGTCGAATCCTCTTTATTTTACTACCAAGAAAAAAATCCTGATAGAAATTGCTGATAAATCAAAAAAATACGGAGAAGTATTGCCTGATTTTACTGCGAACTATTCCCTGGTTAGTATTGATGGCAGTATTCCTTTAGACGATGCCGGTTTTTCAGAAACAGAATTGCAGAGGATAAAAGCTATTCCCTTTGAAACAGTAGCAGATGGATTAAGCAATGTTGGCCTCTGGGAAATCAAACCGTCATCTTTTGATCCTTTGAATCCATTGAATGGTATTGATCCGGTTGATTCACTCGATAATTCATTAATCAACCGTTTTGATTTCGTCTTTAAAAACGGTCTCCTCACCATCGAAAAAATGGACCTGCTGGTCAAACCCAGGGATAAAACTTTTATTTATGGCGAAAATATAACAGGATTTGAGTTTGATTATATCTTTAATAACGACACCTTAAATCCAGGCAGCCAGGTGATGATCAGCGGGCAGGACAGCACTGCTATTCTTTCGCAATTACAGCAAACTCATGCTACTGCTTTGGTCAATGCTACAGCTCTTGTTAATGCTACGGCACTTGTGAATGATCTTGGTCAACCCTTGCTCGATGCCACTGCCCTTGTGAACAAAAGCTTTATGATCAGCAATGCAACGGCACTTGTTAATGCTACGGCATTGGTAAATGGAACAATGATAGATCCCCAGGCTCTGCTTGATGCAACAGCTTTAGTTAACGCTACAGCCCTGGTAAATGCTACTGCCCTGGTTAATGCTACAGCCCTGGTAAATGCAACCGCCCTTGTAAATACATATGATGAGGATGGTAACCTGGTAAGCGCGACAGCACTCGTAAATGCAACAGCTCTTGTTAATGCAACTGCGCTGGTTAATACAAGTACAATAAACGAAAACAGCAACAGTGATGCAATAATTATTCTGAGTGAAGATGATATTTCAATACTCTCGGGTGATTCCATTGGCAATGTCCTTTTACGTTCGGTGAACATGGTAACCGGAAATACAGTTGGTAAGCACCTGATTTTACCAGGTTCCTTACTTTCCAATAATTTCAATATTGAGTACGGACTGGCTACCCTCACCATTACTCCTGCAAAAGCAGCTGTTACATTTGTTCAGGAAGATTTAACGAAATTGTATACAGGATTGGGACAGCAGCCCTCCGTGCAAACTGTGCCTGGAAACCTGTTAGTTGAGCTTACTTTCAATGGTAATCCGGCACTACCGGTAAATGTTGGTTCCTATAAAGTGGTTGCCACTGTTCACGATCTGAACTATGTTGGCAGCGATTCTGCTACTTTTAATATTCAGCCGGCTCCGGCAAATCTTTCATTTAACCAGGCTGAGCTTACTAAAACATACAGCGGATCAGGGATGCAGCCCTATGTAACTACCAACCCGGTTAACCTTACGGCAAGCTACACATTCAACGGCAGTGCATCACTACCTTTAAATGCAGGCTCCTACCGGGTATTGGCTGCCATAAACGACCCAAACTATACTGGTAGTACTTCAGCAACATTCATAATACAAAAAGCAGCAGCCATTGTTAAAGCTGATAACAAAGTAATCAGGCGGTGCGATCCTCTTCCTAAGTACACAGCAACATACAGTGGATTTGTTAATGGTGAAATCTCGTCAGTAGTAACGTCCTTAACCTTTAGTCTAAGTCCTGAATACAAAGGTGTAGCGGGCGTTTACCAGATTATTCCTTCAGCCAATGCTGCCAACTATTTCTTCAGCCCGGTTAGCGGAACTCTTTATGTAAATCCATATGGATCAGGTACCAAAAATATTAAGACCAGCCTGGTGTGTATAACTCCTATAACAAAGGATGAAAATGGATGCACATTCATTGCTAATTTCAAATATGAGAATCCAAATGCTACGCCGGTATATGTTCCTGTTGGAGCTGATAATAAGATTACCGGAACTGGTAAATTTGATGCCAGTCAACAACCTGTATTATTTTTGCCCGGAACAGGAACATGGCAGGCCCGCTTTGATGGAACTAAAATAACCTGGTCAGTAACTTCATATTATGGAACGCATAAAACAGCTACGGCATCCTATGCCAGTTCCACTTCCAATAAATGTTACAAAGCATCAGAAGCTGACAGCCCGCTTGACGTAGAATCACTAGCCAAAAATCAGGAACCAACTGCTTATCCTAATCCAACATCGGATAAAGTATATATAACTATTGGCGAAAGCGTTTTATCGGAAAAAGATGTGATCATCAGTGATTTCCTGGGTAAAATAGTTAAAGCAGAAATTAGTAATATGGAAGGTCCTGTAATGCAGGTTGACCTTTCAGGTCTCAAATCCGGAGTGTATTTTATCCGTTTAGTTATTAAAAGTAATCAGCAACTATTCCGGATTATTAAAAGATAGAATAATAAATTGGAGAAGGATGTACTGTATTCTTCTCCTTTTTATTTAAACAAAATTGTACTATTCCCGGTTTAATGTTACAGGAAAGTGTGTACGGCATCATCATAACGAAACTTAAATATGAAAAAGCTTAAACTGTTACTTTTGATGCTATTATTAGTATTAAGCAGTGGAGGCTTTGCCCTAACGGAACAATCCGAAAGTTTATTAGCTATCCTTAAAACTGCCCGCGAGGATACGGTAAAAGTTAATACTCTTATCGCTTTGTCAGGAAGTTTGATAAGTTCAAATCCGGAATATTCATTGCGCTATGCCAACGAAGCCAAAGCATTGGCAGACAAACTCGGTTTTAAGCCTGGTCAGGCTTATGCTTTAAAAAGCATTGGAAGGGTTTATTATTTTCAGGGCGACTATATAGGTGCATTACCCTATTGGCAGCAATCTCTGAATATTTTCAGGTCGATCGGGGATAAAAAAGGTATAGCCAATATGCTTAGTAACCTTGGTGTTGTTAATTTTAATGAGGGCGATGATGCAAAAGCTATTGAGTATTATCTTGAAGCTCTTGGGATTTCAGAAGAAATCGGGGATAAACTCCGTACGGCTACTGTGCTGGTAAACATCGGAGCTGTCTATTTTAATAAAAAAGCAACTCACGAACGGGCATTGCAGTATTACCTTAAAGCACTTCCTTTGAGTGAAGAATTAGGTAATAATGAGGCTATCGGCACTTCTGCTGTGAATATAGGCGAAATTTACCTGGCAAGGGGCGATAATAAATCGGCACTGGTCTATTTTGAAAGAGCCCTGAAAGCATATAACAAATCTGAAAACGGGAATGTCCCTTATGCTCTTTATAATATTGGAAGAGTATATACGCAAAGGAAGGAATTCTTAAAAGCAATCAAATACCAGCAGGATGCATATAATCTGGCCAATAAGTTAAACAAGAAACTCGAGATGTCGCAGGCTTCGCTCGGTTTGGCTGAAACCTACAGGCAGCAAGGTGACAATATTGCTTCCATCTCCACTTTTATCAGAGCTCAGAATATTGCTAAGGAAATCGGCGCAAGTTATGAGTTGAAAACAGCCTATGAAGGCCTGGCTGAAATGTATAATAAAGTATCGGATTACAGGAATGCATATAAATATCAAACCTTGTTTTCCACCATTAAAGATACCTTGTACAATGCAGAAATGGATAAAAAGAATCAGGTTGTAACATTAAATTTTGATCTTCAGAAGAAGCAGGGCGAAGTTGATCTGCTTACTAAAGACAAGGCTCTTCAGGAACTTGACTTACAGCGCCAGAAAACTATCCGCAATGCAACCAGCATCACAGGAATTCTGCTGCTTTTATTAGCACTTGGCTTGTATAAAAACTACAGGTATGTGCGTAAAACCAAAAAAATAATTGAAAATGAAAAGGAAAGATCGGAAAAACTGTTGTTGAATATCCTGCCATTTGAAATTGCCGAAGAACTTAAGGAAAAGGGAAGCGCAACACCAAAGCAATACGACCTGGTATCAGTTCTTTTCACTGATTTCAAAGGATTTACGTCTATTGCCGAAAAGCATTCACCTGAACAACTGGTTGAAGAATTAAACCAGTGTTTTTTAGAATTTGACCTGATTATCGATAAATATAATCTTGAAAAAATCAAAACAATAGGGGATTCCTATATGTGCGCCGGTGGTATTCCTGTGGTGAATTCATCAAATCCGATTGATGCGGTGATGGCCGGGATTGAAATACAGGCTTATATGGAGCGAATAAAAGCCGAACGTATTGCTAAAGGTTTGGATTACTGGGAATTACGTATCGGTATTAACACTGGTAAGATAATCGCCGGAGTTGTGGGAAAGAATAAATTTGCTTATGATATCTGGGGTGATGCCGTTAATGTAGCCAGTCGCATGGAGTCAAGCGGGGCACCAGGGAAAGTCAATATTTCGGGCTCTACCTATGAATTGGTAAAAGATTTGTTTACCTGTGAATACCGGGGAAAAGTAAAGGCTAAAAATAAGGGCGAAATTGATATGTACTTTGTTGAAGCATGATTGTTTCTTGTTTCATAACTCTTTTCTGAGTTGTTTTGCCACCAGAGAGCACTTTTCGTATAAAAACGTTCCTCTTTCATGAATTTGCTTCAAACAACCAGCCTGAAATTTGTTGATTTATTTCAGTTTTAGGTTTTTCTTCATTTATTTTTAAGATAACTTTGTATATTTGCAGTGCTTCTCTAAAAATGAAGTACATCTGGTTCCATATTGATGTTATCTGTGGGATTTTGGCCGTCAGTTTAGCCCAACTAAATAAATACGGTAATATACAATGTTTCTATCCCTAATATTCCTGAAAAATGAAAAGCGAAAAGGTCAGGATTTATCCTGGCGAAGAATTCAGAGAAATCGAAGTTGATTATTCCTTAAAATTGCGTTATGCAGTTTCTAATTATGGAAGAATGGTGAGTTTCTCTGATGAGATAAAAAACGGGAGATTACTGAAAGGTACAACGTCAGAAGGATATAAAGTGTTCCGCTTTAAGATTTATCGGGATAAGAAAATGTTGAATTCGCATCTGTTCATTTATAAACTTGTTGCTCAGTACTTTCTTCCTAAGACTTCTGACGATCAGATGCATGTTTTGCATTTAGATTATATCCGTAACAACGATTATGTCAGCAACCTTAAATGGGCAACTGAAGCTGAAAAGCTGGTCCACAGCCAGAAAAGCCCACTGGTTCTTGAGGCCAGAAAAAAACGGACTGAAACGGCTACAGCCATTAACGGTCATAAGTTGACTGTAACCAGGGTAATGTTAATAAAGAAACTACTTGCCAATCCAAAACAAACAACACGGTTGAAAATGATCGCTAAACAATTTGGTGTGAGTGAAATGCAAATCAGAAGAATTAAGAGTGGCGAAAACTGGGGGTATATAAAAGTTTAAGTAAACTCTTAGGCTGGTACACCAAACTGGAAATGGTTTAAGGGGCTAAATTTTACGCTGATGCCCATTTAATACGGAATTTTATCTGTTTCCTCAATCCATTTATCAAAGACTTTATTCGCCTCTTCCCAAAGCAGTTGCGTAGGTGCTAACATTCGTTTATCTGCAGGCAATGCCAGTTCGGAATAAAAAAGTTCATCATCAAATCCGGCGCGTGAGGCATCGTTCCTATCTGCCGCATAGTACAGCTTATCAATCCGGGCCCACATAATAGCGCCAAGGCACATGGGGCATGGCTCACAGCTAGCATATATTTCGCAACCCGAAAGGTCAAATGTATTAAGCTCTTTACATGCTTCGCGAATGGCAACCACTTCGGCATGAGCTGTTGGATCATTGGTTGATGTTACACGGTTTCCCACCGAAGCTATAATTTTCCCATCGCGCACTACCACGGCACCAAAAGGACCGCCTTTACCGGTTCGGATATTTTCTTCAGCCTTTTTTATGGCTTCAAGCATGTATTCTTCTTTTGTATTGTAATCCATATGTTATTGTTATCTAAAACTATAATGCTGGCAATTAATTTGATTTTTGGAGTACGGAGCTGATATCATCATCTGATTTTCGCCCCATCGCCTCTCGCCCAATCGCCCACTCTTTTTTTAAATCTCTAATTCCTTCTTTCCCAGGATCCCGGAGCATCCTCAATTAGCAATGCTTTTTCCAGAATCTGAATATACTGGCTTCTGGGTATCATTTCACCGCCCAGGCTTTCCAGGTGGTTAGTATATACCTGGGCGTCGATGATTTTAAAATCCCAACTACTGAGTTTCTCAACCAGGTGGAAAAACGCAACTTTTGAAGCATTGGTCACATGGTGGAACATTGATTCTCCAAAATAGGCTTTGCCGATTGCAACACCATACAATCCTCCAACCAGCTTTCCATCCAGCCAGGCTTCGGCCGAATGAGCGAAACCAGCCTTGTGAAGGTCGATATACGCATTTTTCATCTCCCGGGTAATCCATGTGCCGTTTTCGCCTTTACGCGGGGTTTGAGCACAATTTTTAATCACTTTTTCGAATGCTGTATCAATAGTTACTGTAAAATGCTGTTTTTTGATGATCTGCTTTAAACTATGCGAAATAATCATTTTATCCGGGAAAAGTACCATTCGGGGATCAGGTGACCACCATAAAATGGGCATTCCTTTTTCGTACCAGGGGAAAATACCTTTCGAGTAGGCTAGTTTCAGGCGTTCAAGGCTCAAATCACCTCCTACAGCTAACAACCCGGATTCATCCGCTTCTTCAAGGTCAGGGAATTCAAGTTTACGGTGCGAAATTTCAACTGGCATGTTGGTAATTAAAGATGCAAATATAATTCAGTTACTGATCTTTTTCCAAAAGTAATTAGTGTTAATCTAATCTTCTGTAAGTGCTTCAAGAATTACACGGCAGGCTTCATGAATCTGTTCATTAGAAATAGTTAGTGGCGGAGCAATACGTATCGAAGAATCATTGAACAGAAACCAATCCAGGATTACGCCATTTTCGATACAGCGGTCAATAACCCGTTTTACATGGGCGTAATTATCAAGTTGCAGGGCAATCATCAATCCTGCTGACCTTATCTGGCTGATAGCCTTACTTTTACTAAGAAGCTGTATGATCAGTTTACGTTTAGACTCAATGTTTTCAACTAGTTTTTCATTTATAATAACATCAATATTGGCCAAAGCAGCCGCGCAACTAACCGGGTGACCACCGAATGTGGTAATATGACCCAAAACCGGGTTGAAAGTAAGCGTTTGCATAATTTCGTGTGAGGAAATAAAGGCTCCTAACGGCATTCCTCCGCCTAATCCTTTGGCCAGCAAAAGTATATCCGGTATTATATTGTATTTCTCAAATGCAAACATGGTTCCGGTACGGCCCATTCCTGTCTGAATTTCATCGAAAATCAACAAAGTGCCTGTTTCATTACATCTATTTCTTAATGCCGTTATAAACCCAGGTTTTCCCACTATAATTCCGGCTTCGCCCTGAACTGGTTCTATGATAACGCAGGCGGTTTCTTCAGTTATTGACAGTAACGCATCAGTTGAATTGAATTCAATGTGCGTAATCCCGGGTAATAGCGGGCCGAAAGGTGTTTGGTAACTTTCATCTCCTATAACACTCAATGCGCCTTGCGTGCTGCCGTGATAAGCTTGCTTGAAGCAAATAATTTTACTTCTTCCTGTAAAACGTTTAGCAAGTTTGAGTGCACCTTCAACAGCTTCGCTGCCTGAGTTTACAAAGTAACAGTTGTTTAGTCTTTCAGGTAGTAGTGCGGCTAATGCTCCGGCAAGTTTTACCTGTGGTGATTGAATATATTCTCCGTAAACCATCAGGTGCAGGTAGTTATCTACCTGATCCTTAATGGCTTTAACTATAGCTGGATGCCTGTGGCCGGTATTGCTTACAGAAATTCCGGAAATCAGGTCCATATATTTTTTCCCTGAAATATCAAAAAGATATACTCCTTCGGCTTTCGTAATTTCAAGCGCCAGAGGAGAATCGCTGGTTTGAGCCAGGTTATTTAAAAAAAGTTGTCGGTTAGTCAGCATTTGTACTCAGATTTTACACGTCAAAAGTACAATTTAATGAGGCAAATTCATTTTTAGTTTGCTTCTGAGTCAAAATTTATGTATTATTGTATTATAATAGATCAATGAAGGATAAAGTAATTCAAAGTGCAAAAGCTTTATCCGGAATTGAGAAATCACTTGTTTTCGGGATTTTTGACAGATAGTTAGATGAAGGGCTAAACTTCATGTGACGAAAATCATATGATGTCGACAGAAGAAGTAAAATTCTCTGTTTATAAAGCAGTACTTAAATGGAAACTTCATTTCATACTAACTTTTTCAAAAGGGAATCAGCGTTTTTTAAGGAAATTTCTTCCAGGGTCTTTAGGCAAACTAATTTTAAGCACATTTGCAACTTATTCTCCTTTGAAACAGGCACTTCTTTCGAGTGATTTTGAATGGAAATGTTTAAATCCATAATCAGTATTCTAGTTAGATTGCTAGGTGTGATTTTGTAATTAATAAAGTGACAAATAATTAATAATTAATCAGAAAGGTATAAAAATGGATATTCAAATAGTACTAAAAGAAGGATTGGGCGATATCCATTTCGGATGTACTCCCGAAGTTGTCAGGGCTGTTTACGGTGAACCTGAAGATGTTGAAGAACTTGAAAATGCCGTAGATGGCAATGTTGAAAGTATCGTTTGGAATTATCCGGATGACGGTTTGAATTTCTTCTTCGATGCAGCCAATGGCGAGCCTGACCTGAGCACCATTGAATCGGAGAATCTTGAAACTGTATTGTTCAATGCCAGGATTTTTAATATTACCAGGGACAATGTAGTGGCACTTATGAACAAAAACGGGTATAAAGATGTGGATGAAGATGACGAAACCTGGGGTGAACATCGTGTTACCTTTGAAGATGCCCAGGTTGATTTCTATTTTGCCGACCAGGAATTAACGCTGGTTAGCTGGAGTAATCGTTAGCCTCTGTTTAGGTGAGATTTGATTGCAATTAATCTTTCATGTCCGTGGTTTGTGAATGGAAATAGGAAATAGAAAAATAGAAAATAGGAAAATAGGAAAATAGGAAATAGGAAATAGAAAATAGGCAAATGGCTTTTCTTCTTTACCATTTTCTATTAACCATTAACCTTTAATCTTTTTTCTTATACAACGGATGATGATCCAGGATATTCTCTCTCAGGTATGCTCTGTCGAGATGTGTATAAATCTCAGTGGTTGTGATACTTGCATGGCCCAGCATTTCCTGCACCGCGCGTAGATCGGCGCCTCCTTCAACCAGGTGAGTGGCAAATGAGTGTCGCAAAGTATGTGGCCCTATAGTTTTTTGTATGCTTGCAATCAGCGCAAGTTCTTTTATGATCATAAAAATCATTTCACGCGAAAGTTTTGCTCCGCGCCTGTTCAGGAAGAGAAAATCCTCATTTCCTTTCTTAATTGTAATATGACTCCGAATTTCGTGGAGGTACAGATTAATCTGCTTTAATGCTTTGCCACTGAAGGGAACCAGGCGCTCTTTGTCGCCTTTGCCGGTGATCCGCATAAAGCCTTCATTAAAATAAATGCAACTGATTTTTAAATTAACCAGTTCCGATACACGCAAACCACAGCCATAAAGGGTTTCAATCATTGCCTTGTTGCGTTCCCCTTCAGGTTTAGATAAATCTATGGCCCCAATAAGCCGTTCAATTTCAGCTATGGTCAGGAATTCAGGAAGTTTTCTGCCGGTTCGGGGCATATCGAGCAGCAGGGTAGGATCGTCGCTGATCAGGTTTTCGAGCAACAGGTATTTGTAAAAAGCCCTGATTCCTGAAATAATGCGCATTTGCGAACGCGCATTCAGCGAAGTATGGTTAAGCCATTTCAGAAAATCCTGCAGGTGAATCAGCGTAATTTCGTTAGGCTGAACAGCAATGCTATTCTCTTCCAGGAAAGCTGTAAGTTTTTCTACGTCATGCTTGTACGCATCTACGGAATGCTGCGAAAGCGACTTTTCGAGCCTCAGGAAAGCATCAAATCCACGACGGTACGATTCCCATATCATACTTGCAAAGATAGGCTATTGCCGAATGATTATTCCTCTGAAAACTTCGCCTTTGGCTACCGTTAGTTTGTAGGAATATAATCCGCAAGGTAAATTTGAAAGATCAATCGTTTGTGTTTGAAAGTTAATTGCGAATTCATCTGTCAACCTGCCTGCTATATCAACTATTCCCAATTTACACGGAGTTGAAACATCTGCTGGAAGCTCAATAGTAATTTTGCCGGAAGTTGGATTTGGGTAAATGTTTACATTTTGTTTTTCGATACTTTTAGGAAGGCTTACATGCAACAGTGTTTCGCAGTTAAACGGCGTACCCCAGGATTCGGAGCCTTTTTTGTAATAAACCAATTTTCTGTAATTGAAGCTCGGATTGCTTTTTTCATAATGAAAAGGACCACCTAGACCTTTAAAATAATAAACGGAAAAATCGGAATATTCAATCATGGGATAATTCCAGCAGTGTTGAAATTCATCACTCCACAAAGGCCAATCTGCATTGATCTGTTTCCATGGAATTTCATCATGTTCCAATACAGGCGTTGCTGATAGTCCCATTAAATTTTCATTAAGTTCCGCTGCTGAAGATGTTGATATCTGAGGTTCATTTGGGTCACATATAAAATCCGGGTATTGGGCTTTAATGTATGTAAAATCTATTGTATCTGCAATATTAGTTATGATTTGCTGGTTTATACCGATGTTCTGTGTTGAAGTTTTGCATTCTTCTATCTTGTAACTTACAGTATCGCTGTTACTCCCATTAATTCTTTCAAGAACACGCTGGATTATATACCCATTTTCATTAGGAAATGTGGCTTCATACGTTTCATCATCATAAGCAATATGAAATTCATCTCCAGTCTGAAAATCAAATATTTCTTCGAATGTGAGATTGGTAATTCCATTTGAGGGATTTGTCTTACCGCAAAGGTCAAGAAACCTAAGGTTTTCTTTGAACTCATCAAATTTTGGCAAACGGATCAATCCATAGTTCTGGCTTAAGAGAATTTTTTGTCCATTTATCGGGTTACTTACATTTTCTCCTGATGCATTTTTTTGTTGTAGAGTAATGGTTTTTACTGAATCCGAAAGCCCCAGAAAGTTCGAGAGACTTATTTGTGTAACCTTTGCTTCAATATATTGAGTACCAAAATTGCTGAAAAAATGATAGTTATAAAAACGCCAGGATTGTCCGATTTTCGATTTACTCAGAATGGTAAAAACATCAGCCGAATCAGGAGGTGAAAATGGATAAACGATAAATCGGAATATGCTTTCAGGATTTTCTGTAATTACATAACCCAGCCAGGAATGGCCATCAGGTATATAGCAGCTATAATCGGTTTGCCGGATTTGCCTCATACCAAAATACCGCGTTTGTTCTACATCCTCAGTTACTGAATCTATTCTCGCCACAATAATATCCTGTTTTACAGAGTCATAGAAATAATAACTTGCGTCTGTTTTAATCGCTTCGTAATTTTGGGCAATGGAAATTGTTGAAGTGAAGCAGAAGAATACAAAGAATCCGATACATGAAAATTGAATAACTTTTTTCATAAAAAAAGATTTGGAGCAAATTTAATCTTTAATTGGATGACAATCTAAATCAATTAATTCCAGTGTTTAAAAATCTAAAAATAAATTTCCTGCACTTGTTGTTTAATTGATAAAATGTACATACTTTTGCACCCCTGTAATAAAAATGAATAACCAATGGCTAAGAAGAGCAAAGAAGCACGGGTACAGATAATTCTGGAGTGCACAGAGCATAAAACAAGCGGAATGCCCGGTACATCGCGCTACGTAAGCGTTAAGAACAAGAAAAATACGCCTGAGCGTCTTGAACTTAAGAAATACAACAAGATATTAAAGAAAGTAACCGTTCACCGCGAAATTAAATAATAATATACCATGGCAAAGAAAGTTGTTGCAACCCTGCGTACCACAAGTGGTAAGGACTATGCAAAAGTTATCCGTATGGCCCGTTCACCTAAATCCGGTGCTTACGTGTTCAAAGAAACCATCGTAGCTAACGAGCTTGTAAAAGATTTCCTGGCTAAAAAATAATATGAAATAGTCATGATTGGAAAAACGTTAAATCAAAATGATATCATCGTTAATCATGACGTATTACATCTGACCCCTAAAAATAAGAAATAACAGATGAACTTCTGTTTCTTACGGAAAGCTTTTTCTTTAGGGGAAAAGCTTTTTCAGTTTTGGGAAAAAGGAGAAAATGGAAAATAGTAAATAGAAAATAGAAAATAGGTTGTTGAACCCTGGTCTATTGGAATTAATAACTATTTTCCATTAACTATTTTCCATTAACTATTTTTCCTGAATACCGGAAACATTTATCAATTGAACTAATCTAAAAGCAAATGGGAATATTTTCGTTTTTCACCAAAGAAAAAAAAGAGGTCCTGGATAAAGGCCTTGAGAAAACGCGTACCAGTGTTTTTTCGCGACTTACCAAAGCAATTGCCGGTAAATCGCGCGTTGACGACGATGTACTCGACGACCTGGAGGAAATCCTGGTTACTTCGGATGTGGGTGTTGAAACTACTTTGAAAATAATTTCCCGTATCCAGGATCGTGTTTCACGCGATAAATACCTTGGAACCAGTGAACTGAATGGTTTGTTGAAAGAAGAAATAGCTGCCCTTCTGACCGAAAATGATACGGACGAGTTTGTTGGCTTCGATTTTCCTAAACGTGATACTCCGTATGTAATTATGGTAGTTGGTGTAAATGGAGTAGGTAAAACTACCACCATAGGCAAACTGGCTTATCATTTTACGAAAGCAGGTAAAAGTGTTCTGTTAGGTGCTGCTGATACATTTCGTGCCGCAGCTATTGACCAGTTAAGCATTTGGGCTGATCGCACCGGTGTTTCCATTGTTAAACAGGAAATGGGTTCCGACCCGGCAGCAGTAGCTTTTGACACTGTAACTTCTGCAGTTAACCGTAATATTGATGTGGTAATTATTGATACAGCCGGACGTTTGCATAACAAGGTTGGCCTGATGAATGAATTGGGTAAAATCAAAAAAGTGATGCAGAAAGTCCTGCCGGATGCTCCGCAGGAAGTGTTGCTTATTCTTGATGGTTCGACAGGGCAAAATGCCATTGAACAAGCCAGGCAGTTTATAGCCGTTACCGAAGTTACCAGCCTCGCTCTTACCAAATTGGATGGCACAGCTAAAGGTGGCGTTGTTATAGGCATCTCCGATCAATTTAAAATCCCTGTCCGGTTTATTGGTTTAGGCGAAAAAATGGAAGACCTGCAGATTTTCGATAAGAATGAGTTTGTGAATAGTTTGTTTTCATAAAATTCATAATATTAGGCAATTAACTGTACCGAGGAGCTGGTCTTCCGTCCCTAAATCCTAACTCCAAATCCCTAAAGCCTCATTATGACCCTTCCCAGACACACTATTAGAGTTGTCACCCTCGGCTGTGCCAAAAATACAGTTGATTCCGAGGTCCTGATGGGCCAGTTAAAATTGAATAATATCCGAGTGCTCCGCGATGGAGAAAAAGGCCGTGAAGATTCAGTAATTATCAATACCTGTGGTTTTATTAACGATGCCAAGGAAGAATCTATTGAAACAATACTTGGATTTGTTGACGCTAAAAAAAGCGGAAAACTGAAACAGGTTTTTGTAATGGGCTGCCTTTCCGAACGGTTTAAAGAACCTTTGCAGAAAGAAATTCCGGAAGTAGACGAATATTTCGGTGTTCGCGACCTTTCCGAAATTGTGACAAGAATGGGCGCCAGTTATCGCAAAGAATTGCTGGGCGAACGTTTCCTCACCACCCCTAATCATTATGCTTACCTTAAAATTGCCGAAGGCTGCGACCGCAGCTGTTCTTTCTGTGCCATTCCCGGCATTCGCGGGAAGCATATTTCCCGGCCGATTGAAGATATTGTTGATGAGGCAAAAAAGCTTGCAGCACAAGGTGTTAAAGAGCTTTTGCTTATTTCACAGGATCTTACTTATTTTGGAATTGATTTGTATAAAAAGCAGATGCTTCCCGAACTGGTATCGATACTTTCCGATTTGAAGCTTTTTACCTGGATCAGGCTTCATTATCTTTTTCCAACAACCTTTCCTGAAGAATTACTAGGCGTAATGGCATCCCGCCCTGATGTCTGCAACTATGTGGATATCCCTCTTCAGCATATCAGCGATCGCATTCTGAAAAGTATGCGCCGTGGGGTGGATAAAGCGGGTACTTACAGACTGATGCAGAAGTTCAGGCAGCAATTGCCTGATGCCGTTGTCAGAGCTGCCTTTATTGTTGGTTATCCCGGCGAAACCGACGAAGAGTTTGAAGAATTAAAGACTTTCATCCGCGATACCAGATTCGATAGGGTAGGAGTGTTTACTTATTCGCACGAAGAAGATACTTTTGCATTTGGTTTAGAAGACGATGTGCCGGCAGAAGTCAAACAAAACCGTGCCGCAGAAATTATGGAGATTCAGCAAGGAATTTCGTTGGAATTAAACCAGGCGAAGGTTGGCAAATCTTTCAAAGTACTGATTGATCGTAAAGAAGGCGATTTTTTTGTGGGTCGCACCGAATTCGATTCACCTGAAGTTGATAATGAAGTTTTAATAAAAAAATCAGTGAAGCTGAAAATCGGTGAATTCTACACTGTGAAAATTATAGAAGCCGATGCCTTTGATTTATATGGCGAAATTGAAAAGATTTCTCTCAAATAGTATTTTAAAAATAGTGTAATTTTGATGCCTTATTGTTAGAGTTCCTAGTTGCAGATTCATATGTACAATGCCGGTGATACTAAAAACTGAGCACTAAGCACAAGGCACTAAGCACACAATACTCCAAATTTGAAACTAAGTATCTAAATCATATTCAAAACATCTTAACCTTTTATCTGTCATGAAAAAGATTCTTTTTGTCTGCCTGTTGATGGTGTTTTCAATCTCTTTCGTTTTTGCTCAGGCACCTGTTAATCAAACTGATGCAAAAGGGCTGAAGCAAGGCGCGTGGGAAGAAAAAACTCCGGTGGGAACACTCAATGGGGCTTATCTTAACGATCAGAAATATGGTTGTTGGACCACTCATACAAATGACGCTAAACTTATACGAATCGAACATTTTAACAATGGATTGCTCAATGGGATAGCCATTGAAATTGATCCGCGAGGTTACCTTTTAAGCGAGATTTATTATGTAAATAACCTGATAGAAGGAACAGCGAAAAAGTTTTTTTATGGAACTAATCCAGCTTCGCTGATTGATTATACTCACGGTAAAATTAATGGTAAAAAGAAAATATATTATGAAAATTCAGCCGGAAAACTTTTAGAAGAATCTGAATATAAAAATGATATTAAAGACGGGCCATCAATTTTTTATACCATAAAAGGAGATCCGATTGCTGAATATATTTATGTGAATAACAGGCTTCAGGGTGTGCAGAAGACTTATTATCCCGGAAAAAAGATCATGAGCGAGCAGCTTTTTACAGATAATCTGGAGAATGGATTTTATAAAGAATACTATGAGAACGGGAAATTGAAATCAGAAGGATCATATATCAAAGGCCAGCTTAACGGCGTTTGGAAGGATTACAATGAAGAAGGCCGGGTAAAGTTGCAAGGCAATTATGTGAAAGGTGATAAAGATGGAAAATGGCAGGAATTTGATGCTGCCGGGAAAGTTATTAAAACTACCAATTATGTAAAAGGTCAGGCTAAATAGATGTCTTTCAGGTTATAAATTTAAATGCCTGTGTAATTTCAGGCATTTTTTTTACAATACAATAAACCATATTTCAAGCATGTCAGTTTCGATAGATATTAAGAATCCGTTTCACAAACTCGAAGGATACAATTGTTTTGGATGTGCAGCCGATAATGAACTTGGACTGCGAATGCATTTCAGATTGGAGGACGATGAGGTACTCTGTGATTGGGAGCCGGAGCAACATCTGCAGGGATGGGTTGGCGTACTGCATGGGGGTATCCAGGCTACTTTAATGGACGAAATTGCCAGCTGGTATGTATTTGTAAAACTTCAAACGGCTGGTGTAACTTCAAAGATGGAAGTAAAATTACTGAAACCAGTTAAAATGGATAAGGCTCCTTTCCGGCTGCGGGCACGATTGCAGGAGATGAAACGGAATATTGCTGTTATCCAGGTTGAACTCTATATGAACGATGGTACACTGGGTGCCGAAGCGCTGATGTATTATTATACCTATCCACAGGACATAGCACAAAAAAAGCTTTATTATCCTGGTATTGAACATTTTTTTCCTTCAGCTGAGCCTGATATCACTTAGGAATTTAACTTATCAACACCTCTGTTTAAATCTTTTATTTGTATAAATCTTTTTTATTGATTTACCTTTGCAGCTCAACGGTGCGCGTCCCATTTGCAATGGGTATGCCTGAAAAGGGAATCGGGTGAAAATCCTGAACAGTCCCGCTGCTGTAAACTCCAATTTTGCCCACCGGCAATCCTTATGCCACTTTGACGTTTGCGCGTCATGGGAAGGCGCCGGAAAGGGGGAGTGAGTCAGAAGACCTGCCGATGTGTTATTGTTCAATGCTTTCGGGTTAAAAGCAGCGACGGATTTCCGCTTTTGCGGAATTTGGTCTTTTGTATACCCGTTATTATGTCAGAGTTTATGATCAGACGGGTAATCGTATTTTTTCTGTTTTCCTTACTTGCGTTGAAGATCTCAGCCCAGCAATACGATTCCATTCATTTAATTGAAGGAGTAGAAATTAAAGCTGATAAAATATCCTTGTTCTCGGTTGGAATGAAAATTCAAAAGATCGATAGTACAATGCTTTCAATACGACAGGGAGAGAGTATTGCAACATTGCTTTCGGCGCAATATCCGGTTTTTCTAAGGTCATACGGTCCCGGAGGAATTTCTACTTTATCTGTCAGAGGTACAAATTCATCACAATCAGGCGTTTTCTGGAATGGTATAAACCTCACTCAGCCCAATATGGGTATGACCGACCTGTCCCGTATATCTTCATTCGGGTTTAGTGAAATTTCGCTACAGTCGGGCGGCGCAAGCGCATTGCTTGGTTCAGGAGTTTTGGGAGGAAGCCTGCAGCTGTCAAATGCCATGAAGTTTTCTGCACCTTTACAATCTTCAGTTTTTATAGGTGGATCAACTATTGGTCAAATGACCGGAGGAATAAAATTAAATGCAGGTAATACTCGTCTTGCCTATTCGGGATCTTTGGTTGGTGAATGGAATCCAAATAATTTTAAATATACGGATTACAGCGGAAACAGGAAAAAATTGGAGCACGCGCTTTCCCAATCACTATCCACTATCCACCAGGCTGAATATATTCTAAATCCAAAGCAACGCCTTTCAGCAGGATTCTGGTTTCAAACCACGGATCGGCAGATTCCTCCTACCATGACTATGACTTCGAGCGATCAGCAGCAATGGGATCTGGCTATCCGTAGTAGTTTACAATGGACTTATACCGGAATAAAGCAATCTTTTTTAGTAAGGTCAGCTTTTATTGATGAAAAGGAAAATTACCAAAGTAAAAATGCCTTACTCGATGAATCGTATCATTTAAATACATTTCAAACGGAATTTGAATATAAACGGTATTATAACAAACAATTTACATTGGGTACAGGTGTTTCAGCACGTTTGATTCGTGCTGATGTTCCTTATTACGAAGGGATTAAATATCAGAATGAAGGTTCTGTATGGTTAGCATTAGCTTATGTTCATGCAGGAACCGGAATAAAAAGTGTTCTGAATTTACGCCAGGATTATACTGAAGGATTCAAAATTCCATTTTGCCCGTCATTTAATGTAGAAGTGCCTGTTTCAAAGCGCGTTAATGGCAATTTTGGGGTTTCAAGGAATTTCCGTGTTCCCACTATGAACGACCGGTATTGGATTCCTGGCGGCAATCCTGATCTTCTACCCGAAAGCAGCTGGAACTTTCAGGCTGGTGCAGCCTATATTTATCAAAAGGGCGAAAATATACAGTCCAGAATCACGCTTGATTTTTATAGCTTACTTATTGATAACCTGATACAATGGGTTCCGGGCACTTCAGTAATATGGTCGCCGCAAAATGTGCAGAAAGTCTGGAGCCGGGGAGTAGAACTATCTTCAAAAACAGATTTTAAGATTTATGGAATTAAGGGGTATTTCAGGCTTGGCTATAATTATTCCCCATCCACCAACCGGGATACTACTTCAAACGGCGCCGATATTCAAAATAAGCAGCTGATTTATATTCCTTTACACAAAATTGTAGAAACATTTTATGCCGGGAAAGGTAAGTATTATACGATGTTTTCGTATTCTCTTACCGGCAAACGCTATGTGCAGAGTGACAACGAAAAATACCTGCCGGCATATTCATTGCTTGATATTTATGCTGGTGCCAATTTTAAAACTACTAAGTCAATTTTCAGACTACAAGCGGAAATCCGGAACCTGATGAATAAAACATATCAATCCGTTCTCTATTATCCGGAACCGGGAATATCATTTTCAATAAACCTCCTAATCTCTATATAGGTACTAAATTTAATTTTGATGAAAACACTTAAAACTACCCTTTTATTAATGATTCTTGCTGTCATTATTACTTCAACTTCGTGCACCAAGGATGAGGACACTTCAAAGACAGGAGCCTTCAGCAGCGGGATCTTTATAGTTAACGAAGGTCCTTTTCAAACCGGCACAGGCACCATCACCTTTTATAATCCCGACAGTAATCTGGTGAAACAGGATATTTTTGAAATGGTAAATGGCCACCCTCTTGGCAATATCGCGCAAAGTATGACCATTTATAATGGTAAAGGTTATATTGTTGTTAATAACGCGGGAACCGTTGAAGTGGTTGACTTAGCTACATTTAAGTCGGAAGCTACAATTACAAACCTGATTAATCCGAGCCAGTTCCTGGTTATTGATGCATCCAAAGCTTATGTTTCCGATTGGATTGGGCATATAGCGGTTGTTGATCTGGCATCGAACACAGTTAGCCGGACTATTCCGGCAGGAACCGGTCCCGATGAAATGTTAAAATCGGGCAATTATGTGTATGTGGCTAATACAGGTGGGTTCAGTGTTGACAGTACCGTTACTGTAATTGATTTTACAACGGATAAGGTAATAAAAACTATTAAGGTAGGTGATGTGCCTTCAGGTTTGGTTGCTGATGGAAATGGCCGTATCTGGGTTCTGTGCAAAGGCAAAGGGTTTTCGGGATGGCCCCAGGCTGGTGATACTCACGGGAAGTTGATACGTATTGATCCTAACTCAATGGCCGTTGATTATTCGTATGATTTTACGGCAAGTGATGTTCATCCTGAGAAACTGGTGATCAACAAGCAAAAATCGATGTTGTACTTCCTTTATAATTACGGTGTTTATAAATTTAATGTCACATTGGATAATGCAACGCCTGAGTTATTCAAATCAAGATCATTTTATTCATTGGGATACGAAAACAGCACAGGTTATCTCTATCTCTCAGATCCTAAAAATTATGTCAGTAATGGAATAGTGCTTAGACTCAATGCAAGTGATGGTTCGGTGGTTGATTCCATACAGGCAGGAATAATTCCTCGTGGTTTTGCTTTCCCAGAATAATCAGTGAGGGATAATTAACGGAAAGTGAATTTATACCAACTTATTGCTTTCTTTTCTGATCTTTGCAAAGTATAATAGCGAATTGATTTTTTAATTTGCAGTATAACTTCTCATTTTAAATTTTATGGCAAACTTGCCTGACATAGAAGCACTTCTGACTGAATGCCGTTTTGAGGCTACCCGAAGTAGTGGAAGCGGCGGGCAGAACGTGAATAAGGTTTCGACTAAAGTGATACTGCTGTTTAATGTATTGGATTCTAATGTTTTGGATCAGGAGCAGAAAGAGATATTTCTTTCAAAGCTTTATACACGCATTTCAAAAAACAGTATTTTTCGAATAAGTTCTGGTCGTGAACGTACGCAATTAGCTAACCGGAAACTGGTAATTGAGAAATTCTTCAAACTTGTGGAAAAAGCCTTTGAAACAGAAGAAGAGCGCATTGCAACCAAACCTACAAAGGGTTCGAAATTGAGGAGAATTGAAAGTAAAAAAGCTCTTTCGGGTAAAAAAGCCGATCGTACCCAACGCTGGAATGATAATGAAGATAATTGAAAGATTTCGCACTGTTTCCACTCAACCTACCCTCTTCGCCATTTCTCTCCGTCTCTCCGTCTCTACGTCCCTCAGTCCCTCAGTCCCTCAGTTCCTCAGTCCCTCCGTCCCTTAGTCCCTCAGTCTCTCCGTCCCTTAGTCCCTCAGTCCCTCAGTCCCTCAGTCTCTCCGTCCCTCAGTCTCTCCGTCCCTCAGTCCCTCAGTCCCTCAGTCTCTCAGTCCCTCAGTCCCTCAGTCTCTCAGTCCCTCAGTCCCTCAGTCCCTCAGTCTCTCAGTCCCTCAGTCCCTCAGTCCCTCAGTCCCTCAGTCCCTCAGTCCCTCAGTCCCTCAGTCTCTCAGTCTCTCAGTCCCTTAGTCTCAATTACTGTCTAACAAAATGCGCCATCTCCATCGGAATTTCAAGCGAGAGCTCAATCAGTCCGGCAAATTCCCCATCTTTGAACCAAGGTGACTGATAAATCATCTTTTTGATACCGTTTTTCTCGATAGTATAAGCGTTTTTTGTTTGAGTATCGAGTAATTCGTGAAGTTTTATTGCTGAAGGGCCATGGTGATAATCAAATAAGCTGGTGCCAATAATATCAGCACCGCCATATTTCTTGAATGTGCTGATAGAGCGGTCGTTCATATATAAAATAATGGCTTCAGTATCACATACTGTGATTGCGAAAGGAAGTTCTTGAGCCATTGCGGGTATCTGAGGAAAGAAATTGTTGCTGTTCATACGTCTATTTTCAGGATTTGTGGCAAAAATAGCTTTATTGCGTTTGCAAATTTAAATAAAGTTGTATATTTGCACCCTCCTAACGGCCCCGTAGCTCAACTGAATAGAGTATCTGACTACGGATCAGAAGGTTCCAGGTTTGAATCCTGGCGGGGTCACCAGAAAATCAGGCACTTACAATTTATTTTGTAGGTGCTTTTTTGATTTTATACGACCAAAAATGCAATCATAATCCTGGGGGCTAAAGAAAACATAGAAATCTATTTGAGGTCAACGCGCTGATATATGAAAACGCAATAAATTCCGGGAGTTCAGGGTTAAAGGATTAAGCCCCGTTGATAAATTCATCATGGGATTAACGTTGCTGAGCTCGCTGCCTTGGGTGATGCAATGAGGTATGTTTGCCAGGCAAAGGTGATGGCGAATAGGAAGAGGATGGTGTAGGAGGGGCGGGGGTGTAAAAGTATAATGCCGCACCGATACTAATATCGGGAAAGTAAAAAACAAATTGGTGCTGCCCAACAAGCGTAAATAAGAAAAAACTTCCATTACAGGGCGTAAAATTCCTGGAACAGATGGTAACTGTAATGTAAAAACAAAGCCACCTATAAAAGACCACCAACAATTCCAAAGCTTTCCCAGAGATGCCGGAAGCGTGCCGTGGCGATAGCCTAAAATAGCTATACTTACACCAAAAATAATTTCATTCAATGCTGTTCCGTCGAATCAAAAGGGTTTTATGTGGTATGAGGCAAAACCCAATCCTGTTTCTTTGGCAATGATAATAGTATCTACACCAGGGGCTACGACAATAACTTTGTGACGGCAAAGTTTTCGAGTGTTGACATTCTGTTAATCACATTGTATCTATCCAGCTTTGCTTATTGAAGGTTGACACCGAACAAAAAACCTAAAGTTGAAATTTCAGCTTTCATGTTCCTTGGTTTTAATTGAGTTAATCGCAAAAGATGTATGCGAATTATTTGCTTAATACAACAATATGATTTGTTGATGATTCAGTTGGTATTTCGTTTATAATATTCAATCCGGATTTTTCAGCCAGATGATAAATTCCTCCATTAGCCAGGTAATTTTTGTAGTTTCGATAGTGCTCAGCACCCGCCATATACTCAATAAATGTTGTTAAACGACCTGCATACCCTTCGGGTTTGGGAACAAGATAATCACCAATTATAATCTTATCGGCCACCTTTGCCATTTCGTTCAGTAAATTTATCCTTTCTTTTTCATCAACCTCTTGAATTACAAACGTTATTATTGCATAATCAAAGTGTGCCTGATCAACTTTAATTATATCGTGCAGGTTGCGATGTTGAAAAGAAATTTTATCATTAGGCTGCCTGAATAATGAAAGCAGGGCACTGTTGATATTATGTTTTGATAGGTCAATTCCAAAAACAGATTTGCTTTTGCCTGACAGTCCGAATACTAAACGTCCTGTTCCCTAGCCAACATCAATTATTGTAGATTGTGGCTCAATAAGATTTTTTATTTGCTGGAATAATTTATCCTGGTTGGGTGCAATAACTGTATCATAATACCAGCCATCATACCAATGGGTTTTATTTTCGGTCATACTATTTCGATATTTTATTTGGAAATTGTGCAACAGGAGCAAACTTTTTTCTTAAAGGAAAAGTGTACATATCCGTCCTTCGGACATCTGCCTTTTAAGAAGGGAGAACCTTCTATCGTGGTTTTTGAATTGGATTGATTTTGTGCTTGTTTAATTTGAAGACCTCCTTGAATAAACAGACGACAGCCTACATGTTTTGCATTAAGATCTTATACAAATCGCCTTTACTTACTACTCCCGAATGCCTCCAGACCGGTTTGCCGTTTTTAAAGACGATAAGGGTAGGAACACTCTGTATCTGGTATTGGCTGGACAAGTTGTTGTTTTGATCTACATCAATCTTTATCACCCGGACACGATCGCCAAGTTCAGTTGCAAGCTCTTTTAAAATGGGTGACTGAACCTTGCAAGGCCCACACCACAAGGCGTGAAAATCTACAATAACGGGCTTTGAATCGTTGATTATTGTCTCGAAGTTGCCTTTCATGATTTAGTTATTTTGATTTAATAGACGGGAGTAAGGAGTAGGGAGTAGGAAGAATGTTGGTTGATTATTTTGCGTCCGGCTCAGACTTTATAGGTTAAGCTACCGTTGGGGCATGTTGCCACACACTTCAAACATTTGGAACACGTAAAACTATCGCCAGGCCTGTCCATTACAGGTTTGTATAAACTATATTTTGTAGGCTCCATGGCAACAATATAGCATTCCTTGTCGCAGATGCCGCAGTTTTTACAACTGTCATTGTTTACCTTAATCCGGAAAAACGAATACTTGTTCAGCCATCCCGAAATCCATGCAATGGGGCAACCAACTTTATGGTATTGATACATTCCTTTGATTTTGCCATCCGGGCTCATACCCATCAGAAATTCCATCATCAATCCTAACGGGCAAACCCAACGGCAGAATACTTTCCCGAAAACAACGCCTAATATTACACCAGCCAGCAATACATACCAAAGTGAAATATGATATACGGAAATGCCATAATAAAGCCCGGCCGCCATGAAGGCGAGGATGAGAATCCGTTTATCAACAAGTAATTTCAACATATTTCTAATTTATGTTTTGTTCAATGGTAGGAGTAAACTATATGAATTCCCAATTTATTACATCCCCGGTAAACGTGGAAATTTTCCGATTTTAGTCAGGCGGGCATAAACTCCCCAACCTTTTTTCATCCAGTGCCCAAAAATAGGCATGGGAATCATAATTGCTTTTGTACCATTACGGAAAACGAAAGCTGCGCCGTCGCCTGTATCCATTACACATAAAATATTCAGGTGCTCTTGGTATCCTTTTCGTTTGCTGCTTCCTTTTTCAATCTCTGCAATATTATAAGCTGCGTTCCGACCCATGAGTTCGGCAATATGTCCTTGTTTAGCAATCCAGTCCGGACCTTCGAGAGCCGCAATGTCACCGATTGCAAAAACATTTGAGAATCCTTGCGTCTGGCCGTAATTGTCGATTTTTATGAACCCGGCTTCGGAAAGTGGGAGATCAGAATTTTGCAGGAGTGCCGGGCCTGTGCCGGCAGCAATAAACATGGTAAAATCGGAATCCAGTTTTGAATCATCTTCGAATATCACTCCATCACTCACGAACTCTTTAATCTTTTTGCCAAATCGTTTACCAATTTTATAGCTGTCAAACATTTTATCCATCATGGCTAAAGCGCCTTTACCCATTCGGGCTCCGGGTTCTTCCATAGGAGCAAAAAATGTGAGTTCAAAGTTATCCCTGAGTTTTTTTGACTTTAAATAGTTGTGAATATTAAATGCCAGTTCAAAAGCAGGCCCACCGCGAACGGCGGATTTATCTTTTGGGTTTCCGCCAAAACCGATCGCTATTTTACCGCTGCCTTTCTGAACAAGTTCATCAATTTTATTACGGATTTCGAGCGCCATTTCTGGCTTGGCACATATAGATAAAGTGTTGTTTATGCCTTTGTGCTGCATTTTTTCGGCACCAAAAGCAACAACCAGGTACTCATAGGTCAAAGTTTGGTTTGCACAGATAACCTTGTTTTCAGTTGCCAGAATTTCAGTTACTTTATCAATAATCAGAGTAAACGGATATTTTTTTTGAATAGTTGTCAAAGGCACTTTTACATCATTGAATTCCTTGATATGAACAGGCACCCAGATAGAAATGGGGTATAAATATAAGTAGTCCCGATCAGAAACCAGGGTTATGTCAAATTTGCCTTTTTTCTGTAATTCAATGGCTGTCTGCACTCCGGCAAAACCACCACCGAGAATTAAAACTTTCTTCATCCTTAAATCTCAATTAATCTGTTTATGAAATTGAATTAAACTTCTTCATAACGCACGAAATCAGCCTGTTTTAATAAAATCAGGCGTCTTTTAATTCCAATAGCCATTCTACTATTTGTGATAATCTCGGAACACTTCCGCTATGTTTCAGATTGCCATTTATGATCAAAGAGGGTGTCATCAAAATACCTTCTTCTTTCGCTTTAAGTTCAAAAAGCCTTAAATGTTCATCCAATTCATATGACCAGTTAGTCAAAAAATAATCTTCATATTCGACATTAAATTGGGAATCGAAATTCGGGATTATCTTGCGGGAATTATCAATTTCAACATTCATCTTTTTTGCCACAGAATTTGCAGTACCAGTTATCAGCCCTGATCGTCCGGCAAATTCTCCTGCTTCAGAATCAGTATATACCAGGTGCCTTACTTCTGCTTTTATTCCAAGTTCCTTAACCTTATCAGAAACAACTTTAGCCAACAATTTGCATCGTGGACAAGGAGGCTCTGTGCCGATAATTATAATGCTGTTCATAGGATTAGTTGCCAATAATAGTGTAAGAGAATTAAACTGCACTGTACATGACAATTGTACATAACATTCAGACAATCAATATCGTAACATCGTGTTCGGATGCTATGACATTAACTATTACTTGAATCAGAAAGCTAATGAAAAATCAGGCTAACTAATAAGTTTATAAAAATGAAAAGTGCAAAAAACCGATCTTAGAAAGGTCCGATAACCGACTTAACGATTTCGAAGGTTTCGTCGGATGCGCCTTTAACAGCTTCGGCAGTAGCAGAAGGCAACCCAATAGTCATTGCTGCCATGTTAAGCAGGGTAACATAAGTTTTGCCATCTTCTTTTTCGTACACCGAAATGCGGCAAGGCATCAGGATAGAGCTGATCCTTTCGTCATTTTTTTCCAGCATCTTACCTGAATAATCAGCCTTACAGATCTCGACTACCTGAACGGGCCTGACATCTTTGCCTGATTTTGCCAACGATTGCTGAAGGTTGTGATTAGCAGGGTTCTGCCATTCTTTTTTGTCAGCGGCTTCAATAAGTTTTTCAACTGTGGTAGGCACATCGAAAGGGCTTACCTGCTCAATGATTAATTGGTTTGCATTCATGGTATGATAGGTTTTCTCGTTAATTAAAATCTTTCGCAATTGCAATAGCTGCAATGGTTCCATCGGCAACTGCCGTGGTAATCTGCCTGTATTTTTTACTGATAACATCGCCAACGGCATATACTCCTGGCAAGCTGGTACGCATATCCTCATCTGTTTTAATGTACCCCCATTTATCGAGTTCCAGTTTATCCCGGAACAAATCGATATTCGGTTTCATTCCGATAAATACAAATACTCCGTCGCTAACCAGTTTAGTAACAGTATTAGTTTTCAGATCCTCTACTTCTGTAATCATTTTGTCGCCTTCGCGGGAGAATGATCTGGGCTCATGCTCAAAAAGCACGCTGATTTTAGGATTGGCGAACAATTTCTCCTGGGCCTGTTTGTTGGCTGTGAAAGTATCAAACTGGTGAACCATGGTAATCTTGCTTGCAAACTTGCTGATAAAATCTGCTTCTTCCACTGCTGAGTTTCCTCCGCCGATAACTACTACATCCTTGTCGCCGTAATATTTGGCATCGCAGGTGGCACAGTAGGAGATTCCTTTGCCTTTCAGTTCACGCTCGCCTTTTACTCCCATCAGGTTAGGTGATGTGCCGGTTGCAATGATAATTTTCTTTGCTTTAATTGTTTCAAATTCATCAACTACAACTTCCTTCTTCTCCAGGTCAATTTTCGAAACATCAACGGCTACTTTATATATGGTGCCGCAGAGTTTGGTTTGCTCCGACATATTATGCGATAGCAAATAACCAGGCTGAGGGTCAATAAATCCGGGATAGTTGGATACTTCATGTGTTGTTGAAACATGGCCACCTGGCAATGCTATATCAATAAGCACGGTATTTACCTTTGACTGGCAAAGGTACAATCCTGCTGTAAGTCCACCGGGACCGGCTCCAAGAATCAGGACGTCAAATTCAGAAACGGTAGGTTTGATGTCTTTCTTAATCTCTTTTACCCGTTCAGGCGATAACATGCTATCCAGCCGATGTATGATATCACTTCGCTTGATGCCACCGGTAAGGGTTTCAGCAACCTGCACACCTTTATCAAAGAAGAGCAAAGTTGGTGATGATTTAACTCCTAGCTGCTCAGCCAATAGCTTATTTTGCTGGCGAAACATTTTAAAGAACTTGATATCGTTTCCATAGAGCTTTGCCAAACCTTCAAATTTTGGGGCAACAGCTTCGCATGGTGGGCATTCGGTGGAATAGAAGTCGAGGACAACTTTGCCACCGGCAAGGATCTCAGTTTCGAATTCGGATGATGTAATTTCTTTCATTGTAATTTTTTTGATCTGTTAATTAGGGCTATTTAAGAGGACAAGTTATTTGAGTTTTTGTCATTCAGTGGTCATTCATTGGTCATTCAGCAGTCATTCAGTGGTCATTCGGTGGTTGATTGATGGTCGCTTCGACTCCGCTCAGCGTGACAGAAGTCATCATTCGGATGTATGTGCAGGCTGTTCGAAATAAGCTGAGAATCCAAGTTCCAGTAATTCTTTTACCGGCCGGCAATCGGTTGAGCAGACAGAGCCGGTTCTGTTTTTGGCAACTGAGCCGCAACCTCCGCCACAAGCGAGTTGCATGCTGCAGGTGCTGCATTCGGCAATGGCTGTAACGTCACGATTTTCCCAGGCGTTTATCATTTCCTCTTTGCGCGAAACTTCGGGGTAGAAGGTTCCCAGGGATTCATCTTCTTTGCCAACAGTGGCTGTACAGGAAAAAATATGTCCGGTGTAATCGAATGCCCATTCGGTTTTGCAGGCAGGACAGGCATCAAATAGTGGATCAGGAAGGCTTCCGTTTTCAGCCAGGAATTTCGAAATGGAATAAGCAGGCTTATAAAATTCGAGAATGTACGGATGCTGCTTTACCTGGTTGTAGATAGTTTCGTAAAGTGAAATCCGGCTGAAAAGTTTCTCTGAGGTTGCCTGGCAATGATGCAACTCGTAATTCCGACCAAGCTGTGTTTTGAAAAACTCACTTTTAGTCCAGCCTTTATCAATGGCAAATTGTGCCATTTCCGGCAAACCATTAATGTTTTCCTTGTCAACAACCATTCGGAGGTTAACCGGCAGTTCGTTTGCCAGACAGGCATCAATTCCAGCCACGATCTTCTCAAAAGTTGCTCCGCCACCTTTCAGGAAACGACGTTTATCATGCACACTGCCTTTGCCATCAAGGGTAACCTGGATTTCGCGGATGCGTGCCGACTTCAGGATATCGGTATAATCAACCAACGAATAACCGTTTGTTACAAAGCAGACTTCAAGATCAATTTCATTAGCCAGTTTAAGGAGGTAAACAATCAAATCCTTCTGTTTTGGTGTATTTAGCAGTGGCTCACCTCCAAAAACGGTAAGGTATTTCCTGCGACCGGCAAACTCACTATTTATGTAACTGAAGAAAGCATCAATCACTTCATGTGTGAGAACCTGGTTGGCATTTGTGTATTCGTCCTGGTAACAATAAGTGCAGGCGAAATTACAACTGTAATTAGGCACAAAGAACAACTGTACTTCATCATCGTCACGGGTATCGATAAAATCAAGGTATTTGCTGCGATATAGCCGCTCTTCCTCTTTTTTATCCACAAGGTACCCCTGTTCTGTCAAATTTGAGTGAAAGTCTGGGGTAATTTCTTTTCCCGCAAGGAAATCATGTATCATTTTACCTTCCTCAGGATTCAAAATATCAGCGCTGCCACTGAGCAGATTAACGATAAAAAAGTTATCTGAACCGGAAATCCTGGAGAAAATATTATGTTTTGAGTAATTCATTAAGGCTTATTTGAAAGTTATAATCTCAGAACCCATGAGGTTTTCATGAGCCCTTTATCCTGTCACCGTTAGTTAATCGTGACAACCGACAACAGTTTTGGATGTTTTGGCGCAGCATTGAGCTACTTTTTTTGTGTTTACTTTTTGAACTTCAACCTTTTTTTTCACAAGACTTTTCATGGTAAGATTTATTTAATGGTTATTTAACTAATAAGATTTCATGGATCATTTTTTCCAGGGTTTCGGTAGAAACAAGGCCAACCGACTGTTGTGGCTGTCCATTAGCCGGAATAAAAAGCAATGTAGGCATACTTGAAATGCCCATACTTTGCGCTAATTGTTGTTCCGCATCCACATCTACTTTATAGACTATGATTTTGCCTTTGTATTTTACTGCAAGATCTTCAAGGAGAGGTGATAACTTTTTACAAGGCTGACACCAGGTTGCGTAAAAATCAATAATTGCGGGTAATTGACCTTCGTATTTCCATTGTGGGTTAATGGGGTAGTTGTAGACATTTGTTTTAAATGTTTCGTTTGTCAGGGCCGTAATTGTACTTGAAGCATTATTGGCATTACCTGAGGTTTTATTACAGTTAGTCAACAATATTGTGAAGCCTAATGCCATTAAAATTATGACTTTTTTCATTTGTTTTAAAATTAATTTAGCTACCACAGCCTCATTTTTCAGCCGCTTTTTTTCCAGCAATTGTAAAACTGCAGACTTCCGCATTTCCTTTAGCGTAAGGCGCTGATTCTTCGAGGATTTCGACAGAAGCAAAACCGGCTTTTTCGAGGTGCTGCATATATTCGGAACGGGTAACGGACCCAGCCCAGCATTCGGCAACAGCAGCCGGATCGTTACGGTATTCATCAGCAATCGGAGTTGTGGCGTAAATATCGCTTATCACGAAACGGCCGCCTTTCTTAAGGATACGGAAAATTTCGTTCCACACAGCCTGTTTATCCGAAGCATGGTTGAGGGTGCAATTAGAGATGACCAGGTCGGCAACTTTATCCGGAAGATCGAGATTTTCGAGTTCGCATCGAATAAAGCTGACGTTGGTTACACCAAATTTTTCCGCATTATGACGGGCTTTTTCAAGCATTCCATCCGAAATATCGATGCCGTAAACGAAACCGATTTTACCAACTGATTCGGCCATGCGAAGAACATCCGTTCCGCGGCCGCTACCCAGGTCGACACATACTTCACCGATTTTGGGTTCCGCATAATTGATTGCTCCACCGCACGAAAGGCAGCATTCAGATTCGGCCAGTTCACTATATCTGTTATTTATTTCTTTGATTTCCATAGAATTGTGATTATTGTAAAGGTATGCAAAAAATCAGCATGTTTTACACGGACGGTTAACAACAAAAAATCCCATTGCGGCTCCGAAAAGCGCACTCGAAAATGGATTACTCGTAATACCGCACGAACCAGAGGCACAGCCTACAAAGTGGTAATACAAAAAGCCTCCGATTCCTCCGATTATTGTTCCGGCTACAGGTTTCCAGAAATAGGCTGAACGTATCAGTTCATTAAAATTTTTAGGCCGTGTATCATTCTCACAGGTTTCTTTCATTTTGGAATTCTTTAGTTTTTGGCTTGTAATGCTTTGGATTTGTGCTTAATGATAGGAGATTTAAACAACTTTGCTGATTTCCTTCAGAAGAAAATCTTTGGTTTTAACACCAACAAAACGATTCACTTCTTTTCCGTTTTTAAATAAGATCAAAGTCGGAATACTTCTCACTCCGTATTTGGCTGAAGATTCCCGGTTCGAATCAACATCCAGTTTAGCTATTTGAGCTGTATTTCCCAGTGCTTCAGCAGTTTCGTTTAAAACCGGAGCCATCATTTTACATGGCATACACCAGGCGGCCCAGAAATCAACCAACGTGACACCGTTCTTCACTTGTGCCTGGAAATTCGCGTCGCTGAGTTGCTTGATTGCGGAATTAGTTTCCTCTTCAGGTGTGTTTTTTATTTTCTTGTAGGTAAAGTACATGTAAGTGATAAATCCGGCAAAAAGCAGGAAAGTAAATATTATGGTTATTGTCATTATAAGGTGTGTTGGAGTTTTTTATTCTGATGAAGTTCGTGTATATATTTTGAAGCAGCCAGTGCGGCAATTGTCCCATCGGCAACGGCTGTTGTTACCTGCCTGTATCTTTTTACAATGGAATCGCCGGCAGCAAATACACCTTTAATGCTGGTTTGCATATCGGCATCCACAACAATTTCTTTCCATTTATTCAATTCGATACTGCTTTCCAGGAATTCAGTATTAGGAACGTAACCAATAAAGATAAAAACGCCATCGATTGGATGATTTTGCGATTTGCCGCTCTTCAGATCCATTATTTCGACACCTTCAAGTTTTTCGATGCCATGAAAAGCTGAAATAGTTGATTCCATCATAAAATTGATTTTCGGATGGTTTCGGGCTTCTTCAATGGCAAATTCAAATGCTTGAAAATGATCGAACTGGTGAACTATGGTTACTTTGCTGGCATATTTGGTAAGGGAAACGGCTTCTTCGAGAGCCGAATTTCCACCTCCTACAACTATAATTTCCTTATCGGTAAAGAAATCGCCATCGCAGGTTGCGCAATATGAAATTCCTTTGCCTTTCAGCTGGTCTTCACCTTCTACGCCGAGAGTACGCGAACGTCCGCCAGGGCTCAGGATAACAGCATCAGTTGAATACCTTGTTCCATCGGCAAGAATGACTTCTTTAACATCACCATGCAAATTCAGTGTTTCAACCAATATATTGGATTTGATATCGCAGCCGAATTTCTTTGCCTGGTTTCGCATGATTGTCGAAAGCTGGTATCCACTAATACTTTCAACGCCAGGGTAATTGGCAATTTCGTGAGTGAGTATCATCTGTCCGCCAACAGTACCTTCGCTGAGGATCAAAGTTCTGACCCTTGCACGCGACAGGTAGATGCCTGCCGTAAGTCCGGCAGGACCTGCACCTATCACTATTGCGTCGTAATGATTGTTGGTTTCCATATTGTTATTTGGCAGCGCTGAATTCAGCATCAAGTATTGATTTTACCTGTGTCATGGACTGTATGCTGGAAGTTGCCTTTACCAGTTTGCCATTTTTATAGTACATGGTAAAAGGAATACCCATGAAACTTTTTACTTCCGGAACACTGCGTATCACGTGTGACTCGGGACTGTCGAATTCCATATCGGCAAATTTTACGTTGGAGTATTCACCTTCGAGTTCTTCCATAATTCCGTAAACAGGAATACACATCGGGCCCATACGGCCACAGCATATCATTACGTTTTCGTTTTCGCTGATAAATTTCTGATGAGCATCAGCAGTTTCTATGTGTTTTAGATTTGTGTAAAGCATTTTGTTAGGATTTAGGGGTTGGGTTTTAGTAGGTTATATAGTTACGATTGACGAGGTACGAGGTACGATTGGGGCAAATTTGATAATTGGTAGAAAATTTATCAATCCGACAATTCGTAAATCGTCATTCGTAAATCGTACATTTCTAATATTTCATTTATTTACGATTGACGAGGTACGAGGTTCGATTGGGGCAAATTTGATAATTGGTAGAAAATTTATCAATCCGACAATTCGTAAATCGTCATTCGTAAATCGTAAATTATTTAAGAATTACAATCTCTGAGGAGATTTCCATTGCTTTGCGATAGGCGGCGGAAACACCGCAATATTGTTCCTGTGAAAGGTTAACTGCTTTCTGAAGTTTTTCGGTTTCGAGGCCTTCGCCTTTAAACTCATAAATAATGTGCATGGAGGTATAATGTTTCGGATGCTCTTCAGTCATTTCAGCTTCAACCCTGATGTTGAAATACTGAAGTTCAACCCGCATCTTTTTGAGGATTGAAACCACATCCATGCCAGTGCAACCTGCCAAAGAAGCAAGCATCAGTTCTTTTGGACGGGCACCTTCATCGTTTCCGCCTACAACAGGCAAAGCATCCATTATTATGTGATGGCCGCTTACTACAGCATCAAATTTCATGTTTCCCTGCCAGGCAGTATCTACTGTATGTTTCATTTTAAGTGTTATTTTGATTACGATGCAAAATTAGGCTGACTTCTAATATAAAAAATGAATTCAAAGTTATACTTCAACAAGTAGTTCCTTGATATTGCACAACTTTTACCTTAATGTAGTTCCTGCTTCCGGAGAGATAAAAAAGAATTTTTAGGCATCGGAAACAGAATAAGTGACACATTAAATATTGCAATTCTCTTTGCGTGCTTTCAGTGCCGGATAACTCTGTGTGTTTTTTGCTGTTATATGTACTTGCCGCAAGAAAAAAGGAAGGTATTTACAGAAGAAACCTGGCTGCAGGCAGGCAAATACACTAAGGAGCCATGAAAATGTTCACCCGGCCACCTATGCCGCAATTTTTATTTGTGCCCAGTTGAGCAGCCAATGTAATACGGACCAGGAAACAGTTCACCTTGGATCATCAAAAAAAAGAATAATTCTGATGCAAATATCTAAAAAAAAGACTGCCGGATTTCTCCGGCAGTCGGCTGTGTAGTGGCAAAGGGAAGTAGTACGAGCTGTAATTAGTATTATAAATGAGGTAAAAATCCGATCTTTCCGCTGTATTGAAGTTAAGTAATGACAGTAATTCAAGCATTCATAAAGTAAAAGTTGGTGTTTGAATATGTGTAAGAGTTGGTGTGAGTGAAAGTGATAGAGTAAGCTATTCAATTCAACTTGTAATCGTTACATTTATACATGATAATAACCAAAGAGTGAAAAAGTAATAGGCGAAAATACAAATATTTTACATTATTTGAAAAATAAATTTACCTTCATAAATCCATCCTCTCTTATATGATTCATTTTGAATAATTTAAAATTTTATATGTTTTTTTAGGTTGTCTTCCGATTATTTTACATCATTTATGCTGCTATCCAATCAAGCCGCCGATTCAATATAATTCAACAAAGCATTGCTTTGAAAAATCGTATTTGCCATATTACGCTGTGTTTTAGATGCTGTTATTTGTTCATCCTATATCCTTACTATGAGTAATATAAGGAATTGCTTCCTGATTTTTCTCCTGACTTCTGAAACAGAAAATCTCCGATAAATTAGTGAAGCTGACAAAAATAACATTATTCTTGACAGTTTTAAATTTCAACTCCTGATTCACTGCCCGTAATATTATCTTACTTATAAATCAAAAAACTGACTGCCTTATGGAAACCCGTCCATGTAATAATTTACTTTTTCGGCGCAGTATCTTTTAAGCCTTTTAGAATATATCGGGAAATTTGTCAAAACGTAAAACAAGTAATGCTAAGGGCAAATCTTTCAATCACCATCACATTTGCGCAAAGAGAGTGAGCCGGATTGATACCAGCAAACTTTCGTTGAAATCCTTAAAAATTAAAATGAAAAAGAATCAGAATAAACAGGAAAGACTCATACTATATGAAGGCAAACTAATCCATACCATTAGCTTTATCGTATCAGGCTATTAGATTTTTATTTACATTTGCACCATAATAAAGCAAATGAAATTCTTCGCCATCCTATTATCTTCTTATTTACTGTTGCTCACTGCAATTCCATGCATTGATGCCCGGGTTGATAATACGTTGCATAATACTGAGCTCACCCAGGAGAAACAGGACAGTCATAATCACAGCGATTCCGATAATTGTTCTCCTTTCTGCACTTGCAATTGCTGCGCTACATCGGTAGTTTTCCAGGCGTATGAGGTTCAGCTCAATTGTTTTTCGTTTTCTGAAAAGCAATATTTCCCGGTTTCTTCCGCTTTTATTTCCGATACCTTAGCCTCTATCTGGCAACCTCCCAAAATAGCTTAATACTTATACCAAATGGTATTTGCTGATTCCTGCATTCATTAATTATGCGGTGAAATCAGTCATGTGTAGTATTAACTTTTTAAGTAAGTATGTATGATAGAGCGAATCATCTATTTTTCAATCAAAAATAAATTTATTGTCGGACTGTTTGTAGTAGCATTGATTGGTTGGGGAACCTATTCCATCACCCGACTGCCTATTGATGCCATACCCGATATTACCAATAACCAGGTCCAGGTTATTTCGCTTGCGCCATCGCTGGCCGTGCAGGAAGTTGAAAGTTTTATAACTGCTCCCATTGAGGTTGCTGTTGCCAATATCCCTGATATTATTGAACTCCGGTCGATCTCACGACTTGGATTATCAGTGGTAACGGTAGTGTTTAAGGATAACGTTGATGTTTATTGGGCCAGGCAACAGCTGAGCGAGAGGCTGAAAGAAGCCGAAGAAGTTATTCCTCCGGGACTTGCAAAGATTGAGCTTGCACCTATTTCTACCGGCCTTGGAGAAATATACCAATATCGACTAGCACTTGACAAAGGATATGAGAAAAAATATTCGCTGATGGAGTTAAGAACCATCCAGGACTGGGTTATTCGTCGCGAAATGCTTGGTACACAAGGCGTAGCTGACATCAACTCTTATGGTGGATTCGTTAAGCAGTACGAAATTGCCGTTAATCCCGAAAGGCTCAGAGGAATGAACCTCACCCTTACTGATATTTTCCAGGCACTCGAAAAAAACAACGAGAACACCGGCAGCGCTTATATCGATAAGAAACCAACATCGTATTTTATCAGAGGCATTGGACTGGTTAAAACATTAGGCGATATTGAAAAAATACTGGTCAAAACCAATTCGTCTGGTATTCCTGTTTTGATACGCGATGTGGCAACCGTTCAGTATGGAAATGCCATTCGGTATGGTGCGCTTGTGGTAGATACTACTGAAGCGGTCGGGGGTGTCGTTATGATGCTCAAAGGTGCCAACGCCCACGAAGTTATTGACAATGTAAAAACCCGGATCGAATCCATTCAAAAATCCCTGCCAGCAGGAATTACTATAGAACCCTACCTGAATCGTTCCGAATTAGTTAGTCGTGCTATTGGCACTGTTTCACGAAACCTGGTGGAAGGAGCCCTGATTGTAATTTTCATACTGGTTATATTACTCGGTAATGTGCGGGCCGGATTAATTGTAGCTTCGGTAATTCCACTGTCAATGCTTTTTGCTATTTCGCTGATGAATCTATTTGGCGTATCAGGGAACCTGATGAGCCTGGGAGCAATTGACTTCGGGCTAATAGTGGATGGTGCTGTAATTATTGTTGAAAGCGTTGTTCACAGGATAACGCTCAGCAAACACCATCATCCGGGAGTCGCCAGGCTTTCACAGCAACAGATGGACGAGAGTGTGTTTGATTCAGCCAAACGTATGATGAGCTCAGCTACTTTCGGACAAATAATAATCCTTATCGTTTACATTCCAATCATGGCGCTGGTTGGTATCGAAGGCAAGATGTTTCAACCTATGGCGCAGGTAGTTGCTTTCGCGTTAATTGGAGCGGCTATTTTATCGCTAACCTATGTCCCACTGGCTTCAGCGATGTTCCTGAGTAAAAACACTGTACACAAGCGCAATTTTTCGGATAAACTGATGGACTGGTTTCACAAAGGGTTTAATCCTGTAATCAATTTTGCGCTTGGACATAAAGTGCTGGTTTCAGTTTCAGCTATACTATTATTCCTGAGTAGCCTGTTTGTTTTTAACAACCTGGGCGGTGAGTTTATTCCCCAGCTGGAAGAAGGCGATCTTGCGGCCGGAGTTATAACACTACAAGGCAGTTCGTTGAGTAATACAGTTGAGACTGTAGAAAAAGCAAATAAAATCCTTCTCGAAAACTTTCCTGAAATCGAGCATACGGTTTGTAAAATCGGGGCAGGCGAAATCCCTACCGATCCAACACCTATGGAGACAGGCGATTATATTATTACACTGAAAGATAAAAGTGAATGGACATCAGCCAAAACACGTGAAGAACTGGTTGCAAAAATGGAGGAAAAACTTATCGTTCTGGCTGGTGTAAAATTTGAGTTCCAGCAACCTATTCAAATGCGTTTCAACGAACTCCTCTCAGGATCAAGACAGGATATTGGTGTGAAAATTTTTGGCGATGACCTGAACACTTTATCCGATATAGCTACGGAAGCTGAAAAGATTATCCAGGGAATTGATGGAGTCGAAGACCTCAATGTCGAAAAAGTGACCGGGCTGGCACAGGTCCAGGTAGAGTTTAACCGTGACCGGCTGGCGCAGTATGGCATTTCGGTGGATGATGCAAACCAGGTACTTCGCGCAGCTTTTGCAGGAAGTGAAGCCGGTGTTGTGTTCGACGATGAAAAGCGATTCGGGCTTGTAGTCCGCCTCGACAAAGATTACAGGAAAAGCCTTGATGACGTTAAAAATCTCTCGGTAGCTTTGCCAAATGGTTCGCAGATCACATTTGAGCAAATTGCCGATATCTCAATTAAATCAGGCCCGGCACAGGTTTCGAGAGAAAATACCAAACGACGTATTACTGTCGGATTTAATGTCCGGAACCGTGATATTGAAAGTGTTATTGATGAGGTTACTGCCAAAATTGATAAACAGGTTCATCTTCCAACCGGCTACTACTTATCCTATGGCGGACAATTTCAAAATCTGAGGGCTGCAAAAAACAGGCTGGCCATTGCAGTACCCGTAGCATTGTTACTAATATTCGTATTGCTTTACTTTACTTTCCATTCGGTAAAACAGTCACTACTTATCTACTCTGCAGTACCATTAGCAGCCATTGGCGGCGTGTTTGCGCTCTGGATGCGCGGTATGAATTTTTCTATTTCGGCAGGAGTTGGATTTATTGCGTTGTTTGGTGTTGCCGTATTGAACGGAATTGTTCTGATTGCTGAATTTAACCGCCTTGAGAAAGAAGGAATTACTGATATATACGAAAGGGTGCGCAAAGGTCTTCATACACGGTTACGCCCTGTAATAATGACCGCAGCGGTAGCTTCAATGGGTTTCCTTCCCATGGCATTATCCAATTCCGCGGGAGCTGAGGTTCAAAAACCTTTAGCGACTGTTGTAATCGGCGGACTTATTACGGCAACACTTCTAACGCTGATAATTTTACCGGTTTTTTACATCATCTTTTCGTCCCGTAAACTCAGGTTTTCATTCAAAAAGAAACCGGCAAAGCTGATTTCAATTCTATTGATCGTTTTCCTGGGCACATCATTTCTGAATACTTCCAACGCTCAGAAACCCAAAACTATCAAGTTGAACGAGGCAATTCAATTGGCTTTGGACAGTAATTTTTCTATCCGCGCATCGGTTTATTCGCTTGAGGCTCAAAAAGCTTTGAAAGGTTCATCCTGGGATATTCCTAAAACCGGGATTGACGCTCAATATGGCAGGTTCAACTCAAACAGCAAAGATAACAGCTTCACCATATCACAATCAATAGCTTTTCCGACTGTTTACAGCAACCAGGGAAAACTGGCTGCAGCCTGGATAAAAAGCAGTGAATGGGAATTGAAGGTTTCACAACTGGAAATTGCTACACAGGTTAAACAGGTATACTGGCAGTTGGCTTACCTGGTCGAGAAAGAGAAGCTATTGATTTACCAGGATAGCTTGTTTACGGGATTTCTGCGCGCTGCTGAATTGCGGGCAAAGTCGGGCGAAACAAACCGCCTCGAAATGATAACTGCCCGTTCACAAAGTATGGAGATAAAGAATCAACTACAGCAAGTTTCGACAGACATTGGAATAACTTCGCGTAAATTTCAGAATATTCTGAACTCTTCTGAGCCATTTCTTCCGGCTGATATACTTACAAAACAGCAACTTATAGCATTGTTGCCCAATTCTATCGCCGTAACCCGAAACCCTTCCCTTGGCTTTGTAAAACAACAGGTTGAAGTTGCCGGAGCAGAGCAAAAACTGGAACGTAGCCGGGCTTTACCTGATCTTACCATAGGGTATTTCAGCCAGACCATGCAGGGAACACAGGAAGTTAATTCAGTACCACAGACTTTTGGAATGGGCGATCGCTTTGCCGGAATACAGGCAGGCATTACACTACCCTTGTGGTACAGACCCTACACCGCGAAAGTTAAAGCCGCCGGAATAAAGCAGGACGCTGCCCGAACGAATGCCGAAAGTTATTCAAGAACCTTGTCCTCGGAATATACGTCAATGCTCGATGTATATACCAAATTCAGCAAGAGCGTCGACTTTTATGAAAAACAGGCGATTCCTGAAGCAGATTATATCATCGAGCAATCGGGACGTAGTTATAAAGCTGGTGCTATGGATTACCTCGACTATATCCTGAGCCTTAACCGGGCAATTACCATCAGGCAAAATTACCTTGACGCGCTCAGCAATTATATGCAGACCCTTATCAACATCGAATACATTTCAGGAAAAACACTGTAAATCATACGCAATATGAAAAAATATAATTTCAAATCAATTCTTTTTCTTCTTATACTTTCACTTTCCATACTTTCATGCAACAAGAGTAAAAATACTGTAGCAGAGAAGGAAGTGGAAGTCCTGCCGGAAGATATCGTAGAATTACGCGACGACCAGGTAAAACTTGCAAAAATTGAAACCGGAACCATTGAACTACGTTCGTTGAACGGAACCCTTAAAGTAAGCGGACTCGTAACAGTAGCGCCACAAAATATGGCAACGGTATGCATGCCCCTGGGCGGGTTTGTAAAATCCATTGTCCTTATACCGGGCAGTAGTGTTAGCAAGGGTCAGACATTGGCCATACTCGAAAACCAGGACTTTATTGATATTCAACAAAATTATCTCGAAGCTAAAAACAAACTTGAATATGCTGAAGCCGAATATAAAAGGCATTCAGATCTTTACAAGGATGATGTTTATTCACAGAAAAACGTCCAGCAAGTTACGGCCGATTATAAAAACCTGAAGGCTCAAACCAGAGCGCTCGAACAAAAACTTGCGCTTATCGGAATAAACCCTGCAACTCTTACTGAAGACAACATTTCCCGTTCCATTGCAGTTACATCTCCTATATCTGGTTTCATAAAATCTGTAAATACCAATATTGGGAAATTTGTCGCTCCTACTGATGTATTGTTTGAGATTGTTAACAGCGACAAACTCCTGATTGAACTCACTTTGTTCGAAAAAGATGCCGATAAGGTTTCGACAGGTCAGAAGATCAGGTTCTTTATCAATAACGAAACTGAACAGCATGAAGCTGTGATTTACCAGACCGGAAAAACTGTGAGCACTGACAGGACTTACAAAGTGTATGCAAGCGTTAACGAAATTTGTAAAAACATTATTCCCGGCATGTATGTAAATGCTTTAATCGAAGCTAATGGCATACAGGTTGCAGCTTTGCCATCCGAAGCAATCGTGAGCTTTGACGATAAGGATTACATCTTCATTTTTGATAAGAACAAAGAAGAAGGTGGCAAGCCATTTACCGAATATCGCATGATTGAAGTACATAAAGGCGTTACCGATGGCGGGTTTTCCGAAATCAGCCTGCCGGAAGGATTTGATATTAAAAAGGCTAAAGTTGTTGTAAAAGGTGCTTACAACCTGCTTTCGGCAAAGAAAAACGCGGGTGAAATGAGCTGTTAACTGATGTTTTAAAGATTAAATCTATCATAAGCCGGACTTTTAATCGGGGTATTGCCTGAATATCTCCATGCAATATTCCGGATTGAGTTTTTGCAACTCCAGTTAACACCAATCAGGGGAAATAGATATTATCTTTGTTAAGCAAGTCAATGTTTCAACCTATAAAATTAAAAATAACTCCAATGAAAGCAAAGATCTCATTTGTACTAGTTTGCCTGGCGGTTTTTATAACAGCAGGCTTTGCACAGGAGAAAAGCAAAAAGGAAATTAAAGCGGATAACAAGATCGAAAAGCAAAAACTGATTGAAAGTCTGATCAATGCCAAAACATTCGATTTTATTGCACGAACAGCCATTCCAACAGGTTATAAAACGGTGAGCCTGACAACCACAACAAATTTTGTGAAATTTCAACCGCAACTCATTGATAGTTATATGCCCTTTTATGGCAGAGCATACAGTGGTGTTGGATACGGAGGTGATGAAGGATTGAAATTTACGGGAATACCTGAAGAATTCACTGTCACCAAAGGAAAGAAAAACTACCAGGTTAATGCTACAGTAAAAGGGGAGAAGGATACGTTCAGTCTTTCATTATCAGTTAGTTTCGAAGGAAGCGCTAACCTTACCATAACCAGCTACAACCGCAGTGCCATTTCATATACCGGCGAAATTGCTGCTTCCCAAAGGAATGAAGAGAAGAATTAACTTTCAACAAGTAATCCTTTGCAGCTTCAATAGTGCACAAAGATAAAGACAACCTTATTTGTGAGGCTGTTTTTATTTTATCACTTTTAATATGGTCATTAAAAGTGATCTTTAGTAAAACTATTTCTGCATGCCGGATGGGATAAAAACTTAACCGGAAAGCTTACAAATCAGCTTACTCAAAAGACATTTTAGCAACAGATTTATGGTGAGTCAGCCGAACCATCACGCAGATTAAAACTGAGATTAGAAGTTCTTTAGTTGAATTTTGAGCAAAAATGATCCGTTATTATCTGTAAAACGTAGCGAAGCGATCTCATCGAAGGTAATCTGTGAAATAGTTCGACAAGCTCACTCTAAGTCTGTGGCAATTATATGTTTGCCAATACTTTAAATGAACGGATTTATTACAAATATAGTTATGGTGAGATAAAAAGTACTACTTTTAGTGTTTGATTCTACTTATATTTTTGACCTATCCTTGTATTAACAGATTTTGTTTTCAGCTCTTAATGGCTATAATTTACATGAAGGTTGACATTTATACTCTTACATGCAGACTTCTAAATTAAAATATATGAAACTCAATTTACCTGAACTTTTACGAACAAATAAATTTGAGTATAAAATCACTCTCACCTACCTGCTATTCGGTTTTTTGTGGATTCTTTTCTCCGATGAAGTACTTGATTTAATAGTTACTGATAATAGTTTGTTAACTCAATTTCAAACCTATAAAGGCATTTCTTTTATTCTTGTTACCGCTCTTTTATTGTTCTTTTTTGTGAAAAGGCATATGCAAACACTTCGGAATGCTGAAATACAAAGGGAGCTTGCAGAAGATGCCCTCCGAAAAAGTGAGGAGCGGCTCCGCGACATCCTCTTCAGTACAGCCGACTGGGTTTGGGAAATAGATGAAAATGGAATTTATACCTACAGTTCAATTAAAGGGAATGAATTATTTGAAGCCTCTCAGGAGGAAATTATAGGGAAGACTCCATTTCATTTTATGCCACCCGATGAAGCCGAAAGAGTTGAAAAAAAATTTTTTGATCTTTTTGAAAAAAGAGTGCCGATACGGAACCTGGAAAATTGGAACATTGCTAAAAACGGCAAAAGAATCTGTTTGCTGACTAATGGGATGCCAATATTTGACAAAGAAAGTAATTTTAAAGGCTATCGGGGTGTAGATATTAATATTACCGCACGTAAGCTTGCTGAAGAAACGCTGAAACAGAGCGAAGCCGAATTAAACTATTCCCAGGAAATCGCAAAGATGGGCAGTTGGGAATTCAATTTAATTACACGTAAAATCAAGTGGTCTAGGAATATGTACCTTCTGTTAGGCTTCAGTCCTTTTGAGAAAGAAATTACATATGAATCGTTATTAAAACTGGTACATCCCGACGATAGAACTTTTGTTGAGGCCCAACTCAGTTCAATAGATAAGAACAGTGATAAAGTAAGCTTCGATTTCCGCTATTTGCTGGATGGTGGCAGAATTTTATGGGTTCAAAATAATATTATTCCTGTTTTTAAAAATGGGATACCAATTGAATTACAAGGGGTAAACATTGATATAACTGAAAAAAAACAGACCGAACAGGAGCTGATGAAAGCAAAAGAAAAGGCTGAAGCCAGCGACAGGCTGAAAACCGCCTTTTTAAATAATATTTCCCACGAAATCCGTACTCCTTTAAATGGGATACTTGGCTTTGCGCCCATGATTGTTGATACTGACAGTACTGAAGAAGAAAAAGAAGAGTTCCTTGAAGTTCTTAAATTCAGTAGCAAACGCCTGTTGCAAACCATTACTGATTATATGGACGCGTCACTGATCGCGTCAGGAAATCTGGATATCAGAAAAAGCGTTTTCTCTCCTGATGATGTCTTATTTGAAATTGAAAAAGAGTACCATGCTTCCTGCAAATTAAAAGGCTTGGAATGTATAATCGAAAAGCCGGTTGCTTTTGATGAAGTATTACTTTATTCCGACAGGACACTCTTTAAAAAAATCATTTCTCATTTGATTGAAAATGCGCTGAAATTCACGTATAAAGGAAATATTTTACTCCGTGTTGCTATTGTCGGGGAATCCCTGGAAATCAAAGTAAAAGACACTGGTATTGGTATAAACAAAGATGTACTTTCAGATGTTTTCAAACATTTCGTACAGGAAGAAATATCAAACACCAGAGGATACGAAGGAAGCGGGCTGGGTTTGTCAATTGTTGAGGGCTTTCTAAACTTGTTGGACGGAACAATCTTTGCTGAATCTGTCAAAGGAACCGGGAGTGCGTTTACATTCTCTATTCCTGGTGTTTCAGCTTTAATTCAAAATAAAACAACACCGGTTTTGATAAAATCAGAAACCCATAAGCCGTATCATGTCATTCTTGTTGCCGAAGACGACGAAAGCAGTTATTTATACCTGGATTATATGCTGAACTCCAGATATAAAATTCTCAGGGCCATGGAAGGCCAGGAAGCTGTTACGCTGTGTAAAAACAATCCGGAAATTCAGTTGGTTTTGATGGATATTAAAATGCAGGGCACCGACGGACTTGCTGCCACAAAATTAATAAAACGTTTC
Source organism: Bacteroidales bacterium (assembly GCA_030654075.1). Classification (GTDB taxonomy): domain Bacteria; phylum Bacteroidota; class Bacteroidia; order Bacteroidales; family UBA4417; genus UBA4417. The sequence goes on along the minus strand of JAURYB010000157.1, from coordinate 10,578 downwards.
AGGAATGACTTACCGATAATTGCTCTTACCGCTTATGCTGAAACCGGCATGCGCGCCAAATGCCTCGATGCCGGATGCGACGAGTATCTTTCGAAGCCGGTGGAGAAAGCACATCTGCTTTCCGTGCTTTCGAAGTTTGGTTTCAATAGCCAGGCAGGTAAAGATATCTGAAGCCGGATTATTGAATTGCCTGTTCACTGATTAAAACACGATTTGAAATTGGTTCTGGCATTATTCCGTGAACTTCGTAAATCGTAAGCATAGTGAAGCCTCGCCTGCAGCGGGCAGGCTTGCCTGCCGTAAGCAGGGATATCACGAACGAAAAGAGTAATCCTTGTTCCTTGTTCTGAAAGTTGAATAATTATTAAATTTCAGACAGTCTCTCAATTTTAAAGATTACCCGCTAACCAGGCTAACTCCCGCGTGCCCGGAATTGAATTAAAAACAAGAGACCTTACTATTGGCCTCCTTTTTTTTATCTTTGCACCTTTTAAACAGGTATTACAACAATTTTTATGGATTTCGAAGCTACCGAATACACATTGCAATCATTGGTTACAGGCAAACTTTTTAAAGATACCGGCTGGTTGCTTGATGCACCCGATCAGGAAAAACCAGGATTAATCAGGACAATTTATAAACACAAACAGATGAATCCGAAGGATACATCTTTCGGCATTTATCGCTTTGCTGACTGGTTGCCAATAAGCCGCATGCTGCAAGGTTCATCGGCACCTGTTACATACAAAAGCTCAGGATTAGCATCACATCTTGGTCTAAAAAACTTGTATATCACTTTCAGCGGCTATTGGCCCGAAAAGGGAGTGGAAATGTCGACCTGTTCATTTAAGGAAACTGAGGCCTATTCTGTTTGTGGACGTATGGATTCCAGAGAGAAAAAAGTGCTTGTAGTTGCTTCGGCAGGAAATACAGCCAGGGCATTTGCCAAGGTATGTTCCGATAACAATATTCCATTACTCCTTTGTGTCCCCGAAGATAACCTTGATGCTTTGTGGTTCGCAAAACCACTTAACGACTGTGTAAAACTGATTGCATCACAAACCGGAAGTGATTATTTTGATGCTATTCACCTCTCGAACCTGGCTTGCCAGTGCGAAGGATTTGTTGCTGAAGGTGGAGCCAAAAACGTAGCGCGCCGCGATGGAATGGGAACAACCATGCTTTCAGCTACAACTCACATAGGAGAAATCCCTGATTACTATTTTCAGGCCATTGGAAGCGGAACCGGAGCCATTGCGGCCTGGGAGGCCAACATTCGCCTGAATGCCGATGGTCGCTTCGGTAATAAGCTGATGAAACTTATGGTTTCGCAAAACCACCCCTTCGTCCCCATAATGAATGCCTGGAACGCCAATTCCCGCGATATGCTTCCATTCGATGACGAAACCGCACGCAAAGAAGTTGAAATCATTGATGCCAAAGTACTTTCGAACCGTAAGCCTCCTTACCCTCCTGTCGGCGGCCTTTTCGACGCGCTTACCGAAACAAAAGGTGAAGTACTTTCAGCCACTAATGAAGAAGCAAGCCAGGCAGCAGAACTCTTTCTGAAACTTGAAGGCAACGATATCCACCCTGCATCTGCAGTGGCTGTTGCCACCTTGATACAAGCGGTGAACGATGGTAAAATTGAACCCGAAGCTATCGTAATGCTTAATATTACAGGAGGCGGTGAGGAAAGAATTAAGTCCGGAAAAACCCTTCATTATCTTGTGCCGCTGGAGATTTTAAGAATCAATCCTTCACTTGCGGAAGTGCAGTCTGCCTTGAATAGGATCTTTGTTAAATGAGTGCCTGCATACCCGCAGCTTGTCTGAAAATCTAAATAAGTGTCTGCGGGTGTCTGACCCTTTTGCTAAACCTTCTTTAAACTATATAAATGAACAGCGAAATCATAGGAATTATTGCAGGTGCCTTTTCGTGTACCACTTTTCTGCCCCAGGTAATAAAAACATGGAAATCGAAATCCACAAAAGATGTCTCACTTACCATGTTTCTGATCGCCACGTTAGGAACAACGCTTTGGCTGATTTATGGCATTATGATCGACAGCTTTTCAATTATTGCAACCAATATTGTAGTACTGGTCTTTTCTATTACTATGCTATATTTGATTTTTGCAAATCGTGAAAAGAGAAATACTCACACAGATAACGCAGAATTATAATCGTTGATTAAAGCAGACTTTTTAGAGTATCAAATATATTTGATCAAGGATTTACGGGCTATCCTGATTCATGATCGCCCTTTCGCCCCTCTCCCATTCGCCCCTCTTTTTTCTTTCCACCTAATCATAATCCTATTCCTGCCGCATATTGTGAAACACATTGATCACGTCATCATCCTCTTCCATTTTCTCAATCAGTTTCTCAACATCAGCCTTCTGTTCCTCGTTTAAATCCTTGGTATCGTTAGGTATGCGCTCGAAAGCAAAGGTTTTGATCTCAAATTTATTGTCTTCCAGGTATTTCTGAATGGAACCGAAGTTGTGAAAATCAGCGTATAGCACAATTTCACCTTCATCAACAAATATTTCATCCAACCCGAAATCAATCATTTCAAGTTCAAGTTCTTCAATATCAATGCCTTCTTTCATAGCAACTTTGAAAGTACATTTACGATCAAAAAGGAAGTCACACATTCCGGTTGTACCAAAACTACCGCCATATTTATTAAAATACATCCTCACATTTGCCACAGTTCGGGTCGGATTATCAGTAGCCGTTTCAACAACTACTGCCACGCCATGAGGCGCATATCCTTCGTAAACCACTTCCTTATAATCGGACGAATCCTTTGAAACAGCACGTTTTATTGCACGGTCGATATTATCCTTAGGCATATTTTCGCTTTTAGCCGTCTGAATCAGCAGGCGTAACCTTGAGTTGCTGGCAGGATCAGGTCCACCGGATTTAACTGCCATTTCAATATCCTTACCAAGGCGGGTAAAAACCCTGGCCATATTTCCCCACCGCTTCATTTTGCGTGCTTTGCGAAATTCAAATGCTCTTCCCATTGTGTTTTTTATAAATTTATTAGTGCGGGTTATTCGTTAATCGTTAATCGTTAATCGTTAATCGTTATTCGTTATTGGTTATTCGTTATTAGTTTGGTTCAAGGGTTCAAGGGTTCAATGGTTCAAAAGTTCAAAAACCGGGCACTGAGCGGAGCCGAAGTGCAAGGGTTAGAGGGTTCAAAGGGACTATTTTCTATTTTCCATTTTCCATTTTCTATTTCCCATTTTCCATTAACCATTTTCTTCTTATCGAGGCGGCAAAAATACTCCGATTCCGCCAATTATAAAACTAATTCTGTAGTTTTCACTTTTCCAAAATATTTGCATAAAGAAAGCCCCGCAACTCAGAAAGTTAAACGGGGCTTCGTATTGATGGTTAGTTGGTTTTATTTTTCAATGCGCATTTTGTAGAATGAACGCCATACAAATACAAGCGCAACAAGTAAGAATCCTACGCCAACATAAGGAGCCACCGGGCGGAAAGATGGCGAAATGGCAATTTCCATAGCCAGCAGTCCAAACAGAGTGGAGAATTTTATCACCGGGTTCATAGCTACTGAAGAGGTATCTTTAAACGGATCTCCCACTGTATCGCCAACGATTGTAGCATCATGCAGAGGAGTGCCTTTCATTTTCAGATCAACTTCAACTACTTTTTTGGCATTATCCCAACCGCCGCCGGCGTTGGCCATAAAGATTGCCTGGAACAAACCAAAAATTGCTATAGAAATCAGGTATGAAACAAAGAAAGATGCAGCTGCAAACCGAATTGCGTTTGTAGCCCCGCTTGTAGCTTCATAACCGGAAATAAATGCAAATGCCAAAGCAAAAGAAAATATACCGATAAAGATGTTTAACATCCCTTTCTGAGCATATTGAGTACAGATTTTCACCACCTCTTTCGATTTTTCAACATCTGCTTTTTTAGGCGCATTCGGATCTAAATTGATATTCTTTTTTATGAACTCAACCGCACGATAAGCGCCAACAGTAACAGCCTGGGTTGAAGCTCCGGTAAACCAATAGATCACAGAACCACCACAAAGAAAGCCCAGAATTGTCCATGGGTTTAAGATATTTAAAATGGTTTCGGGTTCAACTTTCAATACATTTTTGATAACCAATATGAGAGAGAAGATCATGGTGGTTGCTCCAACAACAGCAGTACCAATCAAAACAGGTTTGGCCGTTGCTTTAAACGTATTACCAGCCCCATCATTTGCTTCAAGGTAGTGTTTCGACTTTTCGAAATCGGGTTTAAACCCAAATTCTTTTTCAATTTCAGCAGCAATATTTGGTTCATCTTCGATCAGCGAAAGTTCGTAAACCGATTGAGCATTGTCGGTTACGGGTCCATAACTGTCAACAGCAATGGTAACAGGTCCCATTCCCAATAACCCGAAAGCAACCAAACCAAAAGCAAAGATTGATGAGTAAATCATAAACTGGTCGAGCCCAAATGTACTTGCGATATAAGCAATAAACATGAGTACTACGAATACCATTCCCATCCAGAATGCACTGAAGTTGCCGCCAACAAAACCCGATAGAATAGTAAGTGAAGCTCCACCCTCTTTCCCTGAGTTTACAATTTCCTGGACATGGGCCGATTTTGGCGAAGTAAATATTTTAGTGAATTCAGGAATAACAGCTCCGCCAATAGTTCCACAACTGATGATGACAGACAATACAATCCATAAGTTTGAATCCAACGCACCTATCAAGGTAGAGGGTCCAACCATGAAATAACTTGCTATAAAAGTTACCAGGATCGACATGATCGAAGTAATCCAGACAAGGTTAGTGAGTGGTCTTTCAAAATCAAGATCATCGGCTTTACTATATAAAGACTTACTGATAAAATCGTTAATATAGAATGATCCGATTGAAGTTATGATCATTAAAATACGCATGGCAAAAATCCAGGTAAGGAAAGCTGCCTGCCATTCAGGATTTGCTATAAAAGTACCATCAGCAACAGTACCTACCGCTAAAACAATAAAAGAAATGAGAGCAACGCCTGTTACACCATAAGTTTCAAAACCGTCGGCAGTCGGACCAACACTGTCCCCCGCATTGTCACCTGTACAGTCAGCAATAACGCCAGGATTACGTGGGTCGTCTTCTCCAATTTTGAAGACTACTTTCATCAGGTCAGAACCGATATCCGCAATTTTAGTAAAAATACCGCCGGCAATACGCAAAGCAGCAGCGCCAAGAGATTCACCAATTGCAAACCCGATGAAACATGCACCGGCTAAGTGACGTGGAATATAAAGCAGGATAATCAACATCATAATCAGCTCAACGCAAACAAGAACCACACCTATGCTCATACCTGAATCGAGTGGTATTTTGAGCAGCTTAAGGGGTTTGCGTTCGAGCGATGCAAAAGCCATACGACTGTTTGCAAATGTGTTCATACGAATACCAAACCAGGCAACACCATAAGAACCCAGAATACCGATAACAGCCCAAAGAAGAATAAGTGCAACACCACCAAATCCTGCATCCTGTAAAACTCCGTAGTAAAAAGCAACACAAGCGGCAATAAATGCAAAAAGTATCATCAGGAATTTTCCCTGTTGAATCAGGTACGTTTTACAGGTTTCGAAGATGACACTCGAAACATCCAACATACTCTTGTGAGCACGTAAATTCTTCACTTTGAAAAACTGGTACAATCCAAAGCCTAATCCGGCAAAGCAAACCAGGAAACCGAGCAGCAGAAGGTTATTCTGATCAGTGCTGAGCTGAGGAATTTTAAGGTCGGCCTCACTGGCAAACACGGGAAATGCAGCCAAAGCTATGGCCAGTAGTGCGATAATTCTCTTCATATACATATGGGATAAATTGGTTTCGTATTTGATTTGCTATGCACCAAATATAGGGAACATTATTTTTAGATCAATAAAAATGTTGATATAAAATCAAAAATCAACCAATTTCTGCTTAATTATCTTCTGTCTTTCAATTTAGCATCTGCAGTTAGCTAAAAATAATTTTACCACGGAGGCACTGAGAACACAGAGTAACATGGAGGAATGTATCCAATTGGACTTTGCTTTACCCGTTTCTCAACGCAAAATAGTAAAGCGAAGTCATTCTGAGCTTCTTAAAAATAAATAAACCCCAGTGAGCCTCCATGACCTTCGTGCCTCTCTGGTTATTTGAAAGATCTTATTTCGTCGCGATTACAAACAGATCAAAACAATCGTCGGTAGTATCTTTCAGAAAAAAGTCGGAAAGCGAAACTTTGTTTACAATTTCAATGTTACCTTCCATCAGTTTGCGGCGGTTTAACCGGTTCATAATATCATAAGGTATCTGAAGCAGCTGGCGCGGAAGCCGGTATTGCAGTTTTAAAATATCAAACCTGGTGATGCGTTGTACTGAAGCTTTGTTACGCTCGTGGTATTCCATTACAACCGGGCTGCCAAATACGCCTTTAACTTTAACCGCACCAAAGCTTTTACCAACCATTGCAGCCAATTCCCCACCCGTATATTCACGGATATGCCATGGATTGCGGGTGATAGACACGGGACGGTTTGGTGTTGTAAGAAATAACGTTCCACCTGGTTTTAGCACCCGGTGTATTTCGCTTATAAAAGTTTTATCATCCTGAATATGCTCAATAACCTGGAAAGTAACAGCAAAATCAAAAGTATTATCGGCAATTCCGGCCAGCGAAGGAAGCAATTGTTTCCTGAATTCCACATTGGAATGGTCCGAAATATCGGTATCAAATTTATCGACAGCCAGGTAATGTTGGGCCAGTGGAGCGAGCATTTGTATACCATAACCTTCGCCACTGCCAAGTTCGATAATATCTCCCTTCACAAATTCGGAAGCAGCCTTGTAGGCATAAAGGCATCGGTTATAAATTACCTGTTCTGATGGATCGTGCCCGGAGCTGCGTTCGGCTGTTTGCATAATAAATGTATAAATGTAGCCGCAAAGGTAAGGGAATTGAAACAATGTCTGAATCAGAATTTATTGAATTTTAGGATTCCCAGAATTAGGTTTGGGGTAGTATTTAGGATTGAACAATAATTTATATTGAAGGCTTTGACTGCCAAAATTGATCAATAAGCCTAACGGAAAATCATACGCCACTGTATAATTTTTAGCTTGGGCAATATGCACATCTTCAAGGTTTACAAGAGCTTTCAGTTCAACAATCACCTTCTCTTCAACAACAAAATCAGCTCTTCGCGTACCAACTTCTATTTCTTCATAGAATACAGTTTGTTCCTTTTCTCTATGAAAGGCCAAATCCGTTCTGGCTAATTCAATGGCTAGACATCTTTGATAAATAACTTCCTGAAAACCAGGGTCCATTGTATTATGTACCTTCATGGCACAACCATTAATTTTGTAAGTTAGTTCATCTTTTTCCATATTGCTAATTTTCTTACTGCTAATTTAAGGCTTCCAGTCTTTTCTACTATTCTTCTTTAAAATAATTTTGTAAATTTTAATATTCTGATTCTGACATTAAATTTTAAAAAAAAAGCAACACTTTGCTGAACGTAAAATGTAAATCTCTATCTTTGCATATCAAACATATCCAATGACTCATTTTAAACATATCCTTTCCAATAATTGGTGGCGCCGATGGCTAATGCACATCGTAGCGTAATCCCGGGTATGTAAAAAATATAAGATACTCAACTTAAGGGCACATCGTTACGATGTGCCTTTTTCGTTTCTAATCCATCCATATTCTAACTCAATACTTACATCTTTATGCACAGCAACAAACGAAACATTGTTCTCTTACCCGAAGAAATGCCTGACAAATGGTATAATATTGCTGCCGACCTTGGCGGAAAAATGTTGCCTCCATTACATCCCGGAACACTGAAACCAATTGATGGCGCTTCGATGAGCGCAATATTCCCTGAGGCATTGATACAGCAGGAAATGTCGACCGAACGTTATATCAGCATTCCCAACGAAGTGCGCGAATTATACAGCATGTTCAGACCTTCGCCTTTGTACAGGGCTATCAACCTGGAGAAAATGCTGGGAACGCCCGCAAAAATCTATTATAAATACGAAGGTATCAGCCCGGCAGGTTCGCACAAAACTAATACGGCCATTCCGCAAGCATACTTCAATAAGATGGAAGGCATCAAAAAAATCACTACCGAAACCGGTGCCGGTCAATGGGGCAGCGCTTTAAGTTTTGCTTGTAATCACTTCGGCATCGATTTACAGGTTTTTATGGTGAAAGTGAGTTTCGATCAGAAACCTTACCGTAAAATGCTGATGAACCTCTGGAACGGGAAAGTGGATGCTTCGCCCAGCATGTTAACCCAGGCCGGACGCGATATCCTTGCAAAATTTCCAGATAGCCCGGGCAGCCTGGGCATTGCTATCAGTGAAGCCATGGAATTGGCTATTGCCGATCCGGGAACAAAATACGCGCTTGGAAGTGTCCTGAACCATGTGCTGCTTCACCAGACTATTATTGGCCTTGAAGCCGAAAAGCAATTTGAAAAAGCAGGCGATTATCCTGATGTGGTTATCGGTTGCTTAGGTGGAGGATCGAATTTTGCAGGAATCTCTTTTCCTTTTATCAGGCATAATCTGGATGGCAAAAAGAAAACCAGGTTTGTTGCGGTTGAACCTTCATCCTGCCCTAAACTTACCAAAGGAATTTTTCGTTATGATTTTGGCGATGTTGCCGGCATGACTCCACTTCTACCTATGCATACACTTGGCCATGATTTTATTCCACCGGGAATTCATGCCGGAGGATTGCGTTATCATGGTGCTGCTCCTTTGGTAAGCGCGCTGGCGAACGAAGGAATTGTTGAGGCCGTTGCCATCGATCAGCTGGAATGTTTCGAAGCCGGCTTAAAATTTGCGCAGGCCGAAGGAATTCTTCCGGCACCGGAATCCTCACATGCAATCGCATACACCATCAGGGAAGCTTTAAAAGCAAAAGCTGAAAACACACCAAAAACTATTCTCTTCAACCTGAGTGGCCATGGCTATTTCGATATGAATTCTTACCAGCAATACCTCGATAATAAACTTACCAATTTTATTTTCGATGATGCCATGTTGTGCAATATTGAAGGGCAGACACATCCGATTGAGTTGGCTTTTCAATAAATCAACAATAATCAAAACGAAGAACGCACCTTGCAAATCACAAGGTGCGTTTTTTTATTGGTTGATACTGGTGCGCATTGCTGGTGCGCATTGCTGGTGCGGCTTGCCGGTGCGGATCTGCGATCCGCACCCATAGAGTAGTGGATTTGCAATCCAATATTTAGCAATCCAATATATCAGAATTTAATCCTGCAAAACCTTATTTACCAAATCAGCTGCTTCCTGCAAGGTGGTAGCCGAGTAAACCGCCAGTCCTGAGTTATTAATAAGTTCCTTTGCTTCTTCAGCATTAGTTCCCTGTAACCTTACGATGATCGGAATCGGAATATTTCCAATATTCTTATACGCATCAACAATTCCCTGGGCTACACGGTCGCAACGAACTATACCACCGAAAATATTCACAAGGATAGCTTGTACTGCCGGATCTTTGAGGATAATACGGAAAGCACGTTCAACACGTTCGGCATTGGCTGTACCGCCCACATCAAGGAAATTGGCAGGATCGCCGCCACTTTGCTTGATAATATCCATAGTAGCCATTGCCAAACCAGCTCCGTTTACCATGCAACCTACGTTACCGTTGAGTTTTACATAATTGAGATTGTATTTCCCGGCTTCCACTTCCGAAGGATCTTCTTCATGTATATCGCGCATGGCGGTATAGTCAGGATGACGGTAAAGCGCATTGTCATCGAGGCGCATTTTGCAATCGACTGCCAGAATTTTATTATCGCTGGTTTTAAGAACCGGATTTATCTCGAGCATGGAACAATCGGCACCCATGTAAGCATCATAAATCCCTTTCACAAATTTCACCATGTTTTTGTGAGCATCGCCTGATAGTCCCAGGTTAAATGCTACGTTACGGCATTGAAACGGTTGAAGCCCGACTTTACGATCAATAATCTCAACAAAAATCAGCTCCGGGGTGTGTTCTGCCACATGTTCAATATCCATGCCGCCCTCGGTTGAGTACATAATCATGGCTTTTCCTTCCTGGCGATTCAGGAGCATGCTCAGGTAAAATTCTTTGGTTTCTGAAACTCCCGGATAATAAACATCTTCCTGTATTAAAACCTTGCGGACAAGTTTACCCTCCGCAGCTGTTTGAGGGGTTATAAGATGCATCCCTAATATGTTTGTGGCTTTTTCGCGGGCATCGTCGAGTGATTTTGCCAGTTTCACACCACCGCCTTTTCCACGGCCACCGGCATGTATCTGGGCTTTCACAACACAAAATTGTGAACCGCTAAGTTTCTGAATTTCTTTAGCTGCATCAACTGCCTGTTCAAGAGTTTCAGCCATAATGCCCCTGGGCACAGGAACTCCGAAACTGCTTAAAATCTGCTTTGCCTGGTATTCGTGAAGATTCATTGTAATTTATTTTTATAAAAATGACACTATTTTAGTTT
>JAURYB010000109.1 GCA_030654075.1 Bacteroidales bacterium | reverse complement strand
CGTCTCTCAGTCTCTCAGTCCCTCAGTCCCTCAGTCACTCAGTCACTCAGTCCCTCAGTCTCTCAGTCTCTCAGTCTCTCAGTCCCTCCGGCTCTCAGTCCCTCAGTCTCTCCGTCCCTCCGTCCCTCAGTCCCTCAGTCTCTCAGTCTCTCAGTCCCTCCGTCTCTCAGTCTCTCAGTCCCTCAGTCTCTCAGTCTCTCAGTCCCTTCGTCTCTCACTCTCTCAGTCTCTCAGTCCCTCAGTCTCTCACTCTCTCCGTCCCTCAGTCTCTCCGTCTCTCCGTCTCTCAGTCCCTCCCCTTCGCCCCCTCGCTCTCTCGCCCCCTCGCTCTTTCGCCCCTCTCAAAACCCCATCCCAAACCCCACCATCAATGTATTAGTAATCCCATGCAAATATGTAGGTGTATATAGGTTTTCATAATATTCAGCTGTTTTTCCATCAATATCATAACCAGTAATATGACTGTACGAATATTCAGCAAACACCCGGATATTGGTTATTGGCAGCATTTCGGCCCTTATAGAAACAGTATTATTGGTCCAGGTTTTTTCCTTCAGTACCGGATACTCATCAACTCTTACTGAGCCATTCATATCATACTGATCCTCATTTCCATGAACGGCTAAAAGATAACTGGCCTTTAACTGTAAGGTACGCCAGGGCGAATACCGCACGACAGCGTAAAAGTCCTGGGAGTTGTCTCTCATATAATGCCCCAGGTTATACAGGTTGCTTTCATAAGTTGTAGCCGGTATCCTGTGCTTGTAGGTTAAGGGTGTTGTCCGTGTGACTTCGGTTGCAAACGAAAGATCTTTCACCGGCCATCCTGTTACTGAAAAGCCTCCTTTATAACTGACAAAATTGGTGCGCGCCGGATCAGTAACACGCTCGCTGTTAAATTCATCGACAAATATGGATACAAAAAGATGAACGTGCTTTATCTGCCTTGAGCTTATATTAAAAAACACCTGTGAGTTTGAATTTTCAATGCCGCTGTTGAGTGTGTGGTCCACTGATTTGTAAAAAAGAAACGGGATCAGGTAGGCAGGCTGTACGGGCACATCACTGTAAATAATTGAATTTCCGATAGATACATTAAGCCTTTTGAATGGTTTAAACGTGTACATATTGGATGCTATATATTTCTGACGGTAAACGGCCCTGTAGCCGTTGGAAGTAGTATATGAATTAGCGCTGTCGATTACCTGCGATACCAGCCATCCATGAAAATACTCAAATTCAAGCCATTTCAACGGCTCCAGGTGAAGCTTTATCATGGCAAACGAAGGCGTATGTCCCGACAGAATATTACTGCCGTTGTTAGCATCACCCCATTGGAGGTGATCTTTAATAATGCCGAAATTGCCCCATTTCCAGGTATAGGTGAGCCCTCCGCGCATCTCGCTGTAATCAGCACCGTTTTTGATATGGCCACCGGATTCCTGTGTAAAATAGGTTGGAAGAGCTAAAGGCGCAAAACTGTTATGATTATCGCGCAGGCTGGCATAGCCGCTCCATTTGCTGCCCACATAGGCAATCCCTTCGAGCCCGCCATAACTCTGGTAGAATTTCTCGTTGGTACTGCTGAAATACCGTATGCCATAAACCGGGCGGACAACAGCACGAAACAACGGATCGCGCCAGGTAACTTCAGGCGGGAGCAAATGAACAGATAGGGTACTGTCTTTCTTAAAGAGTGTTGCTTTACCTGTCTTTAGATGACCGGCTTCCAACGCGTATTCCTGCATAAATATCTGCAATCGTGCCTTCTGCGGATTACTTAACTGATCTTTTTGTGTATCAGCCAGGGTTAGCCATTCAGCTATCTGTACACGGCTATAGGGTTTTATAGCTGTATTGGCATCAATAAGCTGTAGCGAAGCCAGGTCATCGATAAAATTATAAATATTCTCATCGCTGATATGCTGGTAAGCCGTCTGGGCAAAACCAGGGCAGTAGGAAAGAAGTATTATAAACAGAATTACTGTTTTCAGTATTTTCATTAATGTATTTTTTATTTCAAGAACTGTTTTTGAATACGGATGATAAGGATTTAAACGGGTTTTTATTGGAACACAGATGAAGCGGGTTTAAACGGATTTTTTTTTATTGCACACTGATAACACGGATTAAACGGGTTTAAACGGATTTTTTTTTATTGACCAGTGATTACACGGATTAAACGGGTTTAAACGGATTTTTTTTATTGAACAGTGATTACACGGATTAAACGGGTTTACACGGATTTTATTTATTTTTTTATCCGTTCTAATCCTACCCATCCGTCTCATCCGTGTTCAAACATCCGTGTTTAAACATCCGTGTTACAATATCTGTTTCATCCCTTCCCTTACTCCCTACTCCTTACTCCCCACTCCTAACAGCATTAATAAAGAAAACAAATGAACCTGACATAATTCCAATAACATTTGAAATAAGATCACTGATTGTAAATGATTTAGCAGGAATGAAAAGTTGAATTAATTCCGCACAAGATGCAAGGCATAAGCCAATTAATATCCATAGGATAACCTGCTTCAGTGATGAATAATAATTTACACCTTTAATTAATCTGACCAGTAAAAAAAACGGAAAGAAAATAAGAATGTGGATCAGGTTATCAAATTTGATACCAGCAATGTATATTAGCTCGAAGTTCAATGATGAGTTGTTAATAGGTGCAAGTGTCATAATTAGAAATATGAGAAAATATATGAAAAGAAACCATTTGCTTGTTTTTTGTGATACATGCATAAAATTTAGTATTACGTTTAAGGGCTTTAAATCTAATTTCCGTAGTAGAAAAGCTTATTTTTTTATTTTTATTAACAGATATTTAATCTGGTTCTTCAAGTTTTGAAGCATGATTTCCTTTGTCCATTCATACATGCCATCGTGCCATCGTTGCGGATGAAACGTAAACATAACCTGATTGGGTAAAAGGTTTATATTCTTAATGATATCAGAAGTGGACATGAAATTAAAACTGAAAGGGCTCACCACTTTATCACGTACACTCACTTTATCCCCGTTCCAGCGGCGGCCGGTATCCGTAAGATATGCCACTTTACTAAAATCAATATCAAAATAAGGCTCACCAATCAATCCCAGTTTTTTATAATCGTATTTCTTCCAGATATCTTTATTATCATACTTCGACCTGGGACTGCCATGCATACAAATAGTTTCAACCGGCACAATCTTCCGGAACATCTCCAGGTTCCTGCAAAACTCCTCATACGCAGCATCAATAAGGTTTTCCGCTGACCACTTTTCACTTTTCACTCTTAACTTTTCACTTTCAAAGTCCATCGTTTCATAATGATACCCTATCTCATGCCCAAGGGCGGAAATTTCATTTATAATGTCAAAATCATAACTTTGCGGAACTGTCCGAAAGTAATACGAGCCAACAATTCCCCGCGAATGCTGTATCCGGGCAAACCGCAGCGAATTCTCCTTACGGGCATCCACATCGTGCCGCAGCACAATTGCTTTATCGGCAGGTGTTTTCAGAAACTCAGCAAAGGTCTGAAACACATATCCCCGCTCTCTTAAAACCGAAAGCAGGGAAGTGTATGTTTTAATTGTAAAATCAGGCATATATTAATTTGAACTTTGAGTAAATATTGGCTGCTTTCCTTAAAAGTAAATTTGCTTCTCACTTACCCCCTTTCCTACATTCCCATCTTCCCATTTTCCCGCATTCTCATCTTCCCATCTTCCCCCTTTCTCTTAGTCCCTTCGTCCCTCAGTCCCTCCATCCCTCACATCTTCGCCCCCTCGCCTCTTCGCTCCCTCGCCCCTTCCGTTGCAGAAGCCATTAACAAACCATAAACAACCAGCATCAGTTTTTCATCCCATTTTACCGGGCGGAAAGTTACCAGGTAAAGAAAAGCCCAGGGAATAAACAGTGTGGCATGAAGCAGGTGATCCAGCCAGATTTTTATCACATGCACATCGGTAAGCGTAGTATTTATTGTGCTGTTTATCGGCAATACAGCTATCAGGATCAGAAAAAACAGATATAATCCGAAAAGTAACCGGAGATATTTTGAAGTTAATAAATATTGGTATTGCCTGTAAATTCAATACTCTGTTCTAACTGCAAAGCTGCAGCAATTTCACTCGATTTCAGCCATAAAACAAAGTTTTCCATTGATTGCTGAACAGCGCGGAATGGCCTTTTCTCAACTTCCATTATTCCACCCCCAAATGCATCATCACTAACAGAGAGCCAGATAAGAACCAAATTTTGGTTTCTGATTTAAACTTTTATTCCTGTTGATTTCATGACTCACTAGCATGATATCTATTTTGTAAAAGATGAGTTTTTCTTTTTACGGATCAGAGGATACTTTCCCGTGAGTGTTGACAAAGTACGATGTAATGGATTGAGGATAGTTACTCCAATTATTTCATTTGTGTCGGGCTGGATTCTGATAATGGTACCTTCACCTATATCAACACCCTCAGCATCTTTAGGATTACCAAAAGAGATATATAGTACATCTGCCTCAGCATCGTAATCCCATTTTATTTTGTTCTTCTTTTCAGATATATTCAGGGTTTCCATATAATTGTTCTTTTTTTGTTGATACTCCTGCTGAAATACGCAGTTAACATGAATCCGTCAAGATTGCTGGTTTCTTTATATACTACTACAAGATATTTGTCGTTAGTAACAGGCGTTTTACTATATAACTTTATTGCAAGTAATTCGCCAAAATCACCGGCAATGATGAAATCCGGATTTTCAATGGTTGCATGAATCCAATTAATACAATCCTTCGGTTCATGTGTTATTATTTATTTTTTACGGGTCACATGGAATACGCCATGAAAATAATTTTTTCTGTTAACGAGCAAATTTTCTGCTCATGGCTATTTCAGGATGATTTTTACTAATATGCCGGATGCGTTCATCGGTCAAACGGATAAGCCGGTTATTTTTTGAGTTGGCAGAAATCATCTTTCTGGACTAAAATAGAAATGTATCGCTTCGGGATATGACTTTTTCGTCAGAGGCAATGCAAAGGTACTAAATTATAATGGCTGATTCAGGCATCCGGGGTTTTGAAATTATTTATGGTCCGGTATATTCATTTATTAAAGTATTTTTTTTAAATAGGGATAACATCTTTTGAACATGTATGGTGTGGATTATACAGATTTGCCCGCATTTCTTTTTAATCCATTGCAGGATTTCTCCATCACTATTCACTGTTCACTGTCATCCTGAGCGAAGCGAAAGGACACTATTCACTATTCACTGTTCACTTTCCTCCATCCCACTACCAACCCCATCCCCACTACCACCCCCGTCCAATTCGCAATCATATCATTTATATTATACGAGCGATAAGTTAGAAAATACTGCACCCCTTCCGTTGCAGAAGCCATTAACAGGCCATAAATAACCAGCAGCAGTTTCTCATCCCATTTTACCGGGCGGAAAGTTACAATGTAAAGAAAAGCCCAGGGAATAAACAGTGTGGCATGAAGCAGATGATCCAATCTTATATTTATCACAAACACATCGGTAAGGGTAGTGTTTGTTGTACTGTTTATTGGCAATAATGCCATCAGTATCAGAAAAAATAAGTATCCTCCGAAAAGTAAACGGAGGCGTTTTGCGGTAAATAAATAGTGGTATTTTTCGTAATTCATTTTAAATTTGAAGTTCATCCAGAACGGTTTTTTGAACACGGATGACACGGATTGTACTGGTTTACACGGATTTTTATACTTTTGGTCATCCGTCCCACCTGTATCATCCGTTTTTTAAAAAACTGGCCAGCCATCCCATCCGCTCCCTCACTCAGCCTCTCAGCCTCTCAGTCTCTCAGTCTCTCAGTCTCTTAGTCTCTTAGTCGCTCCATCGCTCCCTCTCTTAGTCTCTTAGTCTATTTTAGTCGCTCCCTCGCTCCTTCGCTCCCTCAGTCTCTATGTCTCTTAGTCTCTTAGTCGCTCCATCGCTCCCTCTCTTAGTCTCTTAGTCGCTCCATTGCTCCATCGCCCACTCGCTTCATCCCTCAGTCTCTCAGTCTCTTAGTCCCTTAGTCCCCAAACTCCTAAACCTCTCCTCCCACTCACCCTTCTCCTTCATCACCTTAAAGCTCTCCGGCCAGTTCTCAACAAACCATACAAGGAATGCCGTAACATCTATCTTATCATTAAGCATTTTCTGCCTTCGAATAGCCCATTCTTCCTTAATGCCAACAGTTGTAATTATCTCAAGTCCTTTTTCTATTGCTTTTACCTGGTCTTCCTCCGATTCGGTAAAATTGAAAACAAGACCATAATTATCTTCTTCTTCGCGGGTATAGCAAATAGATGTATTATTTATAAAAATCCCAGGAACTCCCAGAATTGCTGCTTCTGATGCCATAGTTGCGCTTTCGCCAAACAGGAGGGAAGCATAAGCAATTACATCATGCAGTTGTGCAGGCTTTGTTTTAAGACGGTACTTCTCCAGTTCCGATGGCAGTTCAGCTTCTGAAGAAATAAAAATACGGGCATGCTCCGAAAATAATTTTATGGCTTTTAATTTGTTTTTCAGCCTTATTCCTCCATGCCCCGAATCGTGGCTTGCATTCCAGGCAACAAAACGTAGAATAACATAAGGTTCTCCTGGTTTAATTTGTAGATCTTTAAGTATGGATGGATCTAGTTTAAATCTTGATGGATGCAGGTAAGCCAACTCATGATTTCCTTTATAAGCAATTTGCCTACCACCTAGGTTTTTATTAAAACTTTCCGGAACAAGTATTGCTTTTGTAAAGGGTTTGTAGAGCCGAACCTGTTCCATATTACCGGTATCTTCCATGCTTATATGCGGAATACCAAGTAGCCAGGACATTTGAGCAGCATACATTGAGCTATGACCTAAAGTGATATCAGGTTTAAAACGTAATAGGATTTTTAACATTTTGGTGTTAAAAACAAAAAGGCCCCAGATTTTGCCGATGCCTTTTTTAAACGGATGCCCGAAAGATTTATACGGTAAATCGAAATTCTTCAACAATTCAATTGTGCATTCTTTCTCCCGGCAGGTAAAAAGAATAGTATGTCCTTGCTTTTCCAATTCCTTTGCCAGGTTGCGGAAAATATGGACATGTGCGGGATGGCCAATATCAAATAAGATTTTCATCAATGGAACTAGCGGAAGATATTTTGATATTCAGGATTTTCAAGCATTATTTTTCTGCTCTTTGGATAGTTTTCAATAAACCAAATAAGGAATTTAACCGGGTCAATTTTGTTTTCCATAAATAAATTATACCTGTCTGTAATTACTGATTCCGACAAATTTAAAATATCTATTCCTTTATCAATTGCAGCCTTTTGATCTGATTCTGATTCCGAATAATTATATACTAAGCCGTAAGTTTCTTCTTCATCCGTATACCCACGACCAAAATTATCATGATAAATTGCAGGAACACCCAACATTGCTGCTTCTGAAGCCATAGTAGCGCTCTCACCATATACTATTGAACATTGAGAAATGAATATGTGCATTTCTTCCGGACTGATCTTTATTTGATATTGTTTTAATTCAACTGGAAGTTCTTTCTCAGAAGATATATAAACTCGCCCATATTTAGAAAAACTCTTTACAGCATTGATCTTTTGTTGAAGACTTAAACCCACCATTCCTTTATCATGATGAGCATTCCATGAAACAAACCTGATTAATATTTTTTTCTCTTTTTGCGCAGATCGTTTAGTTGGTCTTGAAAAGTAGTTTGGATGGAGGTAAAAAAGCTCAATATTTGAATTGAATCTTATATGGTTTTTACCCAGCTTTTTACGAAAACTATTGTTGGTAAGAGTAACATCTACGTAATTAGAGAAATCCCTTGAATGTTCCGTGTCAGATAACATTATATGAGTGATTCTTAATATATTACTTACAATTACTGAATGAAATGAACCTCTTGAAATAATCAGGGTTGGACGCTTAATTATACAATAACAAGAAAAGATTCCAATATTTAGAACATTGCAAACAAGGTTTAAAAATATATTTGATTTATTAGCAAATAATCTTTGAAATGGAATTCCATAAGTTTGTAAAAGCAATGCTGCAATTTCTTTATTCTTTAAAGTGAAACTCGAATTCCACCCTTTCGATTTCAATATTGAATGAACATATTTGAAATTATGCACTTGAGCAGGGTGGCCAACATCAAAAACAATTCGATTCATCATCTATTCCAGATTAGACTAAATAAATTAATTTTTTCAAACACCCAAGGCATTATATCATGATTTGACCAAACGGCTGCCTGAACTGGTTTCTTCATTCTCGACCAATGCTTCTCTCCTCTCACAAGCAGACGCGCCTGAACAGAAATATCTGTTAATCCATGACGAAAAGATGCTTTGCTAAATTTCTCAACTTTTTCTATTGGTGTCCCAATCAAATGCTTATAAAATAATCCCAAAAATGGGGTATCAGCTTTAATTGCAATCGTGTGCCATTTCCAGGTCCTCGTATTGACTTCTAAAAACTTATACTCACTATCTCTATCATCTTTTTTAAACTCAACCTCACACACACCGTTGTAGCTGGCAGCTCCAAGAATGCGTTCACCAAGTTCTACTAAAAGTGGTAGGTCAATTGTTTCTGCATAAGTGGTTGCATTTCCAAAATCGAGTGGGTGCTGACGCAGCCTGCATGCAGTTAATTGAACATACGTCTTATTGTTAAGGAACAAAAAACAAGCGGAAAATTGATTCTTACTTGATCCTTTAATTATCTCTTGAATTATAACTTCTTCCGGTGGAATAAATTGCAACGCCAGTCTGTACTTTTGGATAAGATCATCATACGATTTACATATGAAAACTTTCTTTTTCACCTGCTTATAAAAGTCATACATTACAGCAGGTTTAATTATGCAAGGATATTCAATATCTATATTTTTTAATTCATTTTCGGATGAAGGGAAAAAGGTTTTTGCAATAGGAATATTTAGTTTTTGAGCCAGGCGATAAGTCAATTGTTTATTATAAAAGATCTTAACCGAATCCCAGTTATCAGCACTAACAATAAAATAGTTTTCTAATTCCTTTTTATTTGTACTTAAAAGTTTTACATGGAAATCATTTGTTGGGAAAATAACCCAATTACTATATACGCCTTTTTCCCCGAGATCAACCAAAAATGATAAAAGGTTAATTTCTGCAACAGTAAATGATTTTTGACAATATTTAGAGTGACATGCAATATTCCTGGGGGTGTTATCAATAATTATAGATGGAATACCTTCCTGGCCCAGAATTCTGATAATTCCCAGCGCCTGCACATGGCCACCAAGCACAATGATCCCTTTATTCGTCTTTGTGTCCATATCTTTCGTATAGGTCTAGAAGTTGATTTGCTACAACAGCTGATGAAAGGCCAAGCTTTATTATACGATCTCTGCCAGATGTAAAATGTTCTGACTCAGAAAACACTATTGCTTTTTCAAGTTTATCAGCAAAATCAGATGTTGAAAATGAGGCCAGGTAACAGCCTTTTAGTTGATTAAATAAGTGTTCAACATCGCCAACTTTTGTTGAAACTATTGGTCTATTGCACGCCATGGCTTCTTTGATAACATTCGGGCTGCCTTCGCGTAAACTTGGTAATGCAACTACATCTGCTGCATTCATGTATAAATGAATAGAATGATGTGGTACATCAACTAGAGTTTTAATTACCACATGTCTATTTAATAGCCTTAGTGCACTTTCAAGTAATTGAAAATTTTTTTCAGGTCGGATTGGATTTGCTGCAAAAAGCACATGTAATACGTCAATATCCCATCCAAGTTGTTCTCTGGCACTATCTTTAGATAAAGGTTTGAAATTATTTAAATCAACACCATTAGGTATTACTGATATGTTTTTTATTTTTAAACTCGCTCTCATGCCTTCAGATTTAACAATACAGTGCCTCCAGAAGACAAAATTGAAGAAACGAATAATTAGTTTTAATACTAAACCTTGATTGGTGTCACTCCCCATTAAGGAAACAACTAATGGACGCGATCCAGCTAACGTTGCAGTAAATGCTGAAAGTGAATAATGAGCGTGAATAATATTATAGGGATCTTTACTTTTAAGAAATTTTCGTAATAGTAATGCAGCTCTTAAGTATCCTAATAAGCCATTACCAATAATTGGGAAAACATCTACAATTAACCCTGCTTGTATTATAGAATCAGCTTGTGCTTTCACAATCGGAGACACTTGGCCTTTTTTGTTTCCGCTGGCTACAAATAGCAAATTCATGAATTCATACGTTTAATAATATCTATTAAGTTTTCAAGTCTCAAATTGTATGATAAATTACTATTAAATAACCCTTCTTCAAAAATCCACTGATTTTTATAATAGACAAACCTTCCTGGATTTCCGTCCTTTTCACAGATGTATGACTGGACATGCCCAAAAATGCATTGTAACTCATTTATAAGGTAACCATTTTTGCCATCTTCAAAGATGTCAACAGCCATCGAATTAAACCCATGATTATTACACAATTCCTTAACAAATGTTAAAAGTGAATCTGGTGGCACGATATAATCAATGCCTTTCGTTCCACTGGCTTTATCACCTTGCTTAACTTTTTGATGGCCAAAAAATGAATTCCCTATTTTAACAATCCTCCACTCAAAAGTATGCGGAATATATTCTTGAAAAATTACAAAACCATATTGAAGCTCGTTATAAGTTTTGCTGTATACCTTTAATCTTTTTAAAATTCTTGATGGATCATTTAATATTTTTTTTAATCTATTTAAATAACCACCCATCTTTAAATTTGGGCCCCAACTTTGACGCAGACCTCTTGTAAAAGCAACTTCGATATATTTGTCAAGATCGATTCTATTTCGAATTATTTGAACACCTTTACCTGATGCACCTATATTGAATTTTCCTACTATTGGAAATGTTGTGATCTCTGCGAATGATTTTGCTTCACTTCTGTTGTAAAAGATTTTTGTAAGGGGGTGATTAATTTTATTTGCTTTAAGCCAATAAGACAAGAATCTTTTATTTTCATGAATTGAAATTTCTTTAAAACTGGGATAAACTAAATGTTTTAGACAGCTCTCAAGTATATATATTCGTTCATCATAAAGTTGCTTGTAAAGGCTTTCACGACCTGAAGGGCATGCAAGCAGAGCGTCAAAATTGTTTAACATTAATTTATCCAGCCAATCTGATTTTGTTAAATCAATAATACTATAATCTATTGAAAATTGGATACAAGCTTGTTCCCAGTTCAAATGACTATCGTCTAATTCGTTTTTGAGAATCGCTAATTTCATGTGTTTTTATTTTAAATTATTTAGGTATAATGAGAGATTTATTGGATTTGTATATTTATGCCAATAACCCTCAATTGACTTATGATTTAACATTTTAAAATCTTCTTTTAAAATGTTATAGTTGTAAAATTGGCTAATAAATTCCTCATTTGATGTTAAATGTTCATTTATAAAGTCTTGAAACCAAAAATCATATCTAAATGTTGGATTTGTCGGTGCTTTTGTACTTTGCAAATAAATTCTTTTTAGTATATAAAGATATCTATTGCCAAGAACATCATTTGGTGTGTATAGATTTGCAAATGGAACATTAGCCAATTTCGGTGCAAATTGTTTTATTATTTGACATTGTAATTCTCCACCTATCAATCTTTTAAACGGATTTTTAGTGTGTCGAGTATTAGAGAATAATGACATTTGGGAACTAAATAGTGCTTCAATTATATCAATATCCATAAATGGAGCAATAACATATTTACTTTGTTCTAAAAACAGATCTATATCTTGAATATCATGGGAACAGCCAATTATGTTATGAACTAAGTTGAACTCTACGTTTTTATTGAACTTATTGTGATATAGTTCAACTGACTCTAAATATGCTATAATGAAATCAATTGTATTATTGTCAAACCTAACGGAGTGCTTATTGAGAATATCAGAAATGATTATTCGCTCTGACGTGTTCTCTGTTAAGAACCTTCGGAGAAATTCAGTTAAAATATAGTCGTTGAAATGTTCACCCATTATATAGTCTCCCCCCATTGCTCCAACAAAAACCATTTCAAGATTCCCGTTTGCAATCATATTTTCTTTTTGAATGGCATCAAGTCTATGAGCACGATGTAGATTAATATGCGGCTTACCTAGACTAATAATTTCATTAACTAATGAACCATACGTTTTTGAATTTAAGTCTTCTATATAATGGTTTGAGAATGATAAGCCGCATTTATTGGAAACAATTTTTGCCGTGTTTACATCAGTTCCTGTTGGTAATCCAAATGTGAAACAGTGGGGCTCAATTCCTAAGTTTATCAGTACGGAAAGAATAGTACGTGTATCACGACCTCCTGTCAATGTAGTTGATATTAACTTAGGATTAAGATATTCAATATAATTACTTATTGAGTTTTTGAATATCTCAATAAAATCTTTTCTATTTGTTTGTGAACGATCCAATTTAATTAAATCAGATGGACTAAAATATTTTCTATTAACAAAATTATGTGAATTTAGCGTTATTATACTAGATGGTTCACTGTAAGAAATGTTATCAAATAGGGTCATCCCCTTTACAAAATGTTGAAGTGTTGCTTGAATTATTGGTGCATTCTTATTGAAATTAAAATTTATGAAACTTGAAAGTGATTTTAAATCATTCGAGATAAACGTGCTTTCTTCTTTATGCCCAATATAACAACGTTTAACAGAATGAATATCATTAACAAGAAGAGCAATATCATTATCTATTATTGCAATACAAAAAAAACCTTTGATATAGCTAGCAAAAATCTCTCCGTATTTTTTATATAGCCTATATACTAATTCATATTGTTCAAATTGTTTATATTGATTAAAAATCTTGTTACGTGGTACAACAAAACCATCTATTAATATTATGATATTATCAAATTCGAAATAATTTAACTTGGAATATACTTTAATACCATGATTATGTCGAATCAATGACAAATCCTTTATTATGGCTGGTATTTCATTCGTGTAATTAGTAATAAGAAATTTATCTGTCATATTTAGTTTATTAAAGGTTTAAGATCATTCTTTTTAAAAAGAATACAGCTAGGAAAATATTAATGGAATATTAATAGTTCATATTACTAATTTATTCAAATGATCGTAACCATTAAAAAATGTGGTGATCATAATAAGTAAAAATTAAAGTTCTTGATTTAATAAATTCATATTGTAGAAAGATAAGAAGATGATTATTTATACTCGAATTTTAAAATAGGGTTTGAATTTTAAATATTTTTAACTATTCATCCCTTAAATGAATAATTTTTGGCACAAATTACTTTCGGTGAAAATGCTTCGTTATATTTCACAGATTAGCACTAATTTCTAACTTTCTTTGATGGATTCTATACCAAAATTGAATAAATTGATGTAATTTTAAGATAAGGAACCTGAATAATCTTTGACAAGTATTAGATTTTCGCGAATATGCCTTGGGTAAATAGTTAAAATATTTTAATAAGTAATAGATACTCGCTGAGATTGTGGATTTAAAAAACATATATATAATTTCATTTCTTTGATAAGTATGTATTTTTATCCCCCTTCATGAAGGAATTGCGTTTTAACCATAGATTATTAATCTTTATAGAAATGATAAAAAAAAGAAAAAAATATCCATTATTAATGATCGAAGGCCTTTGATAAAAATAACCAATAATAATAAGCCAGGTTAGAAGTCCAATGAATGCCCCATTATAAAAAAGGTAAAACAATAAACTAAATAATAATAAGACATTCAAAATACCAAAATTATAAAAGTATGCCATGTAATTTATCCCTTGTGCACCATAATATGCATTATCAGCAGCGTTCGCCATATTTCCGCGGCCCACGAGAATTTCGGGGACATCTTGTTTAAAGAAATAATCTAAAAAAGTACCATTGGAAACAATAAGACGAGTGTTTTTACCTTGCGGATTTTCAATATTTATATTTTCGACCCTTTCATTAATAAAAATTGAAAAGAGGCTACTTTGAACAATAAGAATAATTACAGCTGCAAATAACAATCCCATTTTTCTAATTCCCTCGCGAACTTCAGATGAACTAATATAAACTAAAATGAGGTATGAAAATGATAACACATAAAAAGCGAAAGAAAATGATATTAATCCCAAAAATAATATAATTTTATTGATTCTATTTTGCAAATTGAATTTTTCAGCCAATAAAATGAGTAGACATATTGCTCCTAATCCACCAGGCTCGCCTTGAATACCAGAAATCCTGTAAAAAGATAAACCAGCTATAGAATTATATTCAGTAGGTTGTAAAGCAGTTCCTGGAAAAATAATAAAAGTACGCCCAGCTTCTAAAGAATATGATGGTATAAATGATTCGATACCTATTACATGAGCTACTAATATTATTAAAGATGGAATAGTAGCAATTATAAATATTATAACAAAATTTTTATAAATGATCAATAAGTCATTTCTTGAAATAAAAGCTAGAAAAGGTACAAAAACTGAATACTTTCTAGGCAATAAACCAATGTCAAAGGTATAAGATGAATGCAGATAAAGAATTGTTAAAATAAAAAAAATAATAAGTCGATTTCCATTAAATTCTAATCTCAGTTTTAAAATGAAAATTACTGGTATTAGTATGAGTAAATCTACAAGTAAAGGATAGACAAATGATAAATACGAGCCAAAGGTTATTAAAATATAGGTGGCTATTAAGATGTGAGGAATACTTTTTAACCTAAGCATTTATTATGTTTTTATAGTATTTTATATATTGATCTGCTATTTTATCGGCATTATGCTTCGTGCTAGCGTATTCATACCCTAGTTTCCCAACTTCAGGGATTTTATTGATATTTTTAATGAAATATTCAATTTTTTCAATTATATCTTCACTACAAGGAAGAATATTTACAACAGGAACGTCAAAATCGAAAAATGTGTTTGCTTCTGGCTCATTTCCTCCAAGAACGACCTTGCCTTTTGACAAAGCATAAAGGGCATTCATCCCAATACTATATGAGCAAGCCTGATCTATTAATATATTACATTCTTCTAACAATAATTCATACTCTTGTAGAGGTAGATCTCTAACTATAATAACCTCAACGGCATCAGAATGCCTATTTCTAATATCTTCAAGAGCTGTTTGAATATATCTATGTCCCTTTCTGTCTTCCCTAAGGACTCCATAAAGTATTTTTATCCTATTTATAATTACATTCGGCTTAAAAATTGCATTTAACTTAATTGGAAGTGGTATAGACCCAGTAAAGTTATTTAATTGATTATGAGCTATATAGTATTCATAAGTATTGACAATAATTCCGTCAAACATTGAGGTCAGTCGAAATGAAATTTTCAACTTGTCATATCCGATTTGCTTAGATATAGAATCAAAATGTCCTTCTTTAAGTTCATTCTGTAGTGGAGAATACCTTAGGTTGCCGAGAAACCTGTAAATTCCTATTGCATCTACACCACATCTGTTAATGATTACTTTTTTATTTGAATATTTTAGAAGTTTTAAATATAACACTTTTAAAATGTCTGGCATTACTAAAAACTCATATGATATAAATTGTACAATGTCATAGTTGCGGATTTTAGGTAATATTAACCAGAATTGTAAAGCCCTAAATAAATTTCTAAAAAATTTAATTTTAAAATTATTACCACATTGAATATCTCCAAAAATCTGTTTGTGTCCATCTCCTGAAGATAGCAAGAGTGTTTCATGTCCAAGTTTTTTAAAACCCAAACGAAGATTTGAGTGTAATCCACTATATTCACCGAATAAAAAAATGCGCATAATTTGAATGACAATTAAAATGGTAAATGTTTAAAATGTAGTTTTTTCTTTAACAATAATTTCTGCTATAGCAGAATTAAAATTAGTATTATTGTTTAATTCGCTGGTTATTCTATTGTATGCACTTTCTCCCATTTGGGCATTCTTTGCTTTATTATGCAAAAACCACTCAATCTGTTTTGAGAGTGCAGTAGGATCATTATTTTTATAGATTCGCCCATTAGTTATATTATCTATTAAATACGAATTTCCGCAATTTTCTGATACTATTATGGGTAATTTGCAATACATAGCTTCAACAATTGTCCTTGGGCCTGCATCAATCAGACTACTACAAATATATACATGAGATTGCCTATAAAACTTGTTTAAATCATCAATTTTCCCTACGTAATGTACATTTGAGAATTTATTGATTTTACTAAACAAATAATCCTTTAAATCTTCCTGAATTGTGCCACCTATTATGAGTTGCGCATCAGAAGTGTTTATTTTGCTCCATGCATCTAATATCACATGAACCCCCTTTAAGAGTATTGTATATCCAACATAGCAAAAAGTAAAAATCTCATTTTTGTCAAAATGGATTTCAGGATAAGTTTCTTTGTTTAAGTATACTATTCCGTTAATGTATTCTAATTTTGTCTCATTTACATAATTTATAAAAGAGTCATAGCAATATTGATTAAAGATTATAATTTTATCACTAAATTCTAGTGAACGATGGTATGCAGTTAAACGTGGTTCATAACTATAAATATCACTAATTTGTACTGTTTTCTCTCTTTCACGAGAAATTATTTTAGATATCTCTAGATCACAAGGATTTCCGGCTAAAAGAATGTTTATACCTCCTAATTCTTTATTTTTCTTTAGTGTACGAGGAATCCAACCATTTGTGGTGATAATTATCACACTTTCAGATAATTGAAATGAATAGAATCGATCATAAATAATCTCCTGAAAATGACGGACTTGAAAATATTTAAAACCAAGAAGCTTTAGTATCTTAAAAAAAAGGCGATGAATGAACCAGAAAAAGGAATTGTAAGTTTTAATGGATGGGTCATTTCGCTTAAAATAACACGAAACTAAAAAGAAAATATCTTTATTATCTGACTTAAAGGATTTATACAATTCAAAAAGAATTCCATAATTTGATTTAAAAGAATACAGATTAATCTTCATAGATGATGTTTACAATAGTAATTATAAATTATTTTTTTAACACAGAAGTTTATTCAACTATTAATACTATTCACTTTTGAAACTAAAAAAATTTCAAATACTCATCCCAATTTCCAATATCTTTCCATGATCTTTCACTTACAGGAAAAACCCCAATATTACCATTTCGGTTTTTTACGTTCTCAATTAATTGGGTGATATGAAAAAAGACATTTTCTGGAATTTCGTTCAAAAGATGGGGTTCTAAAATATACATGCCACTGTTAATTTTAAAAGTAATTTCTGGCTTTTCTTTTAATGCTATTAATTTTCCATTCTTACCTGTCTCAACAGTACCATATGGTATCGGATAATGCTTTAATGCTGCTACCAAAGTTATTTCATTATTATTCTCTTTATGATAACTTAGAATCTCTGAATAATCTTGTTCAATAAGGATATCACAATTGCTTACAAAAAAAGTTTGATTTATTGATCCTTTTAAAATCGTTAAACTTCCTGCTGTACCCATAGGTTTTTCTTCTTCAAAAAAATTTATGTCATATGGCACATGTTGGTTCTGTATATAATACTTGATTAGATCAGCTTTATAATTTATTGAAATATAAAACCTATTAGATCCATAGTTAGCAAAACGTTCGAAAATTTCTTCAAGCATTGTTTTAGTGCCTATTGGTAACAATGGCTTAGGCAACACATTTGTCAAAGGCCGCAAACGTGTACCGATACCACCAGCCATAATTACAACAGGCAGGTTAAATTGAGCCTTTGGTTCAATTTTTTTTTCGCCAAACAAATCTTCCCAAAAATACACATCGATTAAATTTTTATCATCGTCTACGACGGGCATAAACTCAGATCTGATATAAAGCATCATTTTCTTTACATCAGTCATTGAGTGATACTTATTTGCTATTATATAATCATCACGATTAATTGAACTAACATGAAGGTTTAAATCTATGTTTTTAATAATGGCTCTCTGAATATCACCGATTGATAGTAATCCAACATATTTATCGTCTTCTAAAACTATTAACAACTTCCGACCTATACTGTCCATTTGCTTTAATGCAAAAATTATGCTACTGTTTTTAAAAACAAATAGCTCTTTGATTTTCGATTTCATTGTTACTTATTTCCCTTTAGACCATCTAATAGTTTGATAGATGGATATAAAAACATTATTTATTTACGAATTTAGAGAATTGATGCATCCCCTTTATTAATCCAAGACCTTTATTAATCCAAGTTTTATGTACTGGAAAATTAACAAGATATGTACCCATTTCTGCAAAATCAGTATTATCTGCAAACCAATTTAGAAGATGATTATCCATTTTTGAAAAAACACCTAGTCCTCTTGAATCAGAATCTACAGCTGAAATTACTGCTTCGCCGATAGTTTTGTTTAATTCCGGTATATATCTCTTTTTTCCACTATAATACCCAATTATTGTATTATTTATTTCTGCAACAAACATAATATCAACATATCCTTTCAAGATGGAGTTTTCAGCAGATTTTTTAAGCAAAAGACTTGCTTGGAAATTATCCAGAAAAGGATCCAGATGGAACCGACTATACTTAAAGGATTTTTGAGCTAATTCGGATATGATTTTTGCATCATGCATCCTAACTTTACGAATTGTTAGTTTTTCATTTGGGTAGTAGTCAAGTGACTCAAATTTTTTTTTCTGCGAACTGAAAGTAAGAAGAGTGTGTATGTAATGGTATTTATTTGAAGTAAGACTGTTAAAAAGAAGGGCACTATTTGAGGTGTTATTATTTAAACTGTAAGCTAAGTAAAAAGGTCTGGAAATAGAAGCCAGTTTTTGTTCTAAAGCATATGTAAGCTTTTTTACTATTAAACTGACTTCCACGTAATTTTCTGATAAAATGAGTAGTTCAGTTATACGATAACAATTGAATTTAAAATTATCGCTATCAAAATCATTCTTATTACAACTTATAACCCCGGATAAAGTACCATCAGTAATAGCTGCAAAAGAATAAAAGTCATCACTACTTAAAGATTTTATTAAATTATTTCTTAAATATTCTTTTAATTGATTGTCACTGATGAAGGAATATTCATTATAGGTAAGTTGGTTTCTCCAAAGAGAATTACAGATTAAATCTATATGAGTTGTTTCAAGAGTTACGATTTCAATCATTACACTATATCTTTTAAAATATTTGAAATCGTTTTTACTTGATGTTCTTTAAGATTTGAATACATTGGAAGCGTTATCTCATTATTTACAATATAGTCTGTTATTTTCAGTTCAGTATAAAAATCTTTATATATAGAGAATCGATGAACAGCAGGGTAATGAATACTAGTTTGTATGCCTTCTTCAGCTAGTTTCTTGCGAACATTATCTCTCTTTATAATATCGGAATTTTTCAAAACAATGGGGAAAATATAATTGGAAGAAAATTCCTTATAATCTTCAAATGGTATTATAATGTTTTCAATTCCCTTTAATTCATTCAAATACATTTGCCTTATTTCTTTTCTTTTATCAAGATCTATCTCAAGTTTGTTCAATTGGACGATACCTATTGCAGATCGAATGTCATCCATACGATAATTAAATCCCAGTTCTATAACATCATATTCAGTAGAATGTCCGCCTGATCTTTCGTATGACATGGATGTCATACCGTGGGAGCGTAGTAATTTGGCGCGTTCAAAATAAGCATTATTATTAGTGACCAACATCCCACCTTCTCCTGTACTGATATTTTTATTGGAGAAGAAACTAAAGCAACCTACGTCACCAATAGTTCCAAGCTTTTTGCCTTTATATTCGGATAAAGGTCCATGGCATGCGTCTTCCACAACTTTGAGATTATGTTTTTTTGCAATATTCATAATACGGTCCATATCACAAGCAAAGCCGCCATAATGCATCACAACAATTGCTTTGGTTTTTGCTGTTATCTTACATTCTAAATCATCAGGATCAATTGTTAAATCAATCATACTTTTTACATCAGCGAAGACAGGTATGGCGTTAAGGTACCGAATTGCATTACAAGTTGCGACAAATGTTAATGATGGGCAGATAACCTCATCATTTTCTTTAACGCCTACGAGTTTCAACGCCAGATGTAAAGCGACAGTGCAATTTGAAAGGGCCACTGCATGGTCCACTTTAAGCATTTCCGCAAATATTCCTTCAAATTCGGCGGTTTTTGGCCCTGTAGATATCCATTTTGAACGTAAAACATCTAGTACAGCCTGTTCTTCTTTTTCATCAAAGTTAAGGTCGAAAAGGGGGATTTTATATATCATTTTTATTTATTTATTTATGTTATCCTTTAAGTAATAGGTATGTTTTTGTTGTCTGATCTTGCATTATCTCCACTTAATATTTTTGAGTATTGCTTCTTTTTTGTAATATAATATTTTTCAAAAAATTCATATGAAATTGACGAAATCAATATTGTTAATAGAAAACTAAAAATATAAATAAAAGAATTGCTTTATATCGAAAAATAAATTGATAACTTTATCGTCAATATTATCGCGATTGAATGATACATATATAATCCATAAGATACTTTCCCTAAATAATTTAAGATTTTGAATTCAAGATTTATTATTGAATTTGGATTGCTAGCTAAATTTAATATTATAATTGCAAACAGACAAGCTTCCAGTCTATAATCAATATATGGTATTTGAATTATCCTTAAAACCAGAAGAAACGTAATCACGTAAATAAACATCTGGAAATATTTATCATACAAAACTTTTAATATTGCTTTTTTTTATAAAATAATATATACGCTGCAATTCCTCCATAAGCCATGCAGTCAAAACAAAAAGATCGCCAAAATTCATAAAGAATTTCTATATTATTATTTCGCAATTTATGAATAACCAAATAAAGAAAAATTCTTACAAGTAGATAGAAGATTATAACTGACGATAACATTCTGAAAATATT
>JAURYB010000150.1 GCA_030654075.1 Bacteroidales bacterium | reverse complement strand
CTCAGCAGCCAATTGCGGACGACCAGTTAATCTAATGTTTGAGTATTTTTGTATCCCCCAAAGTCGTTAAAATAAAAGGACGTTGTTTTGAACATTAGACTTTTGGCTCATTCGCTAACCTATGAATAATTATCTAACTTTTGGGGGTGGCATGTAATATCCGATATTATGCAGCTCCGTATTAATGACGCGGCATACCTTCTTTAGTATTTTTTCAGCCCCTATACTGCACAAAGGAGAATAAACATGGCATTAAGAATAAATGATGAGGCACCTGATTTCACAGCCGCCACAACGCATGGGATCATTAATTTTCATGAATGGATTGGTAATGGATGGGCTATCTTATTTTCTCATCCCAAGGACTTTACGCCGGTGTGTACCACTGAGCTGGGCTATATGGCAAAGCTAGAGCCTGAATTCACGAAACGAAACTGTAAAATTATTGGTTTAAGCGTTGATCCAGTGGATAACCACTCTAGATGGGTAAAAGATATCGAAGAAACACAAGGCTGTGCTGTTAATTATCCGATGATCGGCGATACTGATTTGGCAGTGGCGAAGCTTTATAATATGTTGCCTGCTGATGAGGCAGGTTCGTCAGAAGGCCGGACAGCAGCTACAAATGCAACGGTTCGCTCCGTTTTTATCATTGGTCCAGACAAAAAAATTAAGCTGATGCTTACCTACCCTATGACAACGGGACGTAACTTTGACGAAATCCTGCGTGTTTTAGATTCAATGCAGCTAACGGCTAAACACAAAGTCGCTACACCAGTTAATTGGAAAAACGGTGAAGATGTCATTATTGTCCCATCAGTATCCGATGAGGAAGCAAAAGGAATGTTTAAAGAAGGTTGGAAAACACTAAAGCCATATCTGCGTTTGGTTAAGCAACCGCACTAGCAGGTTATTCCAGCGGTCATCGGTTCAGCGGCGAGTGTGACTGCCGGTGAGTATGTCGAATGCTTGGGGGTTTGGGTTAATGATCGTCAACATGGTCAGCAGTTTAAAGCGACCGTTCTAAAAATCGTTGCGCCTGTCACCTTAGACGGCATTGAGAAATACCTAGGCTCAGGCATGGTCAAAGGCATCGGTCCTCACTTTGCTAAAAAATTAGTGAAAGTCTTCGGTGAGCTTGTCTTTGATGTGATCGAGCAAACACCAGAACGCTTACTGGAATTGCAGGGCATTGGTAAAAAACGTCAACAACGTGTTACCCGCTTGGTCTGAACAAAAGGCCATCCGTGCCATCATGGTCTTTCTGCAATCGCACGGAGTGGGTACATCGCGATCAGTGTGTATTTACAAAACCTACGGCGATGAAGCGATCGATAAAGTCAGGGAAAATCCCTATCGCTTAACGCTGGATATTCACGGCATTGGCTTTAAGACCGCTGACACCTTAGCTCTGAAGCTGGGCATTGCATCCGACTCGCTGATAAGCGACTTTTTGAATCGACCGGACTGGAAGCTAAAGCAGTTCATCGCTTGCTGGAGTTTGATCCCGCTAGGATTACTTATTTGATCGCGAGGCTCAACGGAACGGTTTCTCTGAAGTAACCTTACTGGTCAGTTTTTAAGCTAATAAACTTTGTGGATAGTTATAAAAGCTGAGATACAAATCGATCATATTCTCCTACATGCTTGTTTAGCTGCTATATCCTGACATTTACTTATCGATTACATGGGTCTGTGTAGCGGCAGAGAATCTTTTCCTATAAGGTTGGGGTTGGCTTTTACGGTAACTTTTCAGTAGTTGGTTTATTAAGCAATAGGTAATTCCTATGCATAGATAGTAATTTAGTATTATATAAATATGTAGGGATGCTTATAATTATTCTCAAATGAGTATTTGTTTCAAATGAGGTGATCACTGATGAAGCATTGGAAAAAGATATTGATCGGAGTTGTATTGCTTTTTTTAGCAATACAAGTAATTACCTTTATTCTGGTACAGACAAAAGGTATTTGGACGGGTGTTTAACGTGAAGTATGCAGATAAGATTACAACAATATTTGTGTGGAATTGATATGGAAAAGTTAGTTAAAAATGACTTGCTCAGCCTCTTAAAAAAATCAATTCACGATCCATTGTCGACTGCCTATAGATACCGATATATTCTGATTATTCTGGCGGTTATTGCCTTCTTTCCTACCTTAATATTTTTGTTCTATAGCGTCTTCAATTTGAAATCCTATTGATTTTTCTACAGATGTCAGACTGGATTAGATCGATGGTAAATACCTCATGAAATTAAAGCGCTTAAATGCTCTGAACAAACAATTACAATTCTGAGCTTTAGTGATTTTGGAGTTAGATATTGGAGAAAAATAAATTATTTGATACTAGCTGGTATTGCCCTGTATGCGGTATACGACGAGAAAAAGGCAATCATGATAAATGTTCAAAAACTATGCAACTGAGATATCGGCAAGGAAAGCATGTGAAAAAAGATACTGCCGAGTTAGATAGGGAGTTAGAGGACGAGTTGAAAAAGCTCGTTCTTGAACAAGAGGAGGAGTAATTTCCAGCCTCTTCTATCATGAAGACCTGTTCTAATTATTTCTTTAGGTTTTTCGACACGATATCTTCACTGAGAAGTTCTTGAGAAAAAACAGATTCATGAATAATTCTAGCTCTGTCAGTCATAATATCCGCTTTTTTCTTAAATATTTTAGCCTCTGTTAATTGGCCGTCTTTAGCAAATTGCTCTGCCATTTTTTTTCAATAGTAAAACGGCTTCTTCCATTCCCCTCATGGCCTGCCAAAGAACATCTTCAACAGTTTCGGTTATACCGGAAAATAATGCGCTGGCCGTATAAGCATAGCCGGTATGGCATCGGAAACGAATTAGGTTTCCTTCGAATAGTCTGACCAATGCGCCGTGACATTCGGGGCAGGTAAAAGTGGTTAATTCTCTCATTTCTAAAATGCCTTTTTCAAAGGCGTTGTCTTCAACAGCTATCAGCCGATGTTTACACATGGAAAAGTCCGAGCAAAGGTTTAAGGGAGAGCCAAATAAATGGGCAAGATATCGGTGAATGATACTGAGCAATTCTTTTACTGATGTTCAGCTATAATCAGGTTTTCACGTTTAATAACACGAGGTACAGCGATGAATACCGATGCCATCAAAGCACTTTTGCTTTACA
Source organism: Bacteroidales bacterium (assembly GCA_030654075.1). Classification (GTDB taxonomy): domain Bacteria; phylum Bacteroidota; class Bacteroidia; order Bacteroidales; family UBA4417; genus UBA4417. The sequence continues at coordinate 327 of JAURYB010000150.1, read as the reverse complement.
GTCTCGCCTTCAACTACGCGATTCTCACCATATGGTTTGTTGTGTTCAGTTTTGCCCACGATTGGATGTACCGCCTTCATAGCCGATGGTTCCGTCTCTCGGTTGAGGTTTTTGACGCGATTCACTATGGCAGCATGGCACTTTACAAGGTTGGAGTTCTCTTGCTGAATGTCGCACCTCTGATCGCCCTCTGGCTTATATAGCTGAACTACTTTAGGTCGAGGACTGCATTTTCAGCATTGTTTTTATTTCCGCCAATGAAATACCCATAAGATAAGTTGTAATAGCTTGCATTTAACGTAATTTTTCAACTTAAATTAATAGATG
>JAURYB010000146.1 GCA_030654075.1 Bacteroidales bacterium | reverse complement strand
TGCAAGTTTACATTTTAAAAAATTACAACCACAGTAAAAAATAGTTTCCCATAAACCCCAAATTTTAATACCGAAACCTGGCGGAATTGAAATCATTTTTGCATGAAATTTTTTATCCGTTAGTAATTCGTTAAAATTGATTTTGGCATATTTATCACACCATTCATATGCTTTCTCTTGAACTATTATTGGATCACAAAAATCAATAATTATTTTTTCTGTAATATTATCAGGCTTAATTATAACAAATGCCATATAATGATCATACGAATATGGTTGTTCCTTCCTTTTCAAGTCATCAAAATATTTATTTGAGAATGAAACATTTTTCTTCCCAAAAACATGATATAGTCCTTTAATATAAAAAGATGAATATTTAATTCTACTAGTAGCGTCTATGAAAACTTTATAAGAACTTAGCATAATATTTAGGATTAATTTTATTACTAAATTTTAGCTCCTACTTCAAAAGAAACATAATTCGTATTTTATACTGGCAAAAATATGTGCTAAAAAGTAAAGCGAAATAATGTATCTTACTTTTAAGTAGTCGTTCCTTAATAACTCGTTTTTCAAGCGGCAACAGGTAAAAAATAATGCTGAAAAAGCACCCGAAAAATATAACATAAAAACTCTTCCTTGAGTTTTTCCATCATTTTCTTTAAATTCCAGGCTGTTGCAACCATGAAAGCGTTTATTTGTATACCTTTTTCTCCTAAGAGGTAATTCTGTGCCATGCGGAAATCTGTTTTCAGATGTCCGATGATCGGCTCGATTCCTGCCCGTGCCCTGATTTTTTTGCGTTTCTGCTGTTTGTGGTATGTTGTATCGCTTGCTTTTGGTTTGTTTGGCGTTATGATTTTTACCCCGTTTATTTCAGCCCTTCCTTTACCTCCTCGATCGTAAACCAATTCTTCCGGTAGTTTCAATTCGTTGTTGTCCATTTGATCAAGCAACGGTTCTATTGTGTGCCCATCGAAGGGGTTGTCTAAAAATGCTTTGATGGCAGTGATGATTTTCTTTCCTTTTTTGCCAGTGGTAACCAGCCCCACTTTGTTGCCAAATTCGTACTGCTTGTGTGGCTTGCCTTTGGCGATGCACCGTGTGAAGGATTTGTGCAGGCTGTAAACCTTATCCTTGTCGTTTTTCTGCTGGTTAACAGCGCGATTGTAAAGTTCAAAGTCTTCTGCATACTGCTTTTTCTGTGCTTCATTCATTTTGCGTCCCAACTCTCGCAATTGGATATTGGCTATAGTTTTCAACCTCTTCTTTGCTTTTCTTGCCTGTTTTGCACGTTTGGGGTGTTTGCCATTGTACGTGTCGCGCACCAATTGTTTGCTTTCTCGGGTGTAACGCTGCCTCTGCTTAATGCCCTCTTTATCAGCTATTTTATTGCACTTGTCAATCACTTTCTTGCACAGTTTGGCATCCGTGGGAAAGGTCGTGTTGTTCTCTTGCACGGTGGTATTGGACAACACAAATTTCGAACTCCTGAGTACTTCCTTACTATGCAGTTTTACGCTGTAAGCAAATATTTTACCAATACCATCTTCTCCTATTCGGTTGCGAAAATGAACAAAATCACTCGGATCGAATGGAAATTTGTGCTCGAAAAACACCCCACCACAGAAATATTGAAAGTAAACATCTCGTACCCAAACCTCTGGAATACGCTCATCGCCAAGATTGTAAAGATGCTTCAGCATCAGACAGCCTACCATCAGACGTACAGGGACACTTGGTGCTCCTTGGTCAGAATAGCAAGGGGCAAATTCTTTCTCAAAATAGTCCCAATCGATTTTGTTAGCCAAAAGCACCAACTCATGATCCATATCAATAAAGTCATCTAATATGGGCCGAAACAAATCCCGTTGGCTTTTTATGGGTGATTTTCCTAGCATAATTTGCAGTATTTATGCTATAAATGTACAATTTCCCGCAATATTAAACAATATAAAATCGCTTTATCTTATTAACATTCAATTATTTATATTGTTAATAAGGAACAACTAATTAAATTATACTTCTATACTAATTCTTTTTTATATACAAATATAACGTATAAATGAATGTTATCTAAAATGACAAAATAAATTTTTAATTCGCTGTAAATAAATTTATTAAGTAGGGGAGAGTTTATATACCAACCATCCGAAACCTACCACCAAATGCAATACTATTGCGGCTATAATTATTTTTACCCAAATATCCACCGGAAGTTTTTTACAAATATAGAAGATTTTGTTTTTGGATTATTCGTAACAGATATTACTTTAAAGTAGTTGTACTTTAAGAGGAACAAAAGAATTATTAATATTATTTATCAGTTTCGTCTTTCCGAATAAAGCTCCATCCATATTTTTCCATAAACTCGTTTACTTCTTCTTCAAATGAGTATTTTTGAATGATGGTCTTCCTGGTTATGGATATAATCTCTTACTGAGTGAATATGGCTTTCGCTGACGCCAACTGCCCAATAATCATCCTGCCATGTAAATTTATAATCAGTCAGTTTGTTCTGATTTATCCAAAAGGAAGATTCACCTTTGATGAGTTGAGCAACTTTACTGATGCTTTGTTCTCTGCCCAGAGATATCAGGCAATGAGCATGATCACGCCATCCATTTACACAATCGAGCCATATATCTTTTTTTGCAGCATTTTGTTTAATATGTTGAAATACTTCTTTTCTTAAATCGGATGAATTCAGCAAGTGGATTCTGTTTTTAGTACAGAATACCATATGGATGTAGACTCTGACCCAGCTCATGATAATTGAATTTAATTAAAAAATAAGTTAATTGAATACTTAATAT
>JAURYB010000144.1 GCA_030654075.1 Bacteroidales bacterium | reverse complement strand
AAATGTCTTTTTCATAACTATTTAGTGTTAATAGTTTGGTTAGACATATCAGAAACTTTGTTTTCTTCGAGCTTTTTAATCTCTGCCTCCAAAAGGCTGTAATACCCGGATAGGTACACTGTTCTTTGTTCTTCAGCGTACTTTCTGTCTGTTACTCTGTGTTCAATAATCTTTTCCATACCTTTGCGTTTTTTTTACAAAGGTAATCATGTATAATACTGAATATCAACACATTAGCTTTATTCTACTTTACAATAAAGTAAAATAAAGTAACTTTTTATAAGTACTTAAATATCAATACGTTCTAAAATAGTTTTAATTCTTTCTGTAATTTGGTAAACCTGCCAAACCTTTTTATTATCAAGGGTGCCTTTTCTTTCTCTATATAGGCCGTTAAGCTTCATTGTATCCTCCCTTTTCGCTTCTGCTTTAGTTCCTTCAGGGTCTTCGAGAATAGCCATATAATACACATAAGTTGCTGTTTCAGGCCAACCGAAATATGCTTTCATACTATCATAAAAAACACTGTCAAAAGCCCCTTCCAAAAGTAACAAAGGCTTATTCTCATCCTTTTTTTTATTTAAAAATTCCTTCTGTAATGCGTGTATCAATAATACTTTAGTTGTTTTCTTATCTTTAGCGAATGCAATTTTTAATGCTTCCGGGAGTGTTTCCTGATATCCTTCTGCAAAATATTCTTTAAACTGTTTAGGTTCTTCAACTGGTTTTTGCTTTTTTTCTTGCTCCCTCAGTTGGGCCATTTTTCTATCAAATATTTCAATTTGAACAAATCGCTCCATTTCCTTAAATGCTTTTCGTTCTTCGTGTGCCTCTAAATCTGCAAGTGTTAAAGGTGTGTTTTTTTTCTCGTTGTCCATGTTGCTGCTTTTTTAAGATCCATAAATGTTTTTATTCTATCGCTTCAATTGCTGAACGCTGCAAATCTTCTGAAACGTTGTAATATCTTGCAAATGCTTTTGAATTGGCAACATGTCCGGACATACTGGCAATTATTGCACTATCTTTTTTTCCAAACATGTTACCTACAAAAGTTCTCCGGGCCATGTGTGAACTTGCAATATCGCATAAACGCACGTTTTCCGGCTCCCTGGTTGTCGGGTGCTGCCTTGTTATTATCCTGGTTAACTCTGCCAGTACAAACAATTCTTTCAAATAAACATTATATTTCTGATCTGAAATAAAAGGGAGTAGTCTATTATCCGGCATATCGTAACGGCTTAATATTTCAATAGCTTTTGCAGTTAGTGGCACTGTGACCGTTACCGGGTGGCCTTCTTTGGTTTTCCTTGCTATGTAGCTGAGTACATTATTACTAATATTGCTTTTAGTCCATCTACACATATCTCCTACCCTGGCCCCGGTCATACATTGAAATATGAAAATATCCCGGACTTGGGCCAGTCTTTCACTTTCTATTTTTTTATCAAATAGTTTGTTTCTTTCATCCAGTGTTAAAAATATGGGTGTTCCGTAAACCTCTGAAGGAACTTTGTAAACGTCAAAAGGGTATTGAATTGTAATACCTTGCTTTGCCAGTTCTTTACGTGCATGATTAAAGAAGGTACGAGTAATTGCAAATATGGTGTGTAACGTATTCAGGCCCCTTGCTGCCTTCTTTTCTTTGCTGCCTTTAATATCTACCTTTTCAGATAATAGGAACTTCTCAAAGGCTCTGAGGGTGTCCGGTGTGATAATATCAAACGTGAGTGTTAATTTCTTTTTGTCTGCAAATCGCTGCCAGTGGTTAATGGTGCTGAATGCATGTTTTTTTCTATCCTTTGAAAGTCGGGAGGTATTAACGTAATGTTTAAACATCGGTAAAAATATAAGTGGATCATTTACCGCTTCAGTGGTGGCCGGTTCGCTTTTTCTACATGCCTGATCCAATGTACTTATAATTAGTGCTTTTTCCGGGGCTACTTTCAAAGGTGCAAAAAGTGTTGTTAATGTGGCTTTGATAATACTGATCCTTTGGTTTATATCATTGTACTGAATAACCCTTTTACCCTCTAAACCTTTAGTATTCTTTTTGGCATACATATTTTCATTCTTAGGCTTAGGATCAAAATTATCTTTATCAATCCGATATCCTGTAAAGTAGTTTAACCGATCCCCGGCAAAGGTTATTTTTGCATCAATCGGTAAATTATTAACCTGAAATCCTCCGCTTTTATCTTTACGGAATAGATCGACTTTTATATTTACGTTGTGTTTCATGTTTGAAGGGTTTAAATTGAGCCGGGACACTGGCCCCGGCTTTTGTTCTACTCCAGTATAATTATATTGTTTTTGCTGCTGCTTCAGCTTTTACAATCACATTTAATAGATCGTTTCTATGAAATAGCAATAAACGGTTCATTGTTGTATAATTTTCAACTATGCTCCGGCTTTCTTCTTCTTTTGCTGGCCTTGCTTTTGCGTGGCTTTTAATCATTTCAATAAATTCCGTAATGTTGTTACCAGTCATTGCAGCCTGTGCAACTGGTTCCGCTAAACCTTCAATTATTGCGTAAATTTCTGATTCACTTAATTGAATATTGTATAATTTTTCTGCTTTGGTGTTCATAATATTGTAATTTAGTATTGAATAAATATGATTTTTGCGCCTGAATTAATCAGATCGAAAGTAATAAAAAGCACGTTAAGGGGGGCGCAAAATTGAGAGTAAATAAAAATAATTACACGTACTTTCGCACGTATTATTTATAAGTACTTGATAATCAGTATATATAAGTGACCCCGATAGGATTCGAACCTATGACCCGCAGCTTAGAAGGCTGCTGCTCTATCCACTGAGCTACGAGGCCGGGAAACGGCTGCAAAGATATAAAAACATTTCTGATTTCTCCCCTTAATGAAGCGCTTCGGGTAAAACACTGTTTGAGCTAATTATTTGATAAAAGTACGAATCTGTTATAATGTTGTATATCAGAGATTTAATTAATTTTTAATAAATTATTTTTATATGGCTTATTACTTTTTCCTCTAAGAGTAATAAACTACTAAAGAATTCTGAATTTACCCGACTTCTTGCCTGATCTACTTATACTCCAATGCGCTTGTCTCACTCATATAACTCGTCATACTTTGAAAACTTCAAGTAAATATCTGAGCTCTGGAACACTTATCCTAATTATAGTTATAATCATCGCATTGATTATTAACGATTTTTCCGGTACCTTACTTCTCCCGCTTTCCTGGTTTGTTTATTACAGGCTTACAATAGCTTCTGAGATGCCTTTGCTTGTTCAAATGGTATTTATATCCGGAGTTTTCCTACTGATAGCCAGTTTATTCAAATTTTCCATCACCGGTAAATTCAGTTTACCCGGATTTCATTATAACCAGCTCCAGTCTAACGAAGGAAGCAACCTTGTATACTTTGCCTCTCATGCGTTTGATACATTGAATGGTAATTCGAAAAAGAATTCTTCTGTTATTACTAATGATTCTGATAAGAAACCAATTGGAGAACAAGGTATTATTATGATAACATCAGGAAGCATCATGTTTGCCAATAAGGCATTTTTCAAAATGACAGGATATCAGCCATTAGATGTTTTCGGAAAAGATTTTGCTTCATTGATCCGTCCTGATTCTCTCATTAATTTTACCATGCTGAGCCGCTTAACAATTAAAGAAATTCAGCAAACGCGTGGAATAAGTTTAATTTCAAAAAACAATAACAATATTGTTGCGTATACTGCTGCCACTTCCGAAAATGGTTTCAAACCTGATGGCATCAATATATTTTATCTCAAACAGGAGAATGCTGCTGAAAATACTGAATCAACCCTAGATTCATTGTTTTTTGATTCAATTGAAAATGTGGAAACTTTGCATTGGATATGGGATGATAAGGGGATTATCTATTTGAATAACAGTTGCCGCAACAATCTTCCTTTCACAATAGGCAAAGTTATCGGTAAGCCTGGTTTAATGCTGAAAGCAGTACGAAAAGAAGATCGTGATGCAGTCAGGTTGGCGCTAAAGGAATATTCTAAATCAGGAAAATTCAATGAAGAGATATGTTGCGTGCAGGAAGATGGCGAAGAACGGTATTTTAAAGTAAATATCTCGGTTCAGAATGATAATGGGAGTTTCCCTATACGGAATCACGCGATAGCGTATGATATTACAAAAGAAAAACGATCTCTGTATCACGCTGAATCAGCAGCCCTGCAAGCAGAAACGGCTAATATTAATAAAACTGCTTTCCTTGCCAATATGTCTCACGAAATCCGTTCGCCTCTCAATGGAATCATCGGATTTTCCGAATTGCTTGCCGATAAACATCTTACCGATGATGAGCGTGAAAGATATCTGAATATCATTCAAAACAACGGGAATGCCTTGATTTCATTACTCAGCGACCTGATTGATATCTCAAAACTCGAAACAGGTAAACTTGAAATTACAAATCGCAGGTTTGTTCCTACCAGTTTAATGGAAGAACTTAAGCATCAATTTGAAAGTTCATCCTATGGAAAGTCAGAAAATGTTAAAATCATTTTCAACACGAATTCAAGCTTTAAAGAACAGGAAATTGATTCAGATCCGAACAGGTTACGACAGATACTTGTGAACCTTATAACCAATGCCATAAAATTTACAACAGTAGGAAGAATTGAAGTCGGCGCCGATTTTGCCGGGGAAGAAATGCTCTTCTGGGTAAAAGATTCGGGAATAGGGATACCTCATGCAAACCAACAGGCTATTTTTGAGAGATATCGCCAGGTTGATACAAATGATGCCAGGCCGATTATAGGTTTTGGGCTGGGACTCGCAATTTCAAAGGCAATAGTCGAATTACTCGGCGGTCATTTATGGGTCGAATCAACTCCAGGTCAAGGTTCACTTTTCGCATTCACTATTAAAACTAACATTGTAATCAATACTACTATGGAAACAACTCAAGTAAACAACAGCTCTTATCCATTTGATTTTAAAGAGCACACAATCCTTATAGCTGAGGATATTGATTTCAGCTTTCTTTACATAGAGGCAGTACTTCGCCGTACCGGGGTTAAAATTCTATGGGCTCAGAATGGTAAAGAAGCTATAGAGCATGTAAAAACTAATCTGGACATTGATCTTGTGCTAATGGACATGCATATGCCGATAATAAACGGTTATGAAGCTACCAGCATGATTTCATCGCTCAGGCCAGGTTTGCCGATTATTGCTCAAACCGCATTTGTTCTTCCTGATGATGTTAAAAAATGCTATGCAGTCGGATGCTCCGGATACCTTGCAAAGCCTATCCGTAAAGATCAGTTGCTGAATACATTGTCGGAGTATTTTGAAAAAATGGAGCAACATGCGGAAACGGCTCCTGCATACAGAGTGAATGTTGGATAATTTTTTTTAAGCTGGTTATTTTCAAAATAGTGTATATTCTGTATTTGCCAGGTTGATGCTTTTGCTGCTGAATCTGAAAGCAGATAAGCCTAATTATAAAAAAAATATTCACTTCTTACTGCAATACTACATTTTAATTATAAGAACTAAAACCCTGCAATTGTGGGGTTTTTGTATTTGTACAGAAATGTACATGACAAGTAAGGTTCAATGGTTAAAAGGTTAAAAAGTTTAGAGGCTCAAGGTTTGAAAGTTCAAAGGTTCAAGGTTCAAAGGTTCAGAGGTTCAGAGGTTCAAAGGTTCAAAGGTTTAAGGTTCAAAGTTCAAAAAATTAGAAGTTAAAACGATCAATTATTTTAAGGTCTATTATTTAAAAAAGATCAAGCTATATCTTAATGTTCACATATACAGTATCTTGGATAATTTCAAAATCTTTTGAAGTATTATATAAGCTGGATAAGTCATTTTCTGAAAGGAATGAAAAGCATATAACATTTAGTACAAAAAGAAAAAGTAAGCAAAATGGGATTTTGAAACAGTCCGCCAGATTGGAGAAAAGTACTTAATCATTTTTTATTATGTGTTTTGTGTTAATCATTCAAAAAACCATTTGAACTTTTAAACGCCACAAACGTTTGAGCATTTAAACGCCGCAGGAAATTTGAACCTTGAACCAAGTGAAATTATTTGAAAAGCGGAGGTCTCTGCTTGTTAAAAATTGTCGCATCCTGATAGATTTTGGCAAATGATAACAAGGTGGCTTCATCGTATAAATTACCTATAAAACTGATACTTGTCGGATGGTTTTTATTATCAAAACCGTTGGGCACAACCACACACGGATTTCCTGTAAGGTTCGTAAGCAATGACTGGTTTCCGCTCAGGCTGGGTGAAATAATTACATCATACTGTTTCATAACCGCATACATTTCCTGGATAAGTTTATAGCGCAGCCGGTTTGCCTGTATGTATTGAACAGCAGGAATAAACTGCGCCGAACGGAAAATATTGGGCCAGGCGTTTTTGTCCTGCAGATTCAATTCATCATCCATATTACTTCGGGTAAGGTCGTCGAAGGCAGCGGCAGCTTCGGCTACAAGCACTATAGCCAGCGATTTAACCGGAATAGTCGCTGAATCGGGCAAAACAACAGGTGTTAGAGTTATGCCCATATTCCGGAATACATTTAAAGCAATGCTGTCGTTCACCCGGTTATCATTCAGGTCAAAAAGAGATTTCAGGTAGCCGACTTTCAGTTTTTTTATATCAATTGCTGATGTATAGTTAAACGGATAATCTGTGACCGACTGATCAATGCCATCTGAGCCTAATAAAGACTGAAATACCAAGGCACAATCGAAAGAGCTACGACATATCGGGCCAACTTTATCCATACTCCAGCTTAACGCCATGGCGCCTGCACGGCTTACTCGGCCATAGGTGGGACGCAACCCGGTTACCCCACAGCGAGTACTTGGTGAAACAATCGACCCCCATGTTTCGGTTCCTATTGCAAACGGAACCAACCCGGCCGCTGTTGCCGATGCCGATCCTGCCGAAGAGCCGCTCGAACCCTGGTTTAGATCCCATGGATTACGAGTAAGCCCTCCAAACCATACATCATCCATTGCCAATGAGCCCAGAGAGAATTTTGCAAGCAGAATTGCGCCGGCTTCATCAAGTTTTTTTACAACTGTAGCGTTTTCGTTGCGAACCTGGTCTTTATATGGCGCAGCTCCCCAGGTGGTTTTGTATCCTTCGACAGCAAATAAGTCTTTTATCCCGTATGGTATTCCGTGAAGAGGACCACGATAAGTACCATGCGAGATTTCTTCATCCGCTTTCTGAGCTTGTTTCATCGCGCGATCTTCGGTGAGCGTAATAACGCAATGCAGCGTATCGCTATATTTTTTCAGCCTGTCGATGAAAAACCGGGTTAGTTCAACAGAACTTATTTTGCGGGTTTTAATTAAAACCGAAAGATCAGCAACTGAATACCATGCGAGTTCGTCCTTATCAGGCGGCATAGCAACACTGGCCGGAAGTTGCCAGTCAATTGGTTCTTGAGTTTCATTATAAATCACTCCGGATGGAACCGGGTTGAACCAAACAGCCGGAGGTATGGAATTATCAATTGCCTGACTGTGAATAATTGTATAATCTATAAGCTGGCTTTCTAACATCGAAATCATTGAATCCCGTTCAGATGCGGTCATTTTTAGGTCAAATAGCTTTTCTGTAGCCGAAACCAGATTTGAATCAACTTCATTTTCAACAGATTTATTATTGCAACCGGATATAGAAATAATACCAATTACAGCGATTATGAAAAAGATTAAAGCAGATGTTTTCATATCAATGTGTTTTAATTTAGATTTTATATTGGTAATAATGTGATTCTGTACGCTTTTTCAAAAATAGAGATTTATTCGAATGGAAAATGATAAGTCTCTTGCATAATGAATAAAATGAATTTTTATCTGATTAAACAATTCTTTTTATGAGGGGTGATTGTCTATTCAAAGATTAGTTATAATTTTGCACTCGTTTTTCAACATATGCTAATTGATTGATATGAAACAACTTGTGTTGCTTATTGTAGCGGTTTTTATTCTCTCGGTTCTGAGAACTCATGCAGAATCCGCAGAGAGTAAGCATGAATTTGATTTTTCAGTCGATTTGTATACTAAACATTTATGGCGAGGATTCAATAATGGAAATTCGGTAAGCATTCAACCTGCAATCGGGTATAGTTATTCTGGTTTTACTGCAGGAGCATGGGCTGCGGTATCAGTTGACGGGAGTTATCATGAATTTGATCTCTATATTACTTATAAACTGGGAAGTTTTACTGTAACTTTTTACGATTATTTCTGTCCGGTTAAGCCGCTTACGGATAATGAGTTCTTCGAAATCCAGCAAGGAAAAACAAAACATACTTTCGACCTTAATGTGGCGTATTCCCAACCGGATAAACATCCTTTTGCATTAACGGTAGCCACAATGATTTATGGTGATGATTTGAACCCTGCCAACGGGAAAAATTATTTTTCAACTTATATTCAACCTTCGTATAATGCAACTTTTTATACGGTAAATATGCAGGCATTTGCAGGTTTTACACCTTTTGAAAGTTATTATTCCCAATCGGCTGCATTTGTAAATACCGGCGTAAGTTTGGCGCGAAAATTCCCTGTTACAAAGAAGTTTGATATTGAGGCTAAAATTAAACTGGCTTATAATCCTGCAATAAATAAGAGCTGGATTAGCTTTGGGATTGGTCTTTAAGGATTAATGAGCTGACCTTTTTTAATACTATTTTTCCGAACCCGAATTACGAGGAAATTTTGGCGAGCATACGGCAAAAAAAAACCACCTAAAAAGGTGGCTTTTTTTTATTTTGTCGGGGTAGTAGGATTCGAACCTACGACCCCCTGGTCCCAAACCAGGTGCGCTAACCGGACTGCGCTATACCCCGAACTATTTAATCAATTTTACCGTTAAAACTCTTATACATTCCAAGCAGCATTTTCGAAATCCGCTCGTAGTTGTCATACAACTCCTGGTAGGTAACGGAAGTTATTCCGTTGGTGGATTTCACCAGGTCGAGCAGAGATGAGCATTCAAAAATGTATCCCCGGGATACGGTAATTAAATCTTTTTTCTCTACACTGTTTACTCTTGCCGAAGCCTGAACCAGGTTCATAACAGCGAGTAGCATAGAGTTTTTCCAATGGTCGTGAACCTGACGGTCCATCTGAGCATCTTGCCTAAGCATCAACATCACTTTGTTGTGCTGTTCTTTCATGAGTTGATATACTTCTAACTTTTCGAAATCAAACATTTCAGGCAAAAAAAACTACAATTTTAATCTTAAAAAGAACTGGCGGAGAAAGGGGGATTCGAACCCCCGGTACCCTAATCGAGTACGACAGTTTAGCAAACTGTTGGTTTCAGCCACTCACCCATCTCTCCAATGGTTTATGAAAAAACGTTTAAGTTCCTTCAATAAGGGAGTGCAAAAGTACACATAATATTGACAAGAGCAAATTTATTTAAAGTTTCTGAATAAATAATTCGTTTCAGGCGTTTCACCTACTAAAAGTGTTCTTGCAATCTATTATTAAATGTACCGCTTAATGATAATACAGATCGCTAATAACCATTATATTTGCATCAAATTGAATGAAACTAATTAATTCAGATAATGAATACCATGTTGATTTATAATTAACTGATTCCTTCTAAACATTAACCATTTTATCAATCTAATGAGAAAGATCTTCCTTGTAATCCTGATACTGATTTCAACCTACGGCGCATTCGCTCAGGTACTGGCAACAGCCAACTCCCCCGAATACAAGAATATATTGAAGATGTCTGTTGCCGAGTTTACCCGGAACACTTTCCAAATGGGATTTGAAAGGTACTTTGCTCCAACAACCAGTTTCTACCTGGCTGCCGGGCTTAACTTCGAGGATTCTGACTACAATAAAATATGGGGTGTGCGTACTGAAGCACAAATGCGGTTTCATGTTTTCTCAGTAATCAAACCCAAGACAAGTCAAAGGCTGTATTTTGCGCCATACCTTTTGAATCAATACTTTGAAACGGAAATCAAAATATATGATACCTATGGAAATGATGTTTGGGAAAAAGACTCTTTCGATGCTTTTGGAGGTGGGATGCTTTTTGGATGGTCCTTTTCTTTTGCTAACCGGATAAATCTTGATGTTTACACTGGAGGTGGATTAAGAAAAACATTTAATTATGACAGGATTGATAGTAATTCATATTATAACAATGGCACTTTTGATTATGGATACAGTGGTATAATGCCTCGCCTGGGCATTGATATTGGATTCTGGTTCTAAATCTCCTTTTTAAACTCCTGTAAAGTTCACTTTGCAGGAGTTTTTTTAAAGATTAAAATTTTATTTTTTTTATACTAAATTTTTAGAAATTTACCGGTTCAAACTTCTTCTGAATTCATTGTTTGATTATTTCGTAACACAAACATAAACAGATAAATATACACGTTATGGGAAAAACATTTGCTGAGAAAATTCTGGGTGCCGAAGCCGGTGCAATCGTATTTCGCAGGCCCGATATCATTTTAACGCATGATAATACTGCCAGTATCGCCAATACTTTTAAAAAAATGGGTGGCGAAAAGGTAAAAGATGCCGATCAACTGCTCATCGTACTCGACCACAACGCTCCGCCTACAAGTGCCGAACTGGCCAATGATTACCAGAAAATCCGTGATATTGTCAAAGAACAGGGAATTAAGAAATTTCACGACGTGGGCAAGGGAATCTGTCACCAGATTATGGGTGATTATGCCAAACCCAATATGATTATTGTTGGAAGCGACAGCCATACCTGCACAGCCGGCGCTTTTAACGCTTTTGCAGCAGGAATTGACCGTACCGAAACAGCAGGTTTGTGGCGCCAGGGCGAAACCTGGTTCAGGGTGCCGGAATCCATCAAAATTACATTAAACGGAAAGCTACCACCGGGCGTTTATGGCAAGGACTTGTCGATCTGGATTATTGGTATGATAGGATCAAGCGGTGCCGACTATATGTCAATCGAATACCATGGTAAAGGTGTAAAATCCTTGTCTATTTCCGACAGGATGACGATTGCCAACCTGGCTTCGGAAATGGGTGCAAAGAATGCGGTTTTTCCAGCCGATGATATTTTGAAAAAACACCTCGGTTCCGATGCAGAAGGAACGTGGGCCGATGCAGATGCCGTTTACGCAAAGGAAATTGTGATCAACCTGGATGAATTGTTTCCTGTTGTTTCAGCACCTCATAATGTCGACAACGTGAAGGCGCTGGCAGAAGTGAAGGGAACAAAAATTCAGCAGGCTATGATTGGGACTTGTACAAATGGCCGCATTGATGATTTGCGTGAAGCTGCTCTTATTCTGAAAGGGAATAAAGTTCCCGATGGTTTTCAGTTGCTTATTATTCCGGCATCGCAGCAAATCTATCTGCAGGCCATGGACGAAGGCTTGATACGAATTTTCATGGAAGCTAACGCCAGTGTTCTTGCTCCTTCCTGTGGCCCTTGCCTGGGAACAGGACAGGGGA
>JAURYB010000137.1 GCA_030654075.1 Bacteroidales bacterium | reverse complement strand
CTTAATTTTCAATACTTACACGGTTTTATTCACGAAAGAGGAAATGAAAATCTGAATGATTATTTCTTTTTACGGTACGAGAAAAAGTTTTTCAATGACAAACTTAAAATTGCTCCTATCGGTGGTGGTTTTATTGTCACCGATTGGGATAAAATAAAAGATAACTATGCTATTGTTTATATGCCGGAGGTTTCGTACAAAGCTACCGATAATGCTGAAATAACTTTATCGACCGTAATTTTTAACGGTAAAGGAGACAATTTGTTTGTGAAGATGAAAGACTATGATATGATTATGTTTAAACTGAAATATAGTTTTTAGTATATGAGCGATCAAGATAAAAACGACATTACTCTTCCTGAATTGTCTGGCGAAAAAGGATGGACAGAACTTAAAATTCCTGACTCATATGGTAATGGACGCGCTTTTATTACAGGAGATAGAAGCGATGACCGTATAAAAGGAAGGTACTTTCAAAAAGACAGTGATAATTCATTCATTGCGCGTGTTTGGTTTGGACCTGCGACTGAAGGACCGACTGGATTTGTTCATGGTGGGAGTATGGCAGCAGTTCTTGATGAGGTTATGGGAATATCCGCATGGATTCGCGGATATACAGTTGTTGCAGCAAGAATAACGGTAGCATACCGGAAGATGCTTCCTCTTGGTACAGTCACCACAATTGAAGCAAAAGTTAAATCGATTAACGGGAAAAAAGTAATAACAAAAGGGAAAATTTATAATGAAACAGGTACTGTATTTACTGAATCCGAGGGCTTGTACATTAATATTCCGCCAGAAAGGTTCGGAGAAATGATAAAGTACCGGGATGCTTTCCAAAAGTTAAAGAACACTAAAGATGAAAGTGATTGATGTCACAATGAAGACATCAATTGTTCATTAAAATGTTTAGTTTTAATGCAATATAAAATACAATAACACATGATGCCTGTCAATGCAAAAGCAGGTGGAAAAAGAAGTAAGAACAGACCAAAAATACTATCTGAGGAACTTCAAGGTTTTGTATGAATACACGAAAAATTCAATATAATCTGCAAAGACAAAGGATTCTGGATAAATCCCTTGAATTATTCAGCCAGAGGGGATTTGCACAAACTGCTGTTGCTGATATTGCAAGAGAATCAAACATATCAAAAGGGCTTTTGTACCATTATTTTTCAAGCAAAGAGCAACTTTTTGAGGAAATTCTGACAAGTAGTTTCAACATAATTTTCGAATACCTTGAAACCAATAAGGATGGTATACTTACACAGAGAGAATTCAAAGAATTTATTTTAAATGTTTTCAAATCATTAGAGCAAAATTATCTGAACTGGAAGCTTGTTTTTCAATTATTTACCCAGCCTGAGCTATCTGAAAAGGGGGTCCTGATATTAGATAAGAATGCATCTGTAACAAAATTTAGAAACATGATTTCGGACTACTTCCAGGGAAAAAATAAAATCAATCCTCAGGTTAAAACAACTTATTTTATTTCAGTCATATTAGGCATTTCTGTCAGTTATATCCAAAACCCCATCAAATATCCTCTTAAACAAATAGTTGAATTCATCATAGAAGAATTTATAAAAATTTAACAAAACTTTCGCATTTACAATAGTTTTTATTTTTACTTTTGCCAGACCTATTTAAATTATAAATTATGGATGTAAGAAAAAGGATATTGACAGAAGCGACAAACCTTTTCTTTCAATACGGTATCAGGAATATAACAATGGACGATATTGCAGAGAAACTGGGTATCTCTAAGCGAACTATCTACGAAACGTTTAAAGATAAAAATGAACTATTAATCAATTGTTTTGAGGAATATTCAAAAGAAAGATACAAAGTTAACGAGGAGATTATTAAAAACTCCCAAAACGTTTTAGCTGCAATTTGTTCATTTATCCAGAGTGGGGCTGTGGCGATAAATTTATTGAATCCTGCATTCTTCTCAGATTTGAAAAAGTATCACAATGAAATCTGGGTAATGGCTTCAAAACAGCAGAATGAGAAAAATTATAACCTGGCATACCGGTTATTAAGAAAGGGAATTAATGAAGGAATCTTCAGAAAGGATATCAATTTAGATATTGTTGTTAAGATAATTTTAGAACAAATGAAATTGCTGGTCGATAACGAGGTTTTTTCTACAGATAAATACTCGCGTTCTGAGGTTTTTAAGAATATGGTTATCAATTTTATAAGAGGAATTGCAACAAACAAAGGTATAGAATTAATTGATTCTTTTGAAAGCTAATTTTTTTAAACAAAACAAAACTCTTGCCTGTATAAAAGTTTTAAAAGTTTTATAAATGATAGACAGACAAAAAATAATTACTACAGCTGCTGAGTTATACCTTAAGTATGGTATAAAAAGTGTCACGGTTGATGATCTGGCAAATGAGTTAGGAATTTCGAAAAAGACTATTTATCAACATATTAGTAATAAAGAGGAATTAATCGACGCTGTCATAAATGAACTTACCTCTATTATTCATAATGGACTAGAGAAAGAAATGGATTCTCAGGATGACATTTTTGACAGCCTATTAAAAGCATCTGTTTTTTTAGTAACCATAATGGAGAAATTAAGTTCTTCATTTGTATATAGCCTTAAAAAATATCAGCACCCATTATATTGTAATCTTAAGGATTTCACTGACAAGGAATTATACTTCAGAATAGAAAAACTTATAAAAACCGGAATTCAAAAAGGTTATTTCAGAAATGATTTAACATTTAATTCACTTTTTTTAATACAGATGAATAAATTATCCGGCATGGCCTATGCCCCGTCTGAGTTTCAAAATCTTCAGTACACTAAAGAAACCTTTTTTATGTTACTTGTAAACGACATCCGTGGAATAACTACTATTGAAGGACATAAAATATTAGATGACAAGGTTAAAGAGTTCATGAAAATGATATAAACAGTTAACTATAAATATATGAATATGATAATAAGAAAATTTAAGGTTATTTTGATTATTACGGCATTGGGATTAGGAATAAAACCTCTTTACGCCCAGGATAGTACCATGACTTTATCACTTGATAAAGCCATTGAATATGCATTACAAAACAATAAAGTAATTCAAAACGCCAGGTTTTCATCACAGGCCGCGAAAGAAAAAATCCGGGAAACAACCGCAGCCGGTTTACCACAAATCAGTGCAAGTGCTGATTATAATAACTTTCTGGGAGCAGAAGCTGAATTAAGACTTAGCGAATCGGCTCCTCCTGCCATAATCGAATTTAATCCTACAAGTAATTTTAAATTCAACGTGAGCCAACTGGTTTTTAGCGGGAGTTATTATGTAGGACTTCAATTGTCAAAACTTGCAAGTCAAATGTCCGAAATGAGTTCACAAAAAACCGAACTAGACGTGAAAGAACAGGTTACACGTGCATACTATTTGATATTAATTTCCGAACAAACATTAAAAATAATTGAGTCAAATAGGGATAATAGCATATTAATTCTTGAGAAAACTAAAAATCTTGCCAATGCCGGGATAATAGAAAAAACTGAAGTCAGCAAACTATCTGTTATGGTAACTTCTGTTGAAAACGCTCAAAAAGCAGCAGAACGGCAATTAGAAATGGCTTATAACATGCTTCGATTCCAGTTAGGAGTCAATGCCGGGGAGAACATTAAATTAATTACTTCATTAGATGAGATTTCTCAACAAAGCAAATTTGAAACTGCTATGGTAAGTCCTTTCAATATTGAGCACAATACTGACTTCAATCTTGTTTTTATACAGGAAAAAATGAGAAAATCTCAAGTATCTCTCGAACAAGCAAGCTATTTGCCAACATTAGGTGCGTATTATTCTTATACTGAGAAATTACTCAAGCCAAAGTTTGATATGATGCCTAAAAATGTAGTCGGTTTGAATTTATCTATTCCCATTTTCTCCAGTGGATTAAGACATTCGAAATTATCACAAGCTAAAATAAACCTGACCATAGCCGAAAACACCAAAGAATTGGTTAATAAACAATTAACTATACAGGAAAAGCAATTGAGGTTTAATCTTAATAACCTGCTCGAGCAATATCAAAATCAAAAAATAAATATAGAAACAGCAAAGGAAGTTTTAGAAAAAATGAATCTAAAATTTCAGCAAGGGATTGTTTCAAGTCTTGAATTGACTTCTGCCAACAATAGTTATTTATCTGCCGAGTCAGGCTATATAACAACCTTGTTTCAACTCCTCGATGCGGAACTTGCCTTACGAAAACTTAATGGTAACCTTTAAATTGTAAATTATTAAACCTATAAAACATGAAAAAAAGTAATCTTATATTATTATTATTGGTGATAATCATGATTGTACCAAACCCAGGCTGCACTTCAAATAAAAGTAACGAGCAGGTTCAGAAAGCTGATACCCTTAAAACTGAAATTGTTAAAACAACAAAACTCGAAAAAGAACAAATTTCACGAACTATTGAATACACATCAACCATTATCGCTTTCGAAGAAGTTCATCTGGCACCGGCATCGCCCGGCAGAATAGAAAAAATTAATGTGGAAGTAAGCGACAGGGTTAATCAGGGGCAAATTTTAGTTCAAATGGACCGCACTCAGTTTCAACAAGCTAATATAAATATGCTCTCGCTGGAAACAGATTTCAAACGATTAGAAGAATTAAAAAAGACAGAGAGTATTGCAGATCAGCAATACGACCAGATAAAGGCGCGATATGAAATTGCAAAAAGCAGTTACGATTTTCTCTCGGAAAATACCCAACTGAAAGCGCCTTTCAGCGGAATTGTGTCAGGGAAATATTTCGAAGATGGAGAGATTTATTCCGGCGCTCCGGTTGCTACGGTTGGCAAACCAGCAATTTTATCAATTATCCAGATTAACAATTTAAAAGCTCTTGTAAGTATATCATCACAATATTATCCTGTTATCTCCCCTGGAATGAAAGCAGATGTTAAATCTGACATCTTTCCGGATATTATATTTAAAGGAGAAGTCTATAGAATATATCCTACAATTGATAATGCAACTAAAACTTTTATCGTAGAAGTAAAGATTCAAAATGAAAATATAAAATTGCGCCCCGGAATGTTTTCTAAAATAGAACTTAATTTAGGAAAGGGTTCTGCTTTATTGGTTCCATCTATTGCATTAGTTAAACAAACCGGAACAAATGATATGTACGCGTTTATCAATGAAAATAACATTGCTGTTAAAAAACTTGTAAAAACCGGAAGAATTATAGATGATAAAACCGAGATTTTAGAAGGCCTTATCGAAGGAGACGAATTAATTATTGTAGGACAGAATAAACTTGAAACCCAAACACCTATTGTAATTACGAAATAATATTTTCCCGAAGACAAAACAAAATGCATTGAGTCAAAAAAATTAAAAAAACAAATTATGAGTCTATATAGCACCGCAGTAAAAAAACCAATAACTACCATCATGATATTCGTTGGGGTGGTAGTTTTTGGGATTTTTTCGTTTTTACAATTACCGGTTGATTTTTTCCCTAAAATGGATCCGCCGATAATAACTGTATTTACATTTTATCCGGGAGCGAACGCGGGTGATGTTGAACAAAATATTACACGTAAATTAGAAGACGGTTTTGGCTCGCTTACAAATCTTAAGGAATTAAATTCCAGTTCAAAAGATAATCTGTCTGTTATTACACTGGAATACGTATGGGGATCAAATTTAGATGAAGCTACTAATGAGGTAAGAAATGCCGTAGGTATGGCAGAAAGAAGTTTACCTGATGGAGTTGAAAGTCCTTCAATTCTTAAGATAAGCACCAGCATGATCCCCGTATTAATGTTTTCTGTTACTGCTGACGAAAGCTATGCTGCCATTCAGAATATTCTGGATAATAAACTTATACAACCGCTTAATCGCATTGATGGAGTCGGAAATATAATGCAGATAGGCGCTCCTGTCAGAGCTGTAATGGTTGATGTTGATCCAAGAAAATTAGATGCATATAATTTATCAGTTGAACAGATAGGAGGAATATTAGCTGCAAATAATTTGAATTTGCCTTCAGGTAGCATTGAAATGGGAAAATCAGACTTCCCTCTCAGGCTTCAGGGCGAATTCGAAAGCAGTGATATAATTAAAAATTTGGTTGTCAGCAACACTGGCGGACGAACGGTATATCTGAGAGATATCGCGACAGTACGCGACAGTCTGAAAGTAATTAAATCAGATGAACGCTCCAATGGAAGAAAAAGCGTTCGGGTTATGGTGCAGAAACAATCTGATGCCAATACAGTAACTGTAGCTGATAAAGTAAAAGAAAAAGTTGAAGAAATAATAAAAACACTCCCTCCTGATGTTAAAATTGAAGTGCTTCTTGACACTTCAGTCAATACTATAGAATCAATCAATAATCTTTCGGAAATGGTAATGTTCGCATTGATTTTTGTAGTATTGGTGGTTTTATTTTTCCTGGGACGCTGGCGGGCCACATTTATCGTTGCACTATCTATTCCTGTTTCCTTAATCGCGGGTTTTATTTATATGTACTTATCGGGTGGAACTATAAATATTATAACACTATCTTCTATCGCTATTGCAATAGGACTGGTAGTTGACGATTCGATTGTAGTGCTTGAAAATATTACAAAAAAACTAGAGATTGGAAGTTTTGCAAGGGAAGCTGCAATCTACGGAACTAACGAAGTGATTTTAGCTGTAATAGCATCGACACTTACTATTATAGTTGTATTCCTTCCTTTAACAATGTTAGGTGGTCTGACAGGGATTCTTTTCAGACCATTAGGGTTTATAGTAACTATATCTATTACCACTTCCTTAATCGTTGCATTAACACTTACTCCCATGTTGTCCGCTAAACTTTTAAACGCAAAAGAACCTGGTAAAAAAAGCATTGGCGGTAAATTATTCTGGTTTTCACAGAACATGCTTAAAAAACTTGATAATGTGTATGAAAACATACTTGTATGGGCTGTTGGTCACAGATGGATGGTTATTGGCATTGCTGCCCTGATTTTTATATCGTCCATTTTTCTTGCCACTCAGATTGGGAGAGAATTTATGCCGGCATCAGATAATGGCCGCATATCTGCCACTGTCAAACTTGCTCAAGGCGTAAAGTTGGACGAAACCAAAGTGATCGCACGTAAACTGGATTCGATTTTCATGAAAAAATATTCTGAAATAAATATAGTTTCTACCAGTGCAGGCGCAGGAGATGAAAACAGTTTAATGGCTCTTTTTACACAAACCGGGAATTATATAATAAACTACACGTTCAGTATGAAGGACAGAAAAGATCGCGACAGGGATATTTTTCAGATTTCAGATGAATTAAGAAAAGATATTCAACAATTTCCCGAGGTTGAGTCCTTTTATGTTGACCCTGGCAGTACAAGAATGATGAGTCAGATGGGTGGTGGCGGAAACAATCTTGAAGTAAAAATCTTTGGACATGATTTTGACGAAACAAATCTTCTGGCTGAAAAAATTGCAACAGCAGTGAAAGAAATTGAAGGTACAAAAGATGTTTTAATCAGTCGTGATAAAGAAAAAGCTGAATTGCAGTTGGTTTTAGATAATGAAAAAATGACATTTTTTGGATTGAATACCGCAACCGTAGCCACGGCAATGCGAAACAGGATAAATGGACTTACTGCTACAAAATATAAAGAGGAGGGTGATGAATATGATGTGATTGTACGATATGATGAGAATTTCCGTGAATCAACAGATGATATTCTAAGTATAAGTATTCCAACTCCTCAGGGCAAATTTATCAAACTAAATGAAATTGCTGAGTTAAAGCAGTTTTATTCATCCCCATTAATCGAAAGGGAAAATAAAGTACGGGTTGTTACTGTATCATCGGCAATTTCGGGTACAGATATAGGATCTGTAATAGCGCAAATTGAACCTGAAATTGTTAAAATGAATATACCCGGGGATATTTCAATAGAATTTGGAGGAAGCGCCGAAGATATGCAGGATTCATTTAAGGATCTAATCTGGTTAATGTTATTGTCTGTACTTCTGGTTTATATTGTTATGGCAGCACAATTTGAATCGCTTTCAGAGCCATTTATTATAATGTTCTCCATTCCGTTCGCTTTTACAGGTATTTTCCTGGCGCTTTATATTTTTAATACCACTATTAATGTTATATCCTTAATCGGGGCAGTTATGCTTATTGGAATAGTGGTTAAGAACGGTATTATTTTGGTGGATTTTACAAATTTGTTACGCGACAGGGGGTTCTCTCTGAAGCAAGCCGTGGTTAAAGCCGGACGTTCCCGACTAAGGCCTGTATTAATGACTTCACTAACGATGATACTTGCAATGATCCCAATGATAGTAGCAAAAAGTGAAGGTTCCGAAATGTGGAGACCTATGGCAATTGCAATTTTTGGAGGTCTGACTTTTTCTACTTTAGTTACGCTTGTGCTGATTCCATCTATTTATACAATTTTTGGAGTTGGAAGAATGAGAAGGGAACGAAAAGCAGATTTAAAAAACGGTAAAAATTAATCGGTATTTTTTGATATTTAAAATGATCTAAGAAAATTTTATGAAAGCAGTATTTATTTCACATAATCAGGCATTAACAAAAGAAGTTGAAGATATTCTTGATAATCTTTTTATTCGGGGTTATACCCAATGGATTGATGTAAACGGTCAGGGTTCAGATACAGGTGAACCCCACCAGGGAACACATACGTGGCCATCATTAAATAATGTTTTGCTTACCATAATACCTGATGAAAAAGTAAAAGATTTGTTAAAAAAACTTTCTGAACTAAATAAAAAAGTTGAAGATCAGGGACTAAGAGCTTTTGTATGGAATGTTGAAGATACAATTTAGGTCAAAAATATATATGCTGCCATTTATATACCTGAGATCTCATACAAAGCCACTGATAATACATAAATGACATTATCAACAGTAATATTTGACCATAAAGTGAAAAATACTTTCACTAATCTGAAAGATTATAATATGTCCATGCTTAAGTTAAGAATTGGTGATAAAACTTAATAACATTATGGATAACAAAGATGCAGTAAGAATACAGACTTCCATTTTAAGTAGAATGGAGAAGAAAGTGTTGGTATGGATAGCAAAAAGACTTCCAAAATTGATGAATTCAGACCATTTGACCGGTATAGGCCTTATAGGCGCTTTTATTGCAGGCGGAGGCTATGTACTCTCGAATTGGGGAAAGGAGTTCCTCTGGCTTACTTCTTTTGGTTTTATTGTTAACTGGTTTGGTGACAGCC
>JAURYB010000128.1 GCA_030654075.1 Bacteroidales bacterium | reverse complement strand
CAGGCTGGATTTGCCACTCCCTGAAACACCGGTAATGCATGTGAAAACGCCCAAAGGAAGTTTTAAATCGACATTTTTCAGGTTATTGCCAGTAGCGCCTGTTAACGTAAGAAAGCCATTTTCGAGTTTCCGACGCTTAAGTGGAAGCGCAATTTTCTTCCTGCCTGAGAGGTATTGACAAGTGACACTGTTTAATTTTAACAGCGTTTCGGGCGATCCCTGAGCAACAATGTGTCCGCCATGAGTTCCTGCTCCCGGTCCCATATCAATAACATGATCGGCAGCCAGAATCATATCCTGGTCATGCTCAACTACAATTACCGAGTTGCCGGTATCCCGCAGGTTTTTCAATGATGCAATAAGCCTGTGGTTATCGCGCTGATGAAGGCCGATGCTTGGTTCATCAAGAATGTAAAGCACTCCAACTAATTGTGATCCGATTTGAGTAGCCAGACGTATGCGCTGTGATTCGCCTCCTGAAAGGCTTCCGGAAGTACGGTTAAGTGATAAATAATCGAGACCGACATTCAATAAAAATGATAAGCGGCTTTGAATTTCACGGATAATTTCGTGAGCGATCAGTTTTTGCCGCTCTTCCAGGTGTGGTTCAAGATTATCGAACCATTCCGAAAGATTCACCAGGTCCATTTTCGAAAGTTCTGCGATATTTTTATCGTTAATCTTGTAAAATAACGATTCCTTCTTTAGCCGCGATCCATTGCAGTCAGGACATTCAACTGAATTCATAAATCCTTCGGCCCAGCGTTTCAATCCTTCAGGATTACCAGCCTCATTTTGATTCAGAATATGTTGGACAATCCCTTCAAAATTGAGTGAGTATGATGAAGTTACACCAAGATAATCGTTTTTAACCTTAATAACTTCCTCTGAGCCATATAAAATGGTTTCGATGGCTTCATCCGGAATATCACTTAAAGGAGTATCAAGTGTAAAATGATATTTATGTGAAATTGCTTCCAGCTGTCTGAAAATCCAGGTTGGTTTATACTCACCAACCGGGGCGATACCTCCTTTCCTGATGCTTTTTGAAGTATCAGGAATAACTTTAACCAGGTCAATTTCCGAAATATATCCTAACCCTTTACAGCGAGGGCAATATCCATAAGGCGAATTATAAGAAAAACTGTTAGGTTCCGGCTCGTCGTACGCGATCCCTGTTTCAGGATCCATCAGCAACCGGCTGTAAAACCTTGCTTCTTTGGCTGTTACTTCCATTGCCATCAAGGCACTTTTTCCTTGCCGTAATGCGGTTTGTATAGAAGCGGTAAGCCTGGTCAGCGATTTTTCATTGACTTTAATCGTATCAATAACGGCTTCAATATCATGGATCTTATACCTGTCGACTTGCATTCCGAAAGTGATTTCGCTCACTTCGCCATCCACACGGACTTTTAAAAATCCTTGTTTCCTGATCTGCTCAAAGAGTTCACGATAGTGGCCTTTACGGCCTCGAACCAAGGGCGCGAGTATATAAATTGTTTTTTCAGAATAATTTTCCAATATCAGATCAATAATCTGCGTGTCGGTATAACGAACCATTTTCTGGCCCGAAACAAAGGAAAATGCTTCGCCAGCTCTTGCATAGAGCAGCCGAAGGAAATCATAAATTTCAGTAATAGTTCCGACCGTAGAGCGTGGATTCCGGTTGGTAGTTTTCTGCTCGATGGAAATAACAGGGCTTAATCCGGTAATTTTATCTACATCCGGACGTTCGATATCGCCCATAAACTGCCGGGCGTAAGCCGAAAATGTTTCCATATACCGGCGCTGACCCTCGGCATAAATGGTATCGAAAGCTAGCGATGATTTTCCGCTTCCGCTCAAACCAGTAACAACGACTAACTTATCGCGGGGAATAATTACATCAATATTCTTCAGGTTATGCACCCGCGCGCCATAAACTTCAAGATATTCCTGGTGCGTGATTTCCTGTTCTTCAAGCGGTACTTGATTATTGCTGCCCTGATTCATACGTAATAAGTAGTAAATGCCATTTCAAAAAAAATCATTCCTATTTGTCTAATGAACCGGCAGTAATGGTATCGTTAAAAATCTGTTCCGCATTTTCAATTTCAGCCAGCAATTTATCGAATTCTTCAAAGCCTTTCTTTGGAAGTGTCAGCAGATATTTTTTCTTTCCGGGATTTGTCAGCTTATCCGAACGTAACCAGGGATTAAATTCCTTTAGTAAACGATAATTGATTTTCATAGATTTGGCAAATACCGGAAGGTTCGTAATACTCGAATCTATAGTTACGGTGTAGGTGGGAATTGGAGGATACAGGTCTTTCTTACGGATAAAGTATCCGTATTCAGTCGGGTGTTCATACAATAATTTCAGAGCGATGATACGGTAAACATAGCGCATGGTTTCATCGGGCAGATACAAATCGTAATAATTGTTTGCTTTCTGTCTCTCAAGTTCTTTCGAGATTCGGCCTTCCCCAACGTTGTAAGCTGCTGCGGCAAGAGTCCAGCTTCCGTATTTATTATATGATCCTCTCAGGAGTTTGCATGCCGCTTCAGTAGCTTTTTCAATGTGGTATCTTTCGTCTACTTGTTCAGATATTTCAAGACCAAAATGTTTAGCTGTACCAGGAATTATTTGCCAGAATCCAGCAGCACCGGCTTGTGATTGAACATTGGATAAACCGCTTTCGATCAGTGCCAGGTATTTGAAATCTTCGGGGATGTTGTTCCTTTTCAAAATCGGAATAATGAGATGAAAATACCGGTTCGATTTTTTTAGCATCAGCAAGGTTGAGGAATGCCAATAGGTATTTACCATCAATTCCCGGTCAAGACCTTCGCGGACATAATACAAGCCCATCGGGGCTTCTTCGGATGCGAATTCGGCTTTATCGGGCAAAACTAACGAGAAGATTTTATTACTGTGAAGAAAAGCTTTCTGATAATCAGAATCGGATGCCGACTTCCCTGAGCTTCGTGAATAGTAAAAACCTTCGAAAGCAGCAAAAGCAACAAGTGCAAAAATAAATATGAATCTTTTACTCATTTATAATTTATTAATTGAACCGAATGTTATTTTAACCTCCGGTAAACGCAAGCTTTGGACTCAGAATAACCTGGCATCTTTAAACAAAGGTGCCTGTACATCTTTCTCCGACAACAAGGGATTTGTAATTCCCCAGTCGATATTTAGTTCAGGGTCATTCCAGCGGATGCTTGCTTCGGAAGATTTGTTATACAATCCTGAACATTTATAGGTGAAAATCGTATCATCTTCGAGGCATACAAAACCATGTGCAAAGCCTTTCGGAATCCAGCAAATCCATTTATTTTCACCGGTAAGTTTCATCGAAACCCATTTTCCGAAAGTTGGTGAATTTTGCCTTATGTCAACAGCTATATCGAGTACTGCACCTCTTATAACCCGCACCAGTTTCCCCTGTGCAAATGGCTCAAGCTGATAATGAAGTCCACGTAATACATCTTTTTGCGAACGCGACTCATTACTTTGTACAAAAGGCTCAGTGATACCAAAAGCAGCAAATTTTTCAACATGAAATGATTCAAAAAAATAGCCACGGTCATCACCAAATACATCTGGCTTTATAATTATTACATCCGGGATTGCTGTGGGAATGAGTTCCATGTAGATAAAGGGGTTAGGTTTTAGGGATTAGGTTTTAGCGCAGTAACGATATTATTCTTCCGTCTTCCGACTTCCGACTTCTGTCTTCTGACTTTCAAATTCTGTCTTCCGACTTCCGTCTTCCGACTTCTGTCTTCCGACTTCTGTCTTCCGATTTCTGTCTTCTGTCTTCCGACTTCCGACTTCCAACTTCCGTCTTCCGACTTCTGTCTTCTGTCTTCTGTCTTCCGACTTCCGACTTCTGTCTTCCGACTTCCGACTTCTGTCTTCCGACTTCCGTCTTCCGACTTCCGACTTCCGACTTCTGTCTTCCGACTTCTGTCTTCCGACTTCCGACTTCCGTCTTCCGACTTCCGACTTCCGACTTCTGTCTTCCGACTTCCGTCTTCCGTCTTATAAATGAATCACTTCTCCATAAGCAGCAGCTACAGCTTCCATAACAGCTTCGCTCATAGTAGGATGCGGGTGAACGGATTTGATTATTTCATGTGCTGTAGTTTCGAGTTTACGGGCAACAACCACTTCCGCAATTAATTCGGTAACGTTATCACCAATAAAATGAGCACCAAGCCATTCACCGTATTTCGCGTCGAAAATTACTTTGATAAACCCATCTTTTGCACCGGCAGCGCTGGCTTTCCCAGAAGCTGAAAACGGAAATTTACCCACTTTTATCTCATAACCAGCTTCTTTTGCGGCTTTTTCGGTCATTCCAACTGAAGCAATTTCGGGCGAGGTGTAAGTACATCCCGGAATATTTCCATAATCCATAGCTTCAACATTCAATCCGGCTATTTTTTCGACACAGGTAATTCCTTCGTGTGAAGCAACGTGTGCCAGCGCCGGACCGCTTACTATATCCCCGATTGCATAGTATCCATGAACATTGGTACGATAGAATTCATCAACCAGTACTTTGCCTTTGTCCGATTTAATACCGGTTTCTTCGAGTCCGATACCTTCGAGGTTGGTAGCAATCCCAACAGCCGAAAGTACGATGTCACATTCAATTACCTCATTAGCTTTTGGCGTTTTGATAGTTACTTTACAGATATCGCCTGATATTTCAACTGCTTCAACGGAGGATGAAGTCATTACTTTTATGCCTGCTTTTTTAAAGCTGCGTTCCAGTTGTTTTGATACTTCTTCGTCTTCGATAGGAACAATATTGGGCAGAAATTCAACAAGTGTAACCTGAACACCAATACTGTTGTAAAAATGTGCAAATTCTGAACCTATAGCGCCAGATCCGACTACAACCATACTTTTAGGCTTGACAGTCAAAGTCATTGCTTCACGATAACCTATAATGTGTTTGCCATCCTGTTTCAGGTTTGGTAATTCGCGGGAGCGCGCACCAGTGGCAATGATAATGTGCGAAGCGGTTAATTCGGAAACTTTGCCTTCGGCATCCGTAATTTCTACTTTTTTGCCAGGTTTTACTTTCCCAAAACCTTGTATGTGATCGATTTTATTCTTTTTGAGCAGAAACTGAATTCCTTTGCTCATGCCATCGGCAACTCCGCGGCTTCTTTTTACCATTTCAGGAAGATCAGCTATAGCTGTTCCTTCCATAGTTATTCCGTAATCGGCACTATGTTTCAGATAATTGTACACCTGCGCGCTTTTAAGTAAAGCTTTGGTAGGAATACACCCCCAGTTCAGGCAAACGCCTCCGAGTTCTGATTTTTCAACAACTGCAGTTTTTAAACCAAGTTGAGAAGCCCTGATAGCAGCTACATAACCACCTGGACCGCTGCCAATTACAATAACATCATAATTCATATGTAGTGAATTTTTAAATGAGCGGCAAATTTACCAATATTTAACGGGTTTTTGCCTGTTTTCTTTTGAATATCTCATTACAAAACAAAGTTAAGGCCCATATTGTTCCCTGCTTTTCGCTAAAAACTGTTAATCGAATGTAGTTCTTCAGAAGGTAAAAAACAAACAGCCTGCATTTAGCAGGCCGTAGT
The DNA here is from genome assembly GCA_030654075.1 of Bacteroidales bacterium. Lineage (GTDB taxonomy): Bacteria > Bacteroidota > Bacteroidia > Bacteroidales > UBA4417 > UBA4417. Next base: position 33,910 of record JAURYB010000128.1, on the reverse strand, counting down.
AATAGGATCAAAATTGAATTCTGTTATTTTTTTTCTTCTTCTGCAGGTGCTTCGGCCGGTGCCTGTGGCATTTGTTGTGTAGGCTGGTTAACAACGTTATAACCTGCTGGAAGAGCAAATTTTTCGGCTGGAACATTTGCGTCAAAATCTACTTTGTCAGCAATAATTTCCATTTGCCCTGTCGTAACTTTAATCGGAATATTTTTATAATGTACCCGGGTTACGCGATTTGTTGGATTAGCGCTGTCAGGAACAACAGAATACTTGATTCCTGCGAGACCGGCAACTGTTTCTTTGCCTTCATCTTTAAAATCAAGCTGCTTTTTGAGTTTTTTACTCAATGTTCCTACATTCATCTGTTCATACATATCAGGAGTAAGGTTGGTTTTATAAACATTTTTTTTAGCCATGTCCTTTCCGCCGATATTATTTTCAATTTCATAATGATACATAACATTCCCATCACGGATATCAATTGTATGCTGACGCAATACCATTCCATTCATATCGCCTGCAACCACGGTTTCGCGCCTTTCCTTTTTTCCGTAATCATCAAAATACATGGTCAGCGTAAGTTTAACACCCATTCTGTTTATAGGTTTGTAGGTAACAATTCCACTTTCTTCACCATAAGGTTGATCGAGGCTGCTAATATTTCCTGAACCCCCTGATTTACAAGCCATTAACAAGGTAAGGCCTATAACCTGTACCAGGATTACAATTTTTTTCATTACTAAAATAGTTGGGTTATTAATTTTCGGCAAAAGTAATAAAATAATTAATTCGGGTTGGATAATATTAAATTTCTGATAATGAGTTAATTGTGTTTTGTGGATTCTTCCCGATATGTTTTCATAAAATACTCAACCAATCGGCAATTGCCGCGAAAATCCTTCCTGTAACGAAATAAAGGTTTCGGTAAATGAAATTTCGGGAATAGCTTGTATCTGTTCTACAATCACTTGTTTCAGATGCTCATTGTTCCGGGTGATGATTTTGATCAGCAACGAATATTTTCCGGAAATATGATGACATTCAACAATTTCAGGAATTTCTCTGATTTTATTGAAAACTTCATTATGCGTACTGGTTGAAGAGAGATTCACCTGAATGCCGATAAAGGCACAGGTTAAGTAGCCCATACTCTTATGATTAAAAACCAGCTGCGACCCTGAGATTATTCCTGCCTCCTTCATTTTTCGGATACGCTGATGAATGGCTGTATGAGTTACTTTGCAATGCCGGGCTACTTCAACATACGACATGCGTGCGTCCTTCATTAATTGTTCTACTATTCTGCGGTCGAGGGCATCAAGATGAAAGTTTATCTGCATGGTTTGTTATGTATTAATTAAATATGAAAGCATATAGGTTTAATATATTTCAAAATTAAAATATTATTGGATATACAGATTCAAAATGTCATATATATTGCCAGATTGTCAAATATCTGATAGTTTTGCATTGTTAAAATAAATTCCGGTTTACGGAACCCGAAATCATCTTAAAAGTGCTTGTTTAATGGCACCCGGAACAAGGAACCGGACATTTTTGCATAAAATCAAAATATGTCCAATTAACAAAAACAAAATCTAAGTATTAATTTTTCAGTAACTTCACATAAAAATAGTCCTATGAAACACGATCCGTCACGCGCAATTTTCGAAATGAAACAGTTTGGTGAATTTGGCGATGTAAATCCATCGATCACCGATTCAGCTACTTACACGTTTTTACAAGCTAAAACTATGTCTGATACTTTTCATGGCGAAGCTGAAGGTTGTTTCCTGTACTCAAGGCATTGGAATCCGAGCAATAAATACCTGGCGGATGTTTTAGCCGCGATGGAAGGCACCGAAGAAGGCTGGGTGACCGCGTCAGGAATGGCAGCTATTACTTCAACTATTTTACAAATATGCAGCGCCGGCGACCATATTGTCGCAAGCGTCTCCTCCTATGGCGGAACTTTCGCTTTTCTCCAGAACTACTTACCTAAATTTAATATTAAGACAACTTTTGTGAATATTACTGATCTGGAAGCAGTTCGTAATTCAATCACTCCTGAAACAAAGATCATCTACACGGAGTCGATGACCAATCCAATGCTTCAGATTGCTGATATTCCGGCCTTGGCTGAAATTGCCAACAAACACAGTGTCAAGCTGATTGTTGACAATACTTTTACCCCGATGATCCTGCAACCGGCAGCTTTGGGAGCTCATATTGTGGTTTATTCCATGACAAAATTTATTAATGGTAAAAATGATTGCGTTGCCGGTGCCATCTGCGGTTCGCACGAGTTTATAGGCTCACTGATTGATGTAAATAATGGAACTGCCATGTTATTAGGTCCGGCCCTGGATCCGTTACGCTCGTCAAGTATATTGAAAAACCTGCATACACTTCATATCCGCATGCAGCAGCATAGTAAAAATGCCATGTACCTGGCTATTAAAATGAAAGAAGCTGGTTTGAGAATAACTTATCCTGGTTTGCCGGAACATAAAGGTTATGAGACATTAAAACGCCTGATGAATCCTGATTTTGGATTTGGCGGAATGCTTTCCATTGATATGCTTACCAGCGAAAAAGCCTCCAGGTTTATGGAATTGATGGAAATGCATGATGTTGGATACCTTGCGGTTAGTTTAGGCTATTTTAAAACATTGTTCAGCAATTCAGGAAAAAGTACTTCCAGCGAAGTTCCTGAAGAAATACAGCACGATATGGGCCTTTCTGCCGGTTTGGTTCGCTTTAGTGTAGGTCTCGACCACGATATTGAACGTACATGGAAAGAGATTGAGAAATGCCTGGAAATTATGGAAAATTAGTTTCTTTCGACAGGCGATTACAAATATTCGGCCCTCATCGCTCGGAGTTAAAATGGGAAATTGTTAACTGGAAATAGTGCCCTTCGACTCGATCAGTATAAAGATGGAATCCATTGCCCCGACCTTCAGGTCGGGGATCAATAAGAAAATAGTATATTGTAAAAATTATCAATTTCAGTACTCGAAATTCAGATTAGGGCAAAGAGCAGAAATAAAGGATGTGTGAATTGTAAACTGCTGGTTGAGTATACGCTCGCTGATCAGCACAATTCGCAAGTTTGTATTTTCTGTTTGTATCAAAATATTAGATTCTTATCATTCGGACAAATTTCCAATAAAAAGGCTTAATTTTGGATATTAAATCCAGATTTCCCACTAACCCCTAAATCCTAACCCCAAAAACCTTAAAATGATCAGATTAATACTATTGGTTGGTACAGGTGGTTTTCTGGGAACTGTTGCCCGGTTCATGACTTCGCGGTATTTTGCGGCGTATTTCCCATCTTCTTTTCCATATGGAACCTTTGTTGTGAATGTAGTTGGTTGCTTTCTGATAGGACTTATTTACGGGATTTCAGAAAAAGGAAATTTTATGAGTACGGAGTGGCGATTGATATTAACGGTAGGATTTTGCGGCGGATTTACAACTTTCTCAGCATTCGCAGCCGAAAATATGGCTATGCTTCGCGACAATGAATTGTTCAACTTCTTTTTATATACCGGCAGCAGTATTTTTATAGGATTGTTAGCCACATTTGCGGGTATCATGCTTATTAAAATCTTATTGTGATGAATACCAATGACGATGTCAGGATTCTGAGGATTTATACCAGTTCAACCGACAAACTGAAGCACACACCTATGTACGAAATGCTTGTTTTCGCCGCCAGGCGGAACGGGATGGCAGGTGCTACAGTTCATAAAGGTGTAATGGGATACGGCAGCAGCAGTGTTATACACTCATCAAAGTTTTGGGAAACCAATGACAAACTTCCGGTAGTGGTCGAAATAATTGACGAAAGTTCAAAGATTGAGGCTTTCTTCGAAGTCATTAAACCATACCTTGAAAGTGTGCGTTATGGCTGCCTGGTTACCATTGAAGATGCGCATGTTCTGCTCTATAAAGCAGGAGGGAAGAAGACGGTTTTTGAGTTATAGACCAGTCAGAATAGGTTACTGATCACTTTTATTGATCCAGGAATTCAAAAATCCGGGTATAGATATACTGATATTCTTTGTCCGTAAAGCCAAGGTGTTTACCATCATCAATAGAAACGAGTTCGTTTCTGATACCCGCCTTTTCAAGTAACTCATGTAGTGTAACAGCCTGTTCGTAAGGGACTACCGAATCTTTTTTGCCATGAACTGTGATAATAGGTGGAGCTGAAGACGTGATCCTTTTAACAGGTGAAAAAGCATTCGAAATAGAGTCCATCCGCTTCGGATTGCCCACCCAGATGCTGGCATAATCCGACTCCTGGTTTTGCTTTTTGTAGAAATTGTCGACGCCGGCAATATCAGTAATCCCATACCAATTGACAATAGCTTTGATTTTCAGGCTATCACCTGAATAATATTTGTGGCTTCCCGGTATGCTGTTTAACAGTCCGGTAATAAGTGCGAGATGTCCTCCAGCGGATTCACCGGAAATTACCACGTTCTCAGGATCAATATTAAAGTTTTTGGCATTCCTGGCTATCCATTGAATAGCTTCCATGCAGTCATCCACAGCTTGTGGCGCAGTGCCTTCTCCGGTCCGATAGTCTATATTTACAACATTCCACCCTCTTTGTAAGTACGAAATTATAAAAGGAGTAATCTGATCTTTTGATCCGCCAAGCCATCCTCCGCCGTGAATGTATATCAATGTATTATGAGAAATACTGTCTGATTTCCAGTAGTTTGGTTCTCCAATCCATTCGCCCTGGCTATAAATATCAAGTTTTTGTTGTTCAGTATCCCCGTATTTGATATCAGTCGCTTCCGAATACCTGCTTGCCCAGAATTCAGGGGTATCCAATTTAGATTCTGAGTTGTTCTGATTGCTCCTGCATCCGGATAGGATTAAAATCAAAATGAAAAGAGATATTTTTTGCATGGTTTTGAATCGCTTAACTTAGAAATTGAATTTATTTCTTGCTTTTTTGAAGCTTTAAAATACTGATAACCGGATAACTATCTCCTTTTATTGTCAGAATCAAGCTCCCTTTCAATTCGCCATTTTCAATATTGAAAGGAATACTGATGCTTTTGTTTAGAATGGTATCTTTTTCAAAGATATTCCCTTTAAGCGTACCCTGAATCAGGAAATCAGTTTTGATACCAAGTTGCCGGGCAATCCAGCCACGATTTTGTTTAACACTGCAACTTTCGAACATCGCGTCTCCTACCATTCCTATCACTTCGCCTGATTTGTCAATCATCAGGCTTACCATTACATAATCATCCATATAAATATATTGTCCGCCCCTGTCGTACCTGATAATTACCTTCTCTTAGCCGTTATATGTACCTTGGAGATCATCGGGAATTCCCGTTTCATTGCAGGAGGTAAGAATAAATAACAGTAGAATAAATATTTTATAACTAATCACTTTCCTGTAAAAGTATTTTTGCCACAGATTATTTAGATTACGCAGATTAATGCTGCTGTCAGCAATTTTTTTTAATGAGGTTTTTGCTTGGTAAAGAATATTTGTCTGTGAAATCTGTGGCATATATTGCTTGTCAGAGTTTTAAATAAACTGGTTAGTTACAGTATTTTAAATAAATGCATGGTTTTAGAATACACCTGGTTCATCTTTTCTTGATTTGTTTGTAAAGATAAAATGTATCTGTCATTAAGAATAATAACAATGATATTTTTTCTTAGAATGAGAAACTTTCTTTATTCAAATTCAGAAGAGTATGCTAAAAAGCTTATTTTAGCTTATCCTTGAACACTTTCCTGAACTTTTCGAGTTTAGGCACAATCACAAAAGTGCAATAAGGTGCATTCCCGTTTTCGTTATAATAGTTCTGGTGATAATCTTCAGCTTTGTAAAAAGCCCCGGCTGCACTGATTTCCGTAACAACTGGCTTATCAAATGCCTTTTCCGAATTCAGTTTGGATTTATATACTTCGGCAAGTTGTTTCTGCTTGTCGTTATGATAAAAAATAGCTGATCGATATTGCGTTCCCTGGTCAGCCCCCTGGCGGTTAAGTGTGGTGGGATCGTGGCTGGCCCAGAAAGCTTCGAGCAATTCATCGTAGGTAATCACTTTCGGATCGTAAATTATCTGGCAGGCTTCGGCATGGCCTGTAATTCCAGCACAAACCTCGCGGTAACTTGGATTTTTGATTTTGCCACCGGTATATCCTGAAGTTACCGAAAGCACTCCTTTTAAATCCTGGAAAATAGCCTCTACACACCAGAAACACCCTGCCGCTAAAGTTGCTGTATCTGTTTTTATTCCACTTGTGTTTATATCCATCTGTTTATCTGTTTTTATCGTGTTGCTTTTGCATCCCGTTACTAAAAGTAAAGCTAAGAAGACTAAAGTTAATCGTTGCATGTTTAAAGAATTTTAGTTTGTATTAAACAAAAAGACTGTCTATAAGTTCGACGTCTGATAAACGATTTCATAGCTTCACTACAGTTACTCATAATCACTCAGCCAGATTATTCATTTTTGCCACAGATTTCACAGATTCATCATATAGCTAACCACTCCCGGTATTTTAATACTTGAAACGAACTCAAAATGAAATAATTTATTCTGTGAAATCTGCGAAATCTGTGGCATAGATTTTTTCTCATGATTTACAAGGAAAGGTCTGCTTCTCCCGGACACTTTCTGAATTTATTTTAGAAAAACTCAAAATTTGTTCGTTTTCCTGTTTGTATTAAAAATCTCTTTACTTTTGCAGAAGTTCTTTATTACAATCACTTATCAAGAAAGGCTGAGGGAAATGGACCTTTGAAGCCTTGACAACCTGTCCAATATTATCCGGACAAGGTGCCACATCCAACCGCTTATGGCGGAAAGATAAGATTGGAATTAGTTTTGCGATATCGTATCCGCTATATCTTCAAAGCTCTTCTGACTTATCGGGAGAGTTTTTTTATGCTCTTTCCGGTAGCTCTTTCAGGTAAGTGATCATCAAATTGTTTAATCAACAAAATCACATATCATGAACAAATCAACCCGGATTATCCATTCCATTCCTGTTGACGAATTAACCGGTTCTATTTCGGTTCCGATTTACCAGACTGCAACATATGTTCAGGAAGCCCCAGGCGTTAACAAAGGCTACGATTATGCCCGTACCAACAATCCCACACGTGCTGCGTTGGAGAAAATTATCGCTGAACTCGAAGGTGGCACTCACGGTTTTGCGTTTGCCACAGGGCTTGCTGCTATTGATGCCATTCTCAAAACCCTGAAATCGGGAGACGAAATTATAGCTGTCGATGATATTTATGGTGGCGCTTACAGGCTTTTTACACATATTTACCAGAAATTCGGTATCGTAATTCATTACGTTGATACAACTGATGCCTTAAATGTTTCAGCTTACCTGAATAAAAACACAAGACTGGTGTGGCTCGAATCGCCTACAAATCCAACACTTAAAATTTCAGACATCAAAACCATATCAGACCTGGCGCATAATGCAGGAGCTTTGGTAGTTATCGATAATACTTTTGCCACACCAATTGCTCAGAATCCTCTCGAATTGGGCGCTGATTATGTGATGCACAGCGGTACAAAATATTTAGGTGGACATTCGGATCTTCTTGCAGGGTTGGTTGTTGTAAAAGATGAGAAGTTGGCCGAAGAGCTTAAATTTATTCAGAATTCTTCGGGTGGAATACTTGGTCCACAGGATTGTTTCCTGGTAATCCGTGGAATAGAAACTGTTGCAATACGGGTTGAACGCCAATGTGAAAGTGCGGTTAAAATTGCTGATTTCCTGGCTTCACATCCTGATGTTGATCATGTAAACTACCCTGGGTTGAAATCACATAAAAATCATGAAATTGCTAAAGTTCAGCAGAATGGTTTGTTTGGCGGAATGATTTCTTTCTCGCTGAAAAATGATACCGAAGAAGCCGCTCTCGCTTTTGTAACTTCAACTAAGTATTTCAAACTGGCCGAAAGCCTAGGTGGTGTAAAAAGCCTGCTCTGTCATCCATCGCAAATGACTCATAAGTCAGTACCTCGTGAGAAACGCCTGGTCTCAGGTATAAATGATTCATTAATAAGACTTTCAGTTGGCATCGAAGCAGCTGAAGATCTGATCAGTGATTTGGATCAGGCTTTTGGGAAAGTTTAACGGGAAGCGAGAGTTTGGATTGAGAAAGTGGGGGGAAATAGAAAAATAGAAAATGGTAAAAAGTAAAAGAAACTGAAAACCTGACAGCGTCTGAAAGACCTGTCAGCGTTTTCCAGAAGGGAAAATAGCAAAATAGCATAATAGGAAAATAGAAAAATAGAAAAATGGTTCCCTTACTTCCTTACTTCCGACTTCCGACTTCTGACTTCTGACTTCTGACTTCCGACTTCCGACTTCCGACTTCCGACTTCCGACTCCCGACTTCCGACTTCCGACTTCCGACTCCCGACTCTTAAAACAAAATAAATAGCAAAAAGACAAAATCTATAAATAGAACTAAAATGACATACGAAAAGAAACTGGTTATAGGATTGTTTGGATTTGGTGTGGTAGGCGAAGGCATCTACCGTGTCTTAAATCAAACGCCAACATTACAGGCTGCAATCAAGCGGATTTGTATCAAACATCCTGATAAAAAACGGAATGCCCCATCAGAATTATTCACTACAGATGCTGATCTGCTGTTGAATGATCCTGAAATCAATGTTGTTGTAGAGTTGATCGATGACGCGGAAGCTGCATGGCATATTGTTTCAACTTCGTTAGGAAGCGGAAAAGCCGTTGTGAGTGCCAATAAGAAAATGATTGCCGCTCACCTGGCTGAATTGCTTCAGTTGCAGGTTGATAATAAAACTTCTTTCCTTTACGAAGCAGCTGTTTGTGGCAGTATTCCTGTAATCCGCAACCTGGAGGAATATTACGATAATGATATGCTCAATTCTGTTACGGGTATTATTAATGGAAGTACCAATTACATTCTCACACGAATGAATGAGGATGGAATGGCCTATGATGACGCTCTGAAACTTGCCCAGGAACTCGGTTTTGCTGAAACGGATCCATCACTTGATGTTCTGGGAATTGACGCTGCCAATAAACTTACTATTATTCTGAATCATGCTTATGGTATTATTTCGAAGCCCGAAGATATTATGTGCAAGGGAATTACCCAGCTTCATCCTACTGACAGTGTTTATGCGAAGGAAAAGGGGTATAGCATAAAGCTTGTAGCCCGCGCCAACCGTGTAAATCATACCGATGTGGCTGCCTATGTATTGCCAACCTTTGTTGGACCAAGGAGCCAGCTTTTTAATGTAAGGTTTGAGTTTAACGGAGTTATAATTGGAACCCGGTTAGCTGACGAACAGTTTATTTACGGCAAAGGCGCCGGCCGTTATCCGACTTCATCAGCTGTATTGAGTGATATTGCAGCCTTGCGTTATGGATATAAATACGAGTATAAAAAAGCGCGGACCGGTGTAGATTATCAAATTTCGACCGATCATGTTTTACGTATTTATGTAAGCTGCGAAAATATGGCAGATATTGACCGGCGCGATTTTCTTGCTATCGAAGAAACCTATATCAGCCAGAACCGAAAATACATAACCGGCTCAATCAGTTTCAGTAAACTGAGGAATGCAGCCTGGTTAAACAATCCCGACAATTCAGTAATTGTTTTTGCCGATGCCGGTCCGGCTGCGGATCACCAGCTTGAAGAACTTGAATAACATCATGAATGTAAATATTGAAAAATCTCCCGGAGTTGTTCCGGGAGATTTTTTTTTGCCTGAAATTTATAAATTATAAACAAGCACTCTAAATTAGTGCATTAAGAAAGGATTTTATACTTCCATTATCGAAAGAGTCACAGTTCCCGGGCCTCCGTGAACGCCTAATACAGGACTACAATCATTAATAAAAAGAGGTTTCTTTCCTGTCAGTGTTTCCATCTGGGATGCATAAACCTGTGCAGTTTCAAGGTTGCGGATATGTGAAATCGAATATCCCCACACAGGTCCCTTTCCAATAATACGCTTAGCTTCATCCATTAACAACTTCATGCTGCCTTTTTCAGAATAGGATTTGCCAAATGTGATGGCTTTCCCTTCATTATTTACAGATATTATTGGCCTTACTCCAAGGAGTTTACCCGCAATACCTTTCGAATGACTTAATCGGCCGCTTTTTACAAGATATTTCACAGTCAAAGCACTAACAAGAATGTGGTTTTTGTCTTTCCAGCTATCAACGGCTGAAACAATTTCGCTGTGCGTTTTACCCTGTTCAATGGCTTCTGCAGCGCGAAGAACTGTAAGTCCCAACGCACTTGAAAGCCTGTTTGAATTTAAAACGCTGATTTCCTTGCCACCCTGCTCGCTTACGGCTTTAGCCGCACGCTGACTGTTCGAAAATGTACCACTGAGTTCTTTACTCATGTGAATCCCGATTATTGAATTGTAATGCGAACTCAGGTAAGAATATTTATTGATAAAATCTTTGTATGCAGGTTGTGAGGTAGTGGGGTAAACAGGAGAGGATTCAAGCAGGTTATAAAACTGCTCACTGGCAATAGTCGTACGGTCAAGATATAGCGATGCCCCAACCTGCAAGGTTAAAGGAACCATTGTTATCTGGTGTTTTTCAAGAATTTCCTGTGGAATATCGCAGGTTGAATCTGTTACCAGTGCTATAGGCCATTTGCGGTTGTGCGACATTTCCTGCTGCATGACCATATCATCCACTTTCTGGTAAGTAATGGATGATCGTTTGCTGATGGCTTCGAAAAGTTTGATCGGAGTATCGGAATGAATATGAATGCGTAAGCGTTTCTCAGAGCCGGCTACAACCATTGAATCACCCATTCCAGAAATAGATTCACGAATAGTATCTTTGGTTTCACCCGGATGCAGATCAAGCGCAAGCATGGCTTCGCAGCAATACCGGTGTGTGATTTCCTCGTGCGAAAAAGCCGCTACTTCTTCCATGATCATATCGTTCATTGGAATTGCCAGCCTGCGTATAGTCTGCCTGTTTTTGAAAAAATCAATCATTCCTTCCAGGAACAGAACAAAGCCTTTGGCACCTGCATCCACAACATGTGCTTTGGCAAGCACTTCGAGTTGACGTGTAGTATCAGCAAGCGATTCCCTGGCAACCTGTAATGCTTTAATAAGGAGTTCAACGAAGTCGTCAATCAACCCTTTCATTGCATTAATAAACTCAGCCCATTCGCGTATTACCGAAATCATTGTTCCTTCGATAGGATTTGCAATGGCTTCGTAAGCATAGGTTACTGCTTTTGTGATTGAACGAGAAAAAATTTCAACGGTCATATTTTCCTCATTCTCAATCTCGTTACTGAAACCGTAAAGAAACTGGGCGAAAATAATACCGGAATTACCCCGGGCACCAACTAATGCCGCGTCAGCTAAAGCGGCGGCAGCCATTTTAACATTGTTGGTAGGTATCGGACTGTCGACAATGGAGCGCATGGTACTGGCCAGGTTGGTGCCTGTATCAGCATCGGCAACGGGGAATACATTCATTTTATTAAGAAGTCCCTGGTTTTCGAATATGCGCTGCGCACCTGCAAGGAAGGCATAGTAGAAACTTCTACCATCCAGTAATTTGACAAGCGGAATTGAATTTTCCAATTATGTGGAGCTTTGGTGATGTTTGTTTTTCCCGTTGCAATAAAACAATATTGCTGGAATTCAATAATACAAAGTTAAATTAACTTTTAGATATCTACAAATTATTATATGTAGCTCACTCATGTTTTTTGTTAAAAGTTGTGCATCTGAATGTCTTTATGCTTGAAGAAATCACATAGATAACTCATAAACAGACTTATATGGTTTTGTTATTTGATTTTCAGAAAAGTGGAAAAATCATCAGTATCAAGCTTAGTGTTAAGTTCTTTGCCTATATTTTGGTAGGACGACCTAAGCCCACAATTATACATTATTACGATCGGATCAGCATCAAGTATCATCTTCATCAATTCCTCCGGCGAAGGTGTTTTCGAAAGTTTCGAATACTCTTCATATGTCAGCTTTAAAAAAGCTACATTTTCACCTATTCCCCTGTTGTCGAGCCAGTAACCTTTGTGAAGTTGAGTAGGGTAGGCGAGGCTTCCATTAAAATATATATCTTTAACATCAGGATAGGATTCAATTGTTTTTTTATCATCACTTAAGATAACAGGAACCAATTTAGAATAGTCCTCTCTTGTGAGGTATATAATAGCTTTTGGCCCCGGTACTAATACATTTTGACTGGATTTCATATTTTCCGCTTTTTTAACACTTCCGCAGGACAAAATCACAAAAGTGAAAAGAAATGCGGAACTCAATAAAATAAATTGTCTCATAAAGTATTGTTAATTTTTAAACAAATTTAGACTTTTTAAGAAATAATCTCTTCCCGAATCCATATTAATTGATAATTTTGTATTCAGATATTGTGGTGGCATGAATATTGACATCATTATGATTCAACTTTCAGTCGGTTTTCTTAATAGAAATTAAATAAATTCAATAAAACTAAAACTATGAAAAAAGTACTTGTTTCGATAGGTGTTACATTAATGATGTCGTTAGCTGCTTTCGCGCAAAATGCAACTTCACAAGCTGTTGTAAATCCAAATGCCCCGGTTATTACTTTTGAAAAAACTACACATGATTACGGCACTGTAACTAAAGGAGGTGATGGTACCTGCGAATTTAAATTTAAAAACACAGGAGTTGAGCCTCTTATTTTATCCAACGTTCAGTCATCATGCGGCTGCACTGTTCCTGAATGGCCACGGGAACCCATCTTAAAAGGCAAATCAGCTTCAGTTAAAGTAAAATACGATACCAATCGTATTGGCCCAATAAACAAAACCATCACTGTTATATCGAATGCAAAGGAAACATCAATTCAGCTTAAGATAATTGGCACTGTAGTTGAAGCCACCACAGGAGCTCAAATGCCCCAAAACAACCCGGGTGCGGCACCAGTTGCTAAATAACTGATAATCAAATTTTAAAAAAAGACTGTCATGTTTGGCGGTCTTTTTTTTGTGATATATTTGACCTTTGAACCCTTGACCTTTTGAACAATCAGAAAAAAAGAAAATAGAAAAATGGAAAATAGTCCCTTGGAACCTTTGAATTCTTGAACAAATCGTTAATCGTTAATCGTTAATCGTCCCATTGAATCTTTGAACCCTTGAACCCTTGAACCTGTCACACTGAGCGATGGTTGCTGAGCTTTCGCCGAAGCAAGTCGAAGTGTTGAACCTTTGAACAATCATAAAAAAGAAAAAAGAAAATAGAAAAATAGAAAATAGTCCCTTTGAACCTTTTAACCCTCGAACTCTTGAACCTTGAACTCTTGAGCCTTTGACCAACACCCTTCAACCCCGGAATTTCATATTGTTAATAAATTATTGTCACAAGGTATTCTAAAGCAGGTTGAAAAATAGCTAATTTTGGCTCGTATGGAAGAAAATGAAAGAACGGATGCACTGGCATCGCGAAAAGCAATAAAAAGACCGTCTACCGGGCGGGACGCATTTCAGGAACACGGGAAATTACCACCTCAGGCTATTGACCTGGAAGAGGCGGTATTAGGTGCTCTGATGCTCGAAAAAGATGCTGTAGCCGCTGTTATTGATATGTTGGTTCCTGCAACGTTTTACAAGGAATCGCACCAGTCTATTTTTGAGGCTATCAGTAATTTATTCCATAACAATGAGCCTGTTGACATCCTTACGGTTACCAATGCCCTCAGGCAAACCGGCAAACTGGAATTAGCCGGTGGCCCATTCTATATAACCCAGCTTACATCGCGTATTGCTTCATCAGCAAATATTGAATTTCACGTCGGAATTTTAAAACAAAAGTTTCTCCAACGCGAACTCATAAAGATTTCGACTGAAACCATTCGTAAATCTTTTGAAGATTCCACTGATGTTTTTGATTTGCTGGATGAAACTGAAAGCAGCCTTTTTTCAATCAGCGAAAATAACCTACGTAAGAAGGCGCAATTGATGCCGGAATTGGTTCATAAAGTATTGAACCAGATCGATAATGCGAGGAAAAACGATGGCGTTTCGTCTGGAGTTCCTTCCGGCTTTGTTGACCTTGATAAAATTACCGGCGGATGGCAACGAAGCGACCTGATTATTATAGCTGCCCGTCCAGGTATGGGTAAAACGGCTTTCGTCCTTTCCATGGCGCGTAATATTGCCGTCGAATCTAAGAAACCGGTAGCGCTTTTTTCATTAGAAATGACAGCTGATCAGCTGGTTGCGCGTTTGATTGCTTCGGAAGCGGAACTGTCGGCCAGTAATTTACGACGGGGACAATTACAGAATTTTGAATGGGAACAATTAAATGCCCGTATTTCGAAACTGATCACAGCACCTATATATATTGATGATACACCGGCATTATCACTTTTTGAGCTCCGGGCAAAATGCCGGAGGTTAAAAGCCCAGTACGATATTGATATGGTTATTATCGACTATATCCAGCTGATGACTGCCGGTGGCGACCGAAAAGGAGGAATGGGTAATCGTGAACAGGAAATTTCAAGTATTTCAAGATCCTTAAAAAGCCTTGCGAAAGAACTTAATATCCCTGTAATCGCGCTTTCGCAGTTAAACCGGTCAGTCGAAACCCGGAGCACCGCCCAGGGAAGTAAAAAACCTCAGCTTTCCGACCTTCGCGAATCAGGAGCTATTGAGCAGGATGCCGATCTTGTGCTTTTTATATACAGGCCTGAGTATTATAAAATTATGGAAGATGAAGAAGGCAATTCAACTGAAAGCAAGGCTCAGATTATTATTGCCAAGCACAGAAATGGCGCAACGGATGAAATATGGCTGCAGTTTATAGCCAGGTTTGCCCGTTTCCAGGATGTTGCAGGATTAAGCATCGATAATTTGGGGCTATCTTTAAATCCTAATACCGGTTTTGATCAGCCTGCCAATAATACGGTTATCATGCAATCCAGATTAAATAGCATGGATGATGATGTTGATATGGGTTCACCAGGTTTTTAATCCGAAAATCGAGCATTGATCGTTTTATCCGTTAAAACTCCGAAGAACTATCTTCTGCTAAAACTGTTAAATAAGATTAACGTTGATGAAGCTTGTTTTTAAAGGTGAAGGAGATTTGATTGTATTAAAAAAACTGAAAATGAAGCGTATACTCTTTATCATTGTATTTCTTTTAATGATTGTAAGAGCTCATGCTGCGTATTTGCTGATTCCGATGGATCAGACTCAGAAAAATCATCTCAAAGCATACGGAATTGCCTATTGGATTCTTCAGCAGGATGTTGAAGTCAGCTGGTTGTTGAATTACCGTGGGGGCGCTTTTATGATTAAGTATGTAAAAACAATAGAAAATGAGTGTTTTATCAGGGGCGTAAATTGTGAAGTAATTGCTGATGCTCAATCCACGGCTATTCTTCAGGAAATTGCTGATCCGGAAGTAAATATGGATGAAGTGAAACTGAATAAAGCTCCGAAAATCGCCGTATATTCTCCCAAAAACAAGCTTCCCTGGGACGATGCCGTTACCCTGGCACTCTCTTATGCCGAAATTCCGTATGATATTGTTTATGATGAAGAACTGATTAACGGAGTGCTTCCGATGTACGATTGGCTTCATCTTCATCACGAAGACTTTACCGGCCAGTATGGAAAATTCTGGGCTGCTTACCACAATGCTTCCTGGTTTAAGGAAGATGTGAGAATAAATGAAGGCATGGCTGCCAAACTTGGGTTTCAGAAAGTTTCGGAAATGAAGCGGACTGTTGCATTTAAAATCAGGGAATTTGTGGCTGGTGGTGGTTATCTCTTTGCGATGTGTTCAGCACCTGATAGTTATGATATTGCATTAGCGTCGGATGGAGTAGATATTTGTGATGTGATGTTTGATGGTGATGGAATGGACCAAAAAGCTCAGTCAAAACTGAATTTTGACAATTGTTTCGCTTTCAGGAATTTTAACCTGGTAACGAATCCGTATGAATACGAATTATCATCCATTGATGTAAATACCTTGCGTAAAGTAAGTGCTACCAATGATTTTTTTACACTCTTCGACTTTTCAGCCAAATGGGATCCGGTTCCTACTATGCTTTGCCAGAATCATTTGCAGGTGATTCATGGTTTCCGCGGACAAACTACAGCTTTTGTGAAAAAATGTGTTAAACCGGAGGTTATAATCATGGGCGAAAACAAAGCTCTGGATGAGGCAAGGTATATTCACGGCGACTTCGGCAAGGGAACCTGGACTTTTTACGGAGGACATGATCCGGAGGATTATGAACACAGGGTTGGAGACCCGCCAACCGATCTGAATCTTTTTCCTAATTCGCCAGGCTACAGGCTGATATTAAATAATGTATTATTTCCCGCGGCAAAAAAGAAGAAGCAGAAAACCTGATCAGATTTCTATCTTTTTTAAATTCACCTCAAACTTCACGCGATATTTTCAACATAAACATCATCACACAAACTCAAACTGATGATTTAATAATTGAAATTTGTGTTTCTTTACCAAGAGAACCATTCTAATTCTTGATTATTTTTTTTTCATATCGAATAATAATTACCTGCAAATCCAAATCAGCAATGAATTTAAATATATTTTCAAGCTGAAATTCAAATTGTTATATTTTATTTACATAAAAATCTAAAAAAAACCATGCACTATGTGTTAACTTAACACTAAGTTCCCTATTTTTACATCTTTGGAGATTGTATTGCAGGCAGAAAGAATTATATTTGCTTAGGTTTTCTGGTTCAGTTAATAGCTTTTCATTTAAACCTAAAAGCTGACGACTACAATCTCTTCAAGAAATTGCCCCAACTTTAAAATTTATTTTTAACTAACCATTTTAACAAACAATTATGGAACAAAAACACGCAAAGTATGGTCTGGGAATGACTGTAATCGGATCCATTTTCTTTATTTTTGGATTTGCTACCACTTTTATTATCACCCTCAGTGGCCAGGTAAAAGATATCTTTATGTTAACAGAGTTTAAAGCTCAGTTACTTAGTTTCTCATTCTTTATCACCTATTTTTTTATTTCCATTCCAATCGGATTGTATATCAAGAAAATCGGATATAAAAGTGCTTTGATAGCTGGTTTATTGCTTATGGCAGCTGGTAGTTTCCTGTTTTTCCCGGCAGCAAAAGCCCCTTCATTCCCATTATTCCTTGCTGCTACTTTTGTGTTGGCATCAGGAGTGGTATTTTTGCAAACTGCTGCTAATCCATATGTTACAGCATTAGGTTCGGAAGAATCGGCTGGTGGTCGGATGAATCTGGTACAGGCACTCAATTCAATTGCAACTATGGTGGCTCCCTGGATTATTTCTGTTTTTATTTTCAGAGGTGCCAGCGAGATGCTTACCTCTATGCAGAAAGCGGAAACCGTTCAGATGCCTTTTATAATTATTGGAGTCATTGTGGTGTTGGTTGCAATTGCAATTGCCTTGATAAAACTACCCGAAGTTGGAGGCAGTTCTGTTGAATTGAAAAAAAGTGTATGGAAACATCCTCATGTATTGTTAGGTGCTCTGGGGATTTTTTTCTATGTAGGTGCTGAAGTCGGTACCGGAGGATTGATTCTGAATTATCTGAAAGAAACTCAAATTATTGACGGTCTGCCAATGGAATCTGCTGTTGCCGCTAAATATGTTGCTATTTATTGGGGTGGCGCAATGATAGGCCGTTTTTTTGGCTCAATTATGCTTTCGAACATTACTGACAATATAAAGAAATATTCATACGCAGCCGCTGTTTTGCTACTTGCACTTGTTTCCGGTTCTTTTGTGACCGAATGGAACTGGAATATTGGATTAGTATTCATGATTGTGGCAATTGGCAATTTTATTATGATGCAACTTGGTAAAGGAAATGCCGGACGTTCATTGGCTGTTTTTGCCCTGATAGCTGCAACATTGGCAATTGTAACTGCCTTTACTTCTGGTAGCGTTGCTCTCTGGGCAGTAATTTCAATTGGAATGTTTAACTCCATTATGTTCCCGAATATATTTACTCTTGCAGTTAAAGATCTTGATCCGGGTGAACTCAGTACTGCCTCAGGCATAATAAATACTTTAATTTTCGGTGGAGCAATAATTCCGCTGATCATGGGAAAAATTGCCGATGTTTCAGGTTACTCATGGGCATTTGTAGTTCCGGCCCTTTGTTACCTTTACATTTTCTTTTATGCTGTTAAAGGGAGTAAATTCCGGTCAGCATAAATAATTTTGTAACTAATCAGTTTGTCTAAAGTAATAAAAAACAAATATATGCCACAGATTACGCAGATTACACAGACAATTATTCATCATTTTTAATTGAAATTAATTGAAAAACTGCTAAAAGCAGTTTAAAATCTGTGTAATCCGTGTAATCTGTGGTAAAAAAACATTTTTACAAGACTGATTAGTTACATGATTTTTTATTTGGGTACGACAGAAACATAGCATCAAACTGAAACATAAAATGGCCTTTGGGGTCACAAATAACAAGAAAACATGAAACAGGTAGCAATAGGAATTGATATTGGAGGTACTAATACCGCAATAGGAATTGTGGATCGTGATGGCAATATTCTTTATGAGAAACAACCGCAGGTGCCTACGCCTCAGAAGAAAGACAATCCCAAAGGGAGTGAAATAATATCGGAAGAATTGTTGAATGATTTTGTTACTTTACTTGCAGTAGAGATTAAATCAGCTATTGATGTAGTTTCAAAAATTAATCCTGAAATTGGTGTAATGGGGATTGGTATTGGTGCACCAAATGGCAATTATTATAGTGGAACCATTGAACATGCTCCCAATCTGCCTTTTGTTGGTGTAATTCCATTTGCAAAAATGATTCAATCAAAATTTCCGGAAATCAAAACTGTTAAGCTCACTAACGACGCAAACGCTGCTGCCTTAGGAGAACTGATTTTCGGTGGTGGAAAGGGTATGAAGAATTTTGTGATGATAACTATAGGTACCGGGCTTGGAAGCGGATTGATCGTTAACGGAGATCTTGTTTATGGTCACGATGGTTTTGCCGGTGAAATTGGTCATACAACAATTGGCAGAGGTACACGTACCTGCGGATGCGGAGGAACAGGTCATCTGGAAGCCTATTGTTCTGCTACAGGTATGAAGCGCACTGTTTATGAACTTCTGGCAAAATACAACGATACCCAGAGCGAGCTTGCATCCATCCCGTTCAATGATATGAATTCCAAAATTGTATTTGATGCCGCTGAGAGAGGCGATAAACTAGCCAAAGAAGTTTTTGAAGTTACCGGCCAGTTGTTAGGTGAAGCTTTAGCTGACACTGTACACCATCTTAGCCCGGAAGCAATCTTCCTTTTTGGCGGACCAGTTGCAGCTGGTGACTATATTTTCAAGCCTACAAAAGAGAGTATGGAGCGTTTTCTGCTTCCTATATTCCGTAATAAAGTTAAAATACTTCCATCGAGCCTTAAAATGGGATCGGTTGCCATTATGGGAGCCGGCGCTTTGGTCTGGAAGGAATTAGAAAAGCAGGGATTATAATCAATTATTTTTCAGATAAAAACAGCACGCTGATTGAAAAATCAGCGTGCTGTTTTTTTTTGCTGCCCAACAAATATCTTCAATTTGATAGCTTTTGAAAAAATTCTGAATAACGAGAAGGAAAAATCATTTAACCAGGCGATATTTTAGGTATTTGTGATTATCAGGTAAGCTGTTCTTTATGAATGGCTTATCTGCTTTCTGGCGGAACCGGTTAAAGATGATAAAATTGTTTTGGTAATTATGTATTACAAATCATTACCAGTGCAATTAATAAGAAGTAAAGGTATTACCCAACGCTTAAACCTGATTGCTATGATTGCTTATTGGTGATTATATATTAGAATGCTTGTACATACTACAAATAACTGATTTAATGCTTTGTTCCTCATGAGAAACAAAATACAACTTAGTCTGTTCCTTACCCTTCTGATTATTGGGGTGCAGGGTAAATTTGCAACCATTTACGCAAATCCAACGGTTGACTTTTCCTATACAGGTTTTTGTTATGGAAGTCCTACCCAATTCACTGTTGATTATGTACTTCCTATTAATACTATTGTTACTGAATGGAAGTGGGAATTGGGTGACGGGAATTTTTCGACTGAAAAAAATCCTCTGTATACCTATGGCGGCCCAGGCACTTATACGGTTAAACTGACGATCAAAGACGGAGCAGGACACTATGGCAGTGCTTCGCATACTATAACAATACAACAACTTCCCGCTCCATCGTTTTTTTATGATACACCAAATTGTTCCGCCGATTCAATAAAATTCACTGATCTTTCAACCACTCCGGATGGCTATATAAAAGAATGGAAATGGGATTTTAATGATGGCTCACCGATAAAAACAATCCTTCTCCCTGATTCTCCGAATCCAAAACATCTGTTTGCGACTGACGGAATCTTTAATGTTACTTTGACGGTAATAAATTCTGTTAATTCATGCCAAAACACGATTTCCATGCCGGTTACCGTTACGCCCGGCCCTATAGCTAATTTTTATTTCGATGGCAAATGCGAAGACCAGGTTGTTGCATTTACTGATGCGTCATTTGCGAACGGTGCAGGAAATATTGCTTTATGGGACTGGAATTTTGGAGACGTAACAAGTGGGATTAACAATACATCCATTCTTCCCAACCCTTCGCATAGTTTTAATAATGCCGGTACCTACACGGTTACACTTAAAATTAAGAATTTTAATGGTTGCACGGATTCAATCGTAAAACAGGTTGTTATTAACCCAAGTCCTCCCGTGGAATTTACGAATACTACACCTTGTTTGGGAGAACAGGTTTCTTTTAATCCTGATCCTTCCATTGTTAATTTGCCATCAATAGCCTCCTACCATTGGGATTTTGGAGACGGTGTTACCTCGACTTCAGGTATAACTTCTCACGCATTTTCTTCCACCGGTGATTATCTTGTAACCCTTCAGGTAACAGATTTATTGGGTTGCAGGAATGAAGTTTCCCACACAATTAAGGTTAATTCTTTGCCTGTGGCTCAATTTAGTACCAACCTATCTTATTGTGCGGGTGCCAACGTAGAATTTCAGGATTTATCAAGTATTTCTTCCGGATATATAAGCAGCTGGGAATGGGATTATGGGGATGGAAATACAAAAGTAATCAACCAGTCAGATGATCCAAATCTTTCGCATGTGTATGCATTGGCAGGTTCTTATTATGTGACTCTGAAAATAAATTCGTCAACGGGATGCAGTGCAACAGTTACCCATCTTTTGATTATTCATTCCAATCCGCTTGCAAATTTCACTTTCTCACCATCTTGTACAGGTACTCCTACTACGTTTACCGACCTTACTCAACTTAACGGAGCTTTAGCCATAATGCAATGGCAATGGAATTTTGGTGATGCAGGATCAGGAACTTCAAATTTTTCAACATTGCAAAACCCGGAACATGCCTTCGTTGCTACAGGAAATTCAATAGTTAAGCTTATTGTGACAAACGGAAATGGTTGCATAGATTCGGTTAAACGTACAATCCTGGTTACCGTTCCTCCGCCTGTCAATTTCAATACAAGCCAGAATTGCCAGAATAAAGCGGTAACTTTTATTCCGGATGCAACTGTGATGAATATTGCGACAATTGCTTCATGGTATTGGGAATTCGGATCGGGAGTAACATCGGTACTTCAAAATCCTGCTTATATCTTTACAACTGCCGGCTCACATAGTGTAAAACTTACTGTAGTTGATACTTCAGGATGCACCAATACGATATCTAAACC
Organism: Bacteroidales bacterium; assembly: GCA_030654075.1. Lineage (GTDB taxonomy): Bacteria > Bacteroidota > Bacteroidia > Bacteroidales > UBA4417 > UBA4417. Next base: position 12,064 of record JAURYB010000128.1, on the reverse strand, counting down.
TGTTATTATAGCTTCCGAACCGGTTGTAAGTTTTTCATTTCCACAACCAGTATGTGTACAGTCATCGGTTCAATTTGACAACCTGTCGAATGTTCCGGGAAGTTTTATAGTTAAAAGTGAATGGAATTTTGGTGATGGGAATACATGGACAATGACAACACTTGCATCCGTTTTTCATACTTATGCTTCATACGGTACTTATATTGCTTCATTAAAAATCACATCCAATGATGGTTGCGAAAAGACACTTTCTTTACCCGTTGTTATATTGCCTGCTCCATTAGCTGATTTTTCAGTTTCGAGTACATGTCTGAATTCAATGGCCCAATTCACTGATTTATCGCAACCTGGTGTAGGTGGAATTACAGGATGGGCATGGGAATTCGGAGATCTAACCTCCGGAGTAAATAATGTTTCCTTGGTGAAGCTACCGTCACATACTTATAATACAGCAGGAAGTTTTCCTGTACAGTTAATTGTAAGTAATAGTGGCGGATGTTTTGATACCATAGTAAAGCAGGTACTTATTCACGGGTTGCCTGTAGTTGATTTCACGTCCACACCAGGTTGTGTTAACGGGTCCACAAATTTCGTATGTTCAACATTTGTAAATGCAGGAGCAATTTCATCCTATTCGTGGAATTTTGGCGATGGACACACTTTACAAGGCATAGATCCTTCCCATGTTTATCTAAGTTCCGGTACATTTATAGTAACTTTAACCGTGACTGACACGGCAGGCTGTAACAGTACGAAAACACATTTAGTAGTTATTGCTGCGCCTCCGACAGCGTTATTTGATATTGCGGCTCAAACATGTTCAGGAAATCCTGTATCGTTTTCCGTTCTTCCATCTTCAGGAAGCCCTGTTGCTTCCTATTTATGGGAATTCGGTGATGGAAAGGATACGTTGATCCATGCGCCGGCTTCAGGAAATGTTTCGCATGTATATACATCAGGCAATACGTATACCGCCGTTTTGACTGTGAAAACAGCCTTGGGATGCGAAGCAAAATCGCAACGTACAGTCACAATTTCACCAGGTCCTGTTGCGAAATTCAGTTATGAAAATTCCTGTACAGGAGCTGCTGTTATCTTCAGCGACTTATCCGATGTTAATTCAGGTCCCTCAATTATAACCTGGTCATGGGATTTTAATGATCCTTCATCCTTTACCAATAATACTTCGGGGTTGCAAAATCCATATCATGTGTTTAATACTCCGGGAACATACATTGTAACATTAACAGTAGGGAATTCATCAGGATGTTATAATTCGGTCTCAAAATCGATTGTAATCAATCCCAAACCTGCAGTTGATTTTAACTGGTCAGGCAGTTGCATAGGTTCAACAAAATTTACTGTAAACAGCGCGGTTACAAATATTGCTTCAATAGCATCCTATAACTGGGATTTTGGAGATGGTACAGTTCATGATATTACCCAGAATCCGGTGCATAACTATTTAGTTACTGGTAATCATACGGTCATTTTAACTATCGTTACAATTTCAGGATGCAAAAATTCTGTTTCAAAAATTATTGCAATTTCGCCTCAGCCGAGCGCGTTTTTTAGCTCAAACAGTTCATGTCTGGGCACAATCACTGAATTTACTGACGAGTCATTTTATTCAACGGGTGTACCCATAACTGCCTGGCACTGGGATTTTGGTGTTAACACAAATTTAAATGATACATCCAACCAGCAAAATCCAACATGGATATACAAAGCCCTTGGCGTTTATGAAGTGAAGCTAACCGTAACAGCACAAAATGGGTGTCAGAATACGGTTACCTTACCTTCACAGGTATTCGGGAACCCTACAGCGAATTTTACGTATACGGTTTCTCCATGTGGCAAGGGAGCGGTTTATTTCCAGGATTCATCTTATAACAAGCAGGCACCTATCGTAAGTTATAACTGGGAGTTCGAAGCCAATCATTACTCAACACTTCAGGATCCGGTATATATTTTCTATTCTGCCGATTCGTGCTATGATGTACGTTTAATAGCCAAAGATGTAAGAGGTTGTGTTGACACAATTGTAAAGAAAGCGTGTGTACCAGCTGAATTTGATTTCTCATTTGCTGCAACTAATAATTGCTTGTTCGACTCGGCTTACTTTTCCCCTCTGCAAATGGGCAATTCAACTGGTACACTTGCTTCTTTTTACTGGAATTTTGGCGATCCAAAATCAGGTGCCAATAATATTTCAACCTTAAAGTCTCCGGCACACTATTATGACCAACCGGGAACATATTCAGTCAGCCTGAGTGCCATCGATATTTATAATTGTTCAAAAATGATTTACAGGGAAATTACGGTATTGCCTCAACCTGTGTCATATTTTACTACAACAGAAGGTGCCTGCGACAGCTCCATTTTCTTTAGTGAAGCATCCTACAGTGTTGGTAGTACTATCAGCCAATGGACATGGGAATTTGGTGATGGTGTGGTACAAACAATTGTAGCGCCGGCTTCTCCTGATGTATCGCATAAATATTCAATTCCGGGACAATATACAGTTAGCCTGATAATTGTAAACTCAAGTGGATGTTCATCCAAAACTACCGTTACGGGTATACTTGTTAAACCCTGTTTAGAAGCTGCATTTCAACTTTATGATACATTGCCGTGCCAGAATAATATTCTGACATTTCTCGACAAGAGTAATACCAGTAATACAACGAATGAATGGTATTGGGATTTTGGGGATGGAACACACCTGGCATACTCATCTTACATTAATCGTATCAGTCATAAATACGCTACATCAGGGAATTTCAAAGTACAATTAATTCTTTCCACGGTTGTTGAAGGCCGAAAGGTTAGTGATACCGCGAAACTGTCAGTTAATGTTAACCCAACACCTCTGCCAGATTTTATTTTCGGTGTAGTTTGTCATGAACAGACTGCTGTTTTTACAAATATGACATCCGGGAATGGAACAAAGATCGTCAGTTATAACTGGAATTTTGGTGAACCACTATCTGAATCTCTGGATACTTCTACGTTGAAGAATCCGTCGCACCTGTTTGAGACACCCGGAACTTATGATATAACATTGGTTGTTAAAAACACGATTGGGTGTATGGATTCTATCCGGAAGTCATTGGTTGTGCATGGTTTGCCTGAAGCAAATTATACGTACTCTATATCGTGTGCCGGAAATAATACTTCATTTGTGGATCTTTCGGTCGCTGCTGCTGCCCCTCTTGATAAATGGGATTGGACATATTATAATTCCACGGGCGTAACCGGGAAATCAGATATTCAGAATCCTGATTTTATTTTCACTGTTCCGGGCGACTATCTTGTTAACCTTCTGGTTGCGGATATTTATGGATGTATGGATACCATCAACCAGAATGTAACTACATGGACTGTGCCTACCAGTTTATTCAGTTATACCGAAAACTATGATAATGTGCAGGGACAACTTAAGTTTGACAATAATTCGGTGGACGCGACTAAATACTACTGGGATTTTGGCAACGGAACTTATTCATATTCCGACAAACCTGTTGCTAATTATGAGAACGACGGAACCTATGATATCACTTTAGTTTCCCGGAATGATAAGGATTGCACCGACACTCTGAGTATGAAATATGAGTTTATGGTTAAAAGTCTTTTTATACCAAATGCATTCTCCCCCGAGAATCTGAAAACTGAAGTGCAATTATTAAAACCCATTGGTATAAACCTGATTGAATACAACTTTGAAGTGTACGACAGGTGGGGCAATTTATTGTGGAAAACCGATAAACTGGATGATTTGGGACGGCCTCTCGAAGGCTGGGATGGAAAATTTAAAGGTACGGTGATGCCGGAGGGCGCGTATCCATGGAGGGCTTCCGGCCAATTTAAAGATGGAAGTGTTTGGGAAGGCGAAAATGTAGGTAACAACGATCATTTGCAAAGCTCTAAAGTCGGGACTGCAACTTTGATAAGATAAGAACAAGGAAAATGATAAACTGAAAAAAGCGCCTTTTGGGGCGCTTTTTTCATGAATGACTGAAATTTGTTTCAATCCGATGAGGTTGATATTTTCAGACAATTGAGGTTAAAAGAAGCTTTTACCTTTTCCGCCAAGCAATCCACCCAATAATCCACGTACCAAAGCACGGCCTACCTGGCTGCCAATTTGTGATGTAACTGAGCGACCGACAGATTTTGAAAGGCTTCCAAATAGGCTTGAATCAGCAGCTTTTGCTCTTTCTTTCTCTTCGCGGGCTTCCATTTTTATACGCTCGGTTTCTTCTTTATCCCTGGTTATACGATCTTTTTCATCCTGGACCTGTTGCGCCTGGTTGCTGATACGCGACTGAAGTATTTCAAAAGCTGATTCGCGATCAACTTCTTTTTCGTAAACGCCGGCAATTATTGAGCGACGGATTATTCCGCTGCGTTCCTCAGTAGTAATAGGTCCGATCTGAGCCTGTGGAGGAAGAATCTTAGCTTTTTCAACCATCCCGGGAATTCCCTTTTCATCGAGAAATGAAACCAGGGCTTCACCAACTCCTAACTCAGTAATCACTTGTTCAACATTCAGCGAAGGATTTGGCCGGAATGTTTCGGCAGCTGTTTTCACGGCTTTCTGATCACGGGGAGTAAATGCGCGCAAAGCGTGTTGAATTTTATTTCCAAGCTGACCTAAAATGGTATCCGGAATATCAATCGGATTCTGAGTAATAAAATAAATACCAATGCCCTTGGAACGGATCAATCGTACAACCTGCTCTATTTTTTCAATTACAACCCGGGGAGCATCATTGAAAAGTAGATGCGCTTCGTCAAAAAAGAAAACCAGCTTTGGCTTGTCCATGTCACCTACTTCGGGCAGGCGCTCAAAAAGTTCGGACATAAGGTATAACAACAGTGTAGAATAAGTTCGGGGAGCCATCATCAGTTTATCAGCAGCCAGTATATTAATCATTCCCATCCCATTGGAATCGGTTTGCATGAAATCAAAAATATCAATGGCTGGTTCCCTGAAAAATTTATCCGCGTTTTGCTCTTCGAGCGCAATTAGTTCACGCTGGATGGCGCCAATGCTGGCGGCTGAAATATTGCCGTAAGATGTAGTGAATAGTTCACGGTTATTGCCAACGTATTCGCACATTTTTTGAAGATCTTTCAGATCAAGCAGCAGCAGTTGATTGTCGTCGGCAATTCTGAAAACCAGGGTTAGCACACTTTCCTGTATTTCGTTCAGGTTCATGAGGCGACCTAAAAGAAGAGGCCCCATTTCCGAAATTGTGGTGCGCAGCGGATGTCCCTGTTCACCAAATAAGTCCCAGAAAGTAACCGGGAATGATTTATGAAAGTATCCTTCAATCTTCATTTCTGTGATGCGGTCAGAGATACGCTGATTGTCTACACCTGTTTTGCTAACACCCGAGAGGTCGCCTTTTATATCAGACATAAATACAGGAACGCCGATTGAACTAAACGCTTCGGCCATTACCTGTAACGAAACTGTTTTTCCTGTTCCGGTTGCGCCGGCTATTAATCCATGACGGTTAGCCATTCGGGGATTTAGAAATAATTCAATTCCCGATTTAGCAATTAATAATTTACCCTCTGAAGTGATCATATCAAGATTATTTATATTATTAGAATTGAGTTAGTACAAATATATTGAAACTTTTTAATGGAACATAAATAAATGAAAAATCATGCCAACCGTTAGGAAAGCATGATTTTATAGTAACTACTAAATTTAATAATCTAAAAGTTCCTTTGCAGCCATGTAAATTCTTTCCTGATCAGGCAAAATAGCTTTTTCAAGTATCCGGTTAAATCCTACAGGTGTAAAGGTTGAGCCAACTCTGCGCACTGGTGCATCAAGGAATTCAAAACCTTCGTTGGATATTATAGCTGCAATTTCGCCGCCAAAACCGCCAAAAACTTTATCCTCATGAACCACCAAAACTCTGCCGGTCTTTTTTACACTGTCCAGAATTGAATCTTTATCGAGAGGAATTAATGAACGGATATCAATAACTTCAATGCTTCTGCCTGTTTCTTCAGCAATACGGTTAGCCACAGCTATACTCATGTGAGTTGTATTTCCATAAGTAATTATGCTCATGTCTTTCCCTTCGCGCCTGGTACGGGCTTTGCCAAACGGAACTTCAAAATCATCAGGAACTATTGTTTCGGCAACAGGATCGTTGTACAATGCTTTTGGTTCCAGGAACAGGGTAGGACCTCTTGATCGCAGAGAGGTACGCAGCAATCCTGCCGCGTCATCCGCAAACGAAGGATAAACAATACGTACACCAGGAATGGCGGCGAGAGAACCTTCAATGTTTTGTGAATGGTAAAGTCCTCCTCCAATATATCCACCCGAGGCAAGCCTGATAGTAATATTTGGCGAAAACTGGCCATTACTGCGCCAATAGTCGTGCGAAAGTTCGATATATTGCTCCATGGCAGGCCAGAAATAATCGGCAAATTCAGCACCTTCAACCACAATCCTGATTTTATCAGAATAACGGCTCATCCCGTTTGCAGTTCCAAGAATAAAATCTTCGGCTATCGGCCCATTAAAAACACGTTCGATACCAAATTCCTGTTGCATGCCTTTGGTAACATTAAAAATGCCGCCCTTTTCCTTGTTTGCAACATCCTGTCCCCATAGAAATGTATCCGGATTGAGCCTGAACTCTTCTTTGAGTGTTTCGTTCAGTGCCTGTATGAGTTTTAAAGAACGTCCTTGATTCGGATCATAGGTTCCGTCCATAAATTTAACGGGAACATAAGGATCGGGAGAAACAAAGTTAAATATGGATGCAGGATCAGGATCAGGCGCAACAAGGGCTTTGCGATGCGCAGCCATCATTTCTTTCTGTGCCTGATCATCAATAACAGCCAATTCATCTTCTGTAAATATTTTCGAATGCAATAAGATAATCCTGAACCTGTCGAGCGGATCACTGGCTTTGGCACAGTGCCGCTCATTTTCGTCGCGATATAATTCGTGTTTGTCGGAATTCGAATGCGAATGGATACGCACACAACTGGCATGTACAATTACCGGTTCCTGTTTTTCGACGGCATGACGCTTTGCCATTTCCATCGCGTTCATCGATGAAAATATGCTCTTGCCGTCGCAATAGATTATTCTTAGGTTTTTAAAACCTTTAAAGTTATCGGCAGCAAACGCGTTTGCGGACTGATCGCGTTGCGGAACTGAAATCCCATAACGGTTATCCTGGAAAACAAATATTACAGGTAATTTTTCATTACTGGCTCCGTTAATAGCTTCATAGACATAGCCTTCGGAAGTTGATGACTCGCCTTGAGAGCTGATGGCAACGCCTTTTCCTCCGTATCTTTTTATACCACGGGCAACGCCAACAGCATGTAACGTATGATTACCTGTTGCGGATGAAACATTATGAATATTCCATTCAGGCTTAGCAAAGTGATTAGACATATGACGTCCGCCACCTGCCACATCTGATGCTTTGGAAATACCATTCAGAATAATTTCTTCTGCCGTTAGCCCTGCAGATAAAGCAGTTTGCATATCACGGTAGTATGGGAACAAATGATCAGTGACGCGATCAAAAATCTGTCCTATCGCAAGTTGTATTCCATCATGACCCGCATAAGGAGCATGGTACGACCAACCCAGCGCTTGTTTCAAATAATTTGGAGCCCGTTCATCGAGTTTTCGGCCCAATACTAAAAGATAGTACCATTTTTGCAATGTTTCTTTATCAACGGTATCTAGCTTGTATTCTTTACGCTTTTCCATTCCTTTTACTTAATATTCAATAAAGTTAAACAAAAATAACGACTTAAATCCAATTTTGTTCGCAGCAGTCAATTAAATTGCCGATTAAAATGAATCGGAATTTTCTTAATCTCTAATGATAGTATACATTCCATCATCACGCAACCTAATGATAGTTGAAGGCTTGGAACGTGTAAAATAATCTTGTTTATACGCAACGGTATAATCTACTGTATTCTTAATCTCATCAACTATCTGGCTGAAAACTACAGGCGCTTCAACTCCTGAAATATTTGCTGAACTCGAAACAATAGGTTTGCCAAATCTCCGGATCAGTTCAACACAAAAAGCGTCTTTCACAATGCGTATCGCTATGGTTCCATCCGAGGCGATTACATTCGAAGCAAGCTTTCGTGCGTTAGAGTAGATAATTGTAACAGGATTATCAATACTGGCAAGCAAATCAGCAGTTATGTCCGGTACTTTCTCAATATAGGTGGAAAGTTTATCAATATCATCGATTAAAATAATCAGGCTTTTTGCTTCAGCACGGCTTTTAATGCGATAGATTTTTTCTACAGCCTTTGAGTTTGTAGCATCACAGCCAATACCCCAAATGGTATCAGTAGGATAGAGCACCGTGCCTCCCTCTTCGAGCACTTTAAGTGATTTTTCTATATCCTTTTCAAAATCCATACTCTATTAACAATTATCTGGGGTTTTAGGTTATCTTTTTGAATAATTTTTTATAAATTTCGATAAACTTTCATCAGGTTGGAAGCTACATTTGCCTCATCAAACTTACCGGCATGCGCAAATCCTCTTTCAATCATGGATTTCCTCGTATACGGATCATTCAGAACTTTGGAGATACATTCACTCATCTGATCAACATTGTAAGGATCACAATAGAGAGCAGCATCACCACCGGTTTCCGCAAAACAGCTTCCGGTACTTGTTATAACCGGAACTCCCGAATAAAGCGCTTCGAGAATCGGAATTCCAAACCCTTCGAAAACAGATGGATAAACAAACAGTGTAGCAGACTGGTACAAGGCAGGTAAATCAACAGACTCAATGTTATGCCTGAAAATAATGCGATCGCCAACAGGGTTAAGTTCCAGAAATTCATTTATCTCAGAAAGATATTCTGTAGGTCTGCCGGCAATCAGAAGAGGAATTTCAGCATTTGCATTAAGATAGGCCTTTATGAGGGTAAGTGCGTTTTTCCTCTTTTCAATGGTACCGAGATAAAGAATATATTTTCCAGGAAGGTTATATTTTTTTCTGACCAATTCCTTTTTATCATCATCCAGGAGGATACGAAAAACCGGGTCGCAGGTTTGGTAGACAACCTCAATTTTTTTAGGGTCAATGCCCAAAAAGGTAATGATATCTGTTTTAGTTGCTTCGCTTATTGCAATAATCTTATCCGCAACACGGCAGGCATGACGAAATTTAAGTGAATAAATCTGGCGATCGATAAACGGGTAATATTCAGGAAACCTCAGAAATATGAGGTCGTGAATGGTAACTACCGCCTTTACACCGGTTTTTTTTATACTCCATGGAAGTTCGTTGCTTAGCCCGTGGTAAATATCAAGTTTCTGATTTTTTATCTGCCGGTGAATTCCCCATATTCGCCAAATGGAGGATAAATGTGTTGGGATTCCTGGTTCAGGTACAACAATAAATTGATTTTCTGTGGATTGGAAAAGATCCTTATTGTTCTTAGGAGAAAACAAATAAAACTTATTATCCGGGTAAAAATGGGATAACAGACTAAGCGTACTCCGGCTGTAATTGCCGAGCCCGCTGCGGTTAAACAGCGCACGTTTAGCGTCGAATCCTATATTCATTTTTGAGTTGTAAGAGGTGATAAAAAGAGAGGAGCGATTGGGTGACAAGGCGAGGGGCGAAGGGCGACAAAGAGAGAGGCGAGAGGTGATTAATTAGCTTCCGACTTCCGACTTCCGACTTCCCGCTTTTTTTTATCTGGATCTTAGAACGAAACGTCATATTCGCGTAAGGCTTCATTCAGCGATGTTTTCAGATCGGTTGAAGGTTTGCGTTGGCCGATGATCAACGCGCAGCTCACCTGGTATTCGCCTGCAGGATATTGCCGTGTATATGAGCCGGGTATTACAACTGATCGGGGAGGGACAAAACCTTTATATTCTTTTGGTTGACTTCCGGTAACATCAATAACGCGGGTGCTTTGTGTAATTACAACATTTGCTCCAAGTACAGCTTCAGTAGCTATTCGCGCTCCTTCAACAACAATGCATCTTGATCCTATAAAACAGTTATCTTCTATAATCACAGGAGCTGCCTGAACAGGTTCGAGCACGCCACCAATACCAACACCGCCACTCAGGTGAACATTTGAGCCAATCTGAGCGCAACTGCCAACCGTGGCCCATGTATCTATCATCGTTCCGCCGCCAACCCATGCGCCAATATTTACATAAGAAGGCATCATGATTACACCTGGAGATAAATAAGCACCGTAACGTGCAATTGCATGAGGAACTACCCGAACACCAAGTTCTTTATAATTATGTTTAAGCGGAATTTTATCATGAAACTCCATTGGGCCGGCTTCCATTACTTCCATTTGCCTGAGCGGGAAGTACATAATAACAGCTTTTTTTATCCATTCGTTTACTTTCCACTCTGTGCCAACCGGCTCGGCAACACGTATTTTTCCTTTATCCAGAAGTTCAACTATCTGGAATACAGTGTTTTTTGTTTCTTCTATTTTCAGGAGCGAACGATCGTCCCAGGCTTTTTCAATTATTAATTTTAAATGGTCCATGCATTTTGTTTTACATTTCAAAATTACGGATTTTAAAGAGTAGAGAGGATAACTATTCAGATAATTGTTAAAAAGGTTTCAGAAAAGCTTGATTGGTAGCCGTTTTCGAAGTTATTTATTTTTACTTTTGCAAAAAATTAACCTTGGGTAGGATATTAGCCATTGATTACGGACAGAAGCGTGTAGGACTTGCAGTTACTGATGAACTCAGAATGATAGCCGGTGCGCTGGCATCTGTTCATTCAAAAGATGTTATAGCTTTCCTGAAAGAGTATGTTTCACGCGAAAATGTGGATTGTTTTGTAGTTGGATACCCACTTACATTACAAAACCAGCTTTCAGAGTCTGCACGGTTTACAGAGCCATTTGTGAAACACTTGCAGAAAACATTTCCTGACATTCAGGTTGAACGGATGGATGAGCGGTTTACTTCCAGAATTGCTACTGCTGCCATACTCGAATCAGGAGCAAAAAAGAAGGACCGACAGAATAAAGCGTTGGTGGATAAAGTGAGCGCGGTTATTATCCTTCAATCGTTTATGGAGATGAAAGCCATGCAGCATTGAACCATTCTTCGGAATTACTGTTTTTAAGGATGGCAAAGAAATTATGATGGATGTTGGATGTGCGATGTAGGATTTAACAGTTGAACCATGAAGATTTGGCGTTTGAACATTGTACTTTAATTCATGAACATTGAACCCTTGAACAAAAGAAAATAGAAAATAGTTCCCTTCGGCTTGCTTCGGCGAAAGCTCAGCAACCATCGCTCAGGGTAAAAATAGAAAATAGTCCCCTTGAACCCTTGAACTTTGAACATTTGAACATTAAACACATTAACACAAACTATGATTCTTCCAGTAGTAGCTTTCGGACATCCTAATTTACGCAAAGTAGCCATTGACGTTACACCTGAATACCCTGGTTTGCAACAACTAATTGCCGATATGTGGGAAACCATGTATTTTTCAGTAGGAGTGGGGCTGGCAGCTCCCCAAATCAATAAGCAGATCAGGATTTTTACCATAGACGCTACACCTTACGAAAAAGAAACTCCTGAAACCAAAGATTTTAAAAAGGTTTTTATCAATCCGAAAATAGTTGAGGAAAAAGGCGAAGAATGGGCTTTCAGCGAAGGATGCCTGAGTATTCCTGATATTCATGAGGATGTACTTCGTAATTCCGAAGTGCGCCTGACTTATTATGACGAGGAATTTAATTTTCATGACGAATGGTTTTCAGGAATCCTTGCCAGGATAATTCAGCATGAGTATGATCATCTGGAAGGAATATTATTTGTAGATAAAATTCATCCTTTGCGTAAAATTATGATTAAGCGCAAATTGCAGGAAATTTCGAAAGGCATAACAGAAGCAAAATACAAAATGATTTTTCCGCCTAAAAAACGTTAATCATTAAAAGGATTCATTTTTAGGTAACTAATCAGTTTGTCTAAAGTATTGAAAAACAAATATATGCCACAGATAACACAGATT
>JAURYB010000127.1 GCA_030654075.1 Bacteroidales bacterium | reverse complement strand
CGAAAGCCTTATCACTTCCAAAACCCGTATCAAGCTGATGCTAAAGTTCTTCCTGAACAGCAGCACCAAAGCTTACCTGCGCGGGTTGGAAGCTGAATTCGGCGAATCGACCAATGCCATACGCCTCGAGCTTAACCGTTTTGAACAGGCCGGCCTCCTGACCTCCTTTTCCGAAGGCAACCGTAAATTCTTCTCAGCCAATACTACTCATCCTCTCTTCCCTGATATACAAAGCCTCATGCGCAAGCACCTGGGAATTGACCAATTGGTTGAACAGGTAATTGAGAAACTGGGCGAAGTGGAAAAAGTGTACCTCACCGGAGCCTTTGCCCACGGAAAGGAAAGCACCGATATCGAAATATTACTGGTTGGCGGTGATGTTGATACCGCTTATCTCGAAAAACTGATTATAAAAGCCGGCAAACTGATTAAACGAAACATACTCTACCAACTTATGCCCACCCTGCAGTTCGATTCCTACTTTGCAAGCCAGGGGAAAGAAAATTTACTGCTGTTGTGGGAGCAGAATAATTAAAAAGTGAAAAACGAAAAGTGAAAAGTGAAAAGTAGAGACAAAAATTAGCAATGCATTAAACTAAACAATCCATACCAACCCAGCTTTTTTTTACAATAAAATCCGAATAAAAAACTTTAATCCAAACATCAGGCATACCTTTTTTTAACTTTTCACTTTTCACTCTTATCTTTTCACTTAATAAATGTGACTGAAAGGGCGAAGCTGTGGAAGGCACTTAGCTAAAATCCATAAGATTGCTTCAGCGGAACTAGCTTGCACAATTTAACTCAATAAGCACCCGCCTCGCAATACGCTACAACTAAGCACGCTCTCACTAAAAAGCAACACGCCAATAACATATACTCAATCGAAGCCACGACTTTGCGAGGCGCTCCGCGCCGAAGCAACCCCATCCAGGCTTGTACACTCTTTTAGAACATTCACACTTTTCCCTTCCCCACATTCCCTCATTAACACATTATCGTATCAGCACATTAGCACATTCTAAAGACAAATAATGAAGTTCTAAAGACTAACATAGAGTTCTGAAGACTGATTGATGAGTTCCTTAAACCAAACGCCATTATCTGAAATTTCTTTTAGGGTTACAACCATAAAAACTATACTACAATTTAGTAAATTTGCGGGTATAACCTATTAACCAACCGGAATGATATACAGCGGGCAGGCTTGCCTGATGCAAGCAGGGATCTCAAGAGCGCAGCGAATAAATTGGCAAATACCCGCCCCAATTAACAATTCATTATATCAGTCACTAACTTTGTAGAAAGTAAAGAAATAAAATGAATACCTTAGAACTTAAGAAAAACTTTCATCTTCTCATCGATAGCATTGAAAATGAAGATCTGCTGGCTAGTTTCTATGATCTTATAAAAAAAAGATCTTCAACCAAAGAAGGTCAATTATGGAACAGGCTTACCTACCAGGAACAAGAGGAACTTATTTCAGCTCTTGGAGAAAGTGAAAATCCTGAATATCTCATCAGCAATGATGAAATGAAGAAAAAGCATACTAAATGGCTCTAGAAATTCTCTGGACCAAACAAGCCGACCGCAAATTCGATAAAATTATCGACTACTTATTCCATGAATGGAATCAGAAAGTAACTCAGGCCTTTGTTAAAAAAGTTTACGATACTCTTGATATACTTGCCGGGTTCCCCGAAATTGGAACGATTGAACTTAAAAAGAGAATAGCGAATAGTGAATAACGAATAGTAACTGAAAATTAGATTTACTGGAAATTTAAGCTTATTTGCGGTGAAAGAAAGCATCCTGAAACAGAAAACCTACGCTTTTGCTTTAAAGGTTATCAAAGTTTACAAGCAAATCATTGCCGAACATAAAGAATATGTCCTCAGCAAACAATTTCTGAAATCCGGCACAGCACCCGGTGCTTTAGTTCGTGAAGCCGAATATGCCCAATCCAAACCCGACTTTATTTCTAAGCTAAGTATAGCATTAAAAGAAGCCAACGAATGCAATTATTGGACTTGCCTCTTACGCGACTCTGATTATATCTCACCAGCAACCGCCATTGACCTTTTAACCGATGACGACGAAATAATCAAGATGTTAACTGCAAGCATCAACACCGCAAAAAATAATCTCCATTAGCACCCACTATTCACTATTCACTATTCGTTATTCACTAACTACACTCTTCACTTAACCCATGTTATTCAACTCCATCCACTTCGCCCTCTTCTTCGTAGTGGTTACAACCGTCTACTTCATCCTGCTGCATAAGTAAAAGTGGCAGCTTATCGAACAAACGAATAAATATGTTGCATTTTTTCGTATCTTTATATAAAAAGTAATTGAATGAACAGCCCGGATATCAAAGCATTTATTCATGAGCACAGCAGCCTCTTCTGGTATACGCCAGCTGATCAGAAAGAAAATATCAGTGAAGAATTCCTGGTTGAAACAATCATGAATTATGGAGATATGGATACAACCAAGAGACTCATTACACTCTTGGGGATTAAACGCTTGACTGAAATATTTAACAGTTTGCAGGGACGCAAAAAGCTGAATTACTATCCTGAGATTTATAATTTCTTTTCCATACTTTTAAGAAAACATGCAAATTCAGATATTTAATTCAAATCAGAATGATTTACTTCCACTGGTGAAACAATTCAGAAAAGAGTTTTACCTGGTTGGCGGAACTGCAATAGCCCTGCATCTTGGGCACCGAAGATCAATTGATTTCGATCTCTTTAAGTTCAATGCACTTAAACCTAAAAATATAATTTCCACAATTTCAGAATGCCATTATCCATATATTGTTAGCCGAAGAGTAACCGAGCAATTAAATGTAACTATACATGATGTAAAGTTTACTTTCTTTCAGTACCCATTCAAAATACAAGCAGCTGAAAAATTAGATGATATTCTGAGGTTACCAAAACTGCTCGATCTTGCTGCAATGAAAGCATATGCATTAGGCCGAAGGTCTAAATGGAAAGATTATGTTGACCTTTATTTTCTTTTAAAAGACCATTTCACGGTAAGCCAGATTTCTGTTCGCAGTACCGATATTTTTGGCCAATTATTTTCAGAGAAACTTTTTAGAGCCCAGTTAAGTTACTTTGATGATATCGATTTTTCCGAACCGGTTGAGTTTCTTGGTGAAACTGTACCCGAAAACAAAATAAAAGACTTCCTTACGGATGTAGCTATCGATTTTCTATAAAATCATACTCCTTTGCCTACACTTCGGCTTGTTTCGGCTTGTTTCGGCTTCGCTCAACAACCATCGCTCAACAACCATCGCTCATCGCTCTTCACTACTTGTCACACTGAGCGAAGTCGAAGTGCCTTACTCCCTACTTTTCACTTTTCACTTTTCACTTTTCACTTTTCACTCTTCACTTTTCACTTTTCACTTACTAAACTTTTCACTTAATAAACTTTTCACTCTTCACTATTCACTTTTCACTTTTCACTTTTCACTTTTCACTTTTCACTTTTCACTATTCATAGCTCCATACTTTTAAAAGTCAGCCATTAAATTTAGTAACTTTGTACAAACTCTTTTTTATGGAAACAACAATAAATATAAACCAGTTAGTGAGCGAAATAGAAAGACTGGATTATAACGACAAAATAAATATTCTGGCCAGGATAGTAAATTTGCTCAAAAGGGAAGAAAAAGCACACCAGGCAGTATCAGTTACCAAACTTAAGGGCTTAGGCAAAAATATCTGGCAAAAAGTCGACACAAATTCTTATGTTTCAACAGAGCGTGACTCATGGGAATAATTAAGAAGCTGAAAAGCAAAACCGTTTTTCTTGATACAGCTCCTTTAATATACTATATTGAGGAAAACAGGAATTATTCATCAATCCTGAATAAACTTTTTCTTGCAAATAGCAAAGGTGAATTCTTGTTCCAGACTTCTGTTATAACTTTACTCGAAGTTTTAGTTCTTCCCATGCGTGAAAATGAACAACAATTAGTCGAAGAATATCAAAACATACTATGCAATTCACCATCAATTGAGATTATTGACCTCACTATCGACATTGCTATTAAGGCTGCATCATTAAGAGCAAAATATGGATTAAAGACACCTGACTCCATACAAGTAGCTACAGCGCTTAATGCCTCTTCTGAGTTCTTTCTTACAAATGATATCAGGTTAAAAGCCATTAGCGAAATTGAAATCCTCATTTTGGATGAAATAATAAAAGAATAGCGCAAGGCTAAAAGTTAATACTGATTGAAGGCTACCGATACCATACAAATTACCTATATTTCATCAATCTTCACTATTCACTATTCACTCTTCACTATTCACTCTTCACTCTTCACTCTTCACTTTTCACTTTTCACTCTTCACTTTTCACTCTTCACTTTTCACTTTTCACTTAATAAACTTTTCACTCTTCACTTTTCTCTTTTCACTTAATAAGCTTTTCACTTAATAAGCTTTTACCATGCGTCTTAATCCTGAAATAGTGCTTTTTCTGAAACAGTTAATACAGGAAAAAATACCTGGATCAACAGTTTACTTATTCGGATCCCGGGCTGATGACACATTAAGGGGTGGTGATATCGACCTGTTGGTGCTGACGAACGAACCGGCTGACAAACGCGTATTCAGAAAAATCAGGTTGGAATTTATAAAAAAATTTGGTTGGCGAAAAATTGATTTAGTTAACTTTACGTATTCAAACGAATCTTCTTTCCGTAAATTGATTACCGACCAATCTATACAGCTATGACAAAAGATCAGCTGATTTTAAATCTTCTCTACACGGAGTGGGAACTATTACAGGCTGCTGTTAATACACTGCAATTGTCAGTTCGGAAATGCCAGGTTATAGGTATTAAAGAAAGCTATACGTTTGAGGAATTGGAATCATTCGATTCATTGACTTCAAAATTCAACCGTACCTCAGATATGTTTACGCAAAAAGTTCTCCGTACAATCTGGATGCTGTTGCATGAACCATTCGCACCTTTCATTGATATGATGAACAATTGTGAGAAAATAGGAATACTCCAATCTGCAGATCAGATGATCGAAATACGTGACCTGAGAAATCAGATTGCCCATGAGTACCTGCCGGATGCAATTCGGGAACTGGTACCCGAAACCATTGAACTATCAGCCAGCCTGCTCGAAAATATCGGAACCTGCAAATTATTAATCCAAGCCAGAGGATGGATAGAAAAAAGTGAATAACGAATAGCGAATAATGAATAGTGGAGTCAGACAGGAAAATTAAGCACATCGAGCAATTTCAACATGAAAGAAAGCATTCTGAAACAGAAAACGTACGCCTTTGCACTTAAGGTAATTAAGGTATACAAGCAAATTATTGCCGAGCACAAAGAATATGTACTCAGTAAGCAATTTCTGAAATCAGGTACAGCCCCAGGTGCTTTAGTTCGCGAAGCTGAATACGGACAATCAAAACCTGATTTTATATCCAAACTCAGTATAGCCTTAAAAGAAGCCAATGAATGCGACTACTGGACATGGCTACTAAAAGACTCCGACTATATATCCCTGGAAACTTTTGACGATCTTCAAACCGATAACAAAGAAATCATCTACATGCTCATAAGCTCTGTAAAAACAGCCAAATCCTCACTTTAGCAACAAACTCTTCACTTTTCACTTTTCTCTTTTCACTTAATAAACTTTTCACTTTTCACTTTTCACTTTTCACTTAATAAACTCTTCACTCTTCACTCTTCACTCTTCACTTACTAAACTTTTCACTCTTCACTTTTCTCTTTTCACTTAATAAACTTTTCACTCTTCACTTTTCGTTTTTCACTTAAATAATGCTTTTCAACTCCATCCACTTCGCCCTCTTCTTCGTAGTGGTTACAACCCTCTACTTCCTCCTGCCTCATAAGTACAGGTGGATGCTTTTTCACGAAAGATTTGCTGCCTAAATATTCAAAAGCTAACTAGCCAAACAGCTTAAGCCAATGTTCTCAAAATTCATTATCAACCCTATTTTTGAAGCTATTACTAATTTTAGCTCTAATAATGCTTTTTGCATAAATGAGCAATTCTATTCCTATGAACAATTTGCTCAATATATTTCTAAGATCAGGACTGCAATACAATCAGTTCATCTAAAAAACACAAATATAAGTCTTGTTGTAAACGACGATATTGAAACTTATGCCTCCATTTTTGCCATTTGGTTAGAAGGATTTGCCTATGTCCCTTTACATCCTCAACAACCGGTTGAAAGAAGCCTTGAGATAATCTCACAGGCTGAAATTGAACTGGTTCTTGACTCAAGTTTAAAAACTGCCTTTACTGATATATCAGTGATTGAAACAACAAGTCTTTGCTTTGAATCACTTAATCTGGACCCAAAAATGGTGTCGGATGAAACTCTTGCATATATTCTTTTTACATCCGGAAGCACCGGCAAGCCTAAAGGTGTGATGATAAGCAGGAAAAATGCAGGTGCTTTTATGAAATCGTTCGGGGAAACTGGTTTTCAGATTACCGAAAATGACAGGTGCCTGCAGTGCTTTGATTTAACGTTTGATGTCTCAGTTCAATCATATCTTGTACCGCTCACAAAAGGTGCATGTACATACACCATACCTCATGACCAGATTAAATATAGTTATGTTTATGGTCTGCTGGAAGATCACCAACTGACTTTTGGCGCTATGGCTCCTTCGATGATACGTTACCTCCGCCCTTATTTTGACGAAATCAATATTCCTTCGATGCGTTACAGCATTCTGACTGCTGAAGCCTCTCCTGTTGATCTGATTAACGAATGGGCCAACTGCATTCCAAACGCTGAAATCTTTGACTTTTACGGCCCTACAGAAGCCACTATTTACTGCACCTATCATAAATATATCCGTAAAGGCAATAATAAGCAACTGAATGGAATGTTATCCATTGGCAAAGCCATGCCAGGCTTAAAGGCAATAATTATTGATGATGAAAGAAAAAGCCTTGACGTAAACCAGAAAGGTGAATTATGCATCAGCGGTGACCAGGTTACGCCCGGGTATTGGAAAAATACGGAGAAAAACAAGGAATCTTTTTTCGAAATGGAGATTGATGGCATTGCTAACCGTTTTTATAAAACAGGCGATTCCTGCTATTTTGATACGGATGGAGATATTATGCTGGCTGGCAGATTGGATTACCAGGTTAAGATACAAGGGTATAGAATCGAATTAGGAGAGATTGAATATCATGCCAGGGAATTCCTTACAGGGCAAAATGCAGTTGCAGTAGCATTTAACAACCAAATGGGGAATACTGAGATTGCTCTTTTTGTTGAAGGTATCCTCAACAACGAACCTGAATTACTGGTTCATCTAAATAGCAAAATGCCATTTTATATGATTCCAACAAAAATTATGGCTGGAAACTTATTCCCAATAAATACCAGTGGAAAAGTGGATAGGATTAAACTGAAAAACCAATTAACATGATTGCCATGAGTGACTTTATAAATAGAATAGCAACTGTAAAGGATATCCCATTTTTAGCCAATACAATTATTGAAGCGGAAAAAAGTGGAACGGACAAATTATCCTATTCAACAATATTTGGTTTGTCCGAAGACGAATCAAGGAAATATATTATTGATATGCTCTCTGAAGAGGTTGATGGGTGCGAACTTTCAGTTTCAAGTTTTTTTGTTGCAGAATCCGCAGGGCAAGTGGTTGCTGCCGTAAGTGTTTGGATTGAGGGTGTCGATGGAATTCCTTCTTCCGTGTTAAAAGGAAATCTTCTGAGTTACACCCTGCCACAGCATTGCATTGAAAGAGCTGTCTCAATATTTCCAATAATACGTGATTTACAAATTGAATACGAACATGATACAATAATACTTGGGAATGGGCATGTTGTAAAAGAATTCCGTGGCAACAACCTACTTGGAATACTAATGAGCGAAAGGATGAAACAACTTTCACTGGAAAAACCTGGCATTAAAAATGCATTCGCACAAGTTTTTGAATGTAATACGCCATCTTTAAGGACGTGTGAAAAGCTAGGATTCCACAGAAGTATGGTAAAAACATCCACAAATGATGAAATATTGCAGTACTTACCCTACCATTCAAAAGTTCTGTTAAAAAAATCAATATAATCTACAGTTAAGCGATTGAAAGAATCATAAGCATAAATTAAGAAATCTGCTTAAGCCTCAGTAGAATTAAAAAAAAGTGAACACTGTTAATTAGAAAACTTTTACTTTAAATAATTTTAAAAAAATCTGATTTGATATGGAAAGAACTGAAATCACAAATGTATTGACTGCAATTTTCAGAAAAATTCTTGCAAAGGATACACTGATATTATCTGATAATTTGACCGCTAATGATGTTGAGAACTGGGATTCATTAACTCATATGCTTTTAATATCGGAAATTGAAACAGAGTTCTCAATTAAGTTTAAGTTGAAAGATTTAAATAAAATGAGAAATGTGGGGGATATGATTGAAACAATTATTTCAAAACTTTAGATTTCTCACAAGCATGATTTTCACATCATTCAATTTTCTTATATTTTTTCCCATTTTAGCAATTTCATATTGGGCTACACCTATAAAGTACAGATGGGTTACCTTACTTGTTGCAAGCTATTTTTTCTATATTAATATCAATCCGGTATTTGTATTGCTTTTAGCAGGAGTAACCCTTTCTACTTTCATTTTTACCCGTCTAATTGATTCTACGAAAATTGAATTGAAAAAGAAAAAATACATGATTATAAATATTATCATGATTCTGTTACCATTATTTTTCTTCAAGTATTTTAGCAGTTTCAATAATGGTATAATTAGTTTCCTGGAAACAAATAATTTAAGATGGCCATTACCTGAGATACATTTGTTACTTCCAGTTGGGATTTCCTTTTATACATTTATGGCAATTGGTTACACAATTGATGTTTATAATGAGGAAATTGAATCAGAGAAAAATATAGGAATTGTAGCCCTTTTTATCTCTTTTTTCCCATTGATTCTTTCAGGACCGATTGAACGCGCAAACAACATGTTGCCACAATTTAAAACTCATAAGACTTTCAATTATCAATTATTCATACAAGGCTTTAAATTTATTTTGTGGGGATATTTCATGAAACTAGTTGTTGCTGATCGTATTGCAATTTATGTTGATGCAATTTTCGGTAATGTATCAAAACATAATGGAACTTCATTGTTAATGGCATCAGTATTATATCCATTTCAAGTATATGCTGATCTGGGAGGATACTCGCTGATAGCTATTGGAGTTGCCAATATTATCGGCATTAAGGTTATGCAAAATTTCAAGAGGCCATTCTTTGCCACTTCCATTTCGGAATTTTGGCGCCGATGGCATATTTCTTTAATCTCTTGGCTTACAGATTATGTTTATACCCCATTATCATTTGCATTTCGCAAGTATAGGATTTCAGGAATTGTACTTGCGCTCATGATAACTTTTATAATCAGTGGAATATGGCATGGTGCCGCACTCACATTTGTTGCATGGGGGATAATGCAAGGAATTTTCTTGAGTATTGATGCATTGACAAATAAAAAGAGAATAGCATTTGAAACTAAATTTCAGTTAAATAAAAAAATATGGTACAGATTTATCGGCATGTGTATTACATTTTCTTTATTTGCAGTATCACAAGTTTTTGGGAA
The DNA here is from genome assembly GCA_030654075.1 of Bacteroidales bacterium. Lineage (GTDB taxonomy): Bacteria > Bacteroidota > Bacteroidia > Bacteroidales > UBA4417 > UBA4417. Next base: position 6,760 of record JAURYB010000127.1, on the reverse strand, counting down.
AGTTACTTTTATTAATGATGCTCTTAATGTTTATCTTAAAATATTGACTGATTCAGGACCATTATTTATTGGTACTCCATCAACTTTAATATTCATTATTGCAGGTTTAATTCTTCTCTTATTAAAGGATTTTACAGATGAGTTTTTCCCGTCTAAGTTTTTATTGTTCGAAAATAACTTTAAACTCATCAGAGTTCTGGCATACAGCTCAATAATAATTATAATTTTATTAATTGGCGTATTTGATGGTGGGCAATTTATTTATTTTCAATTCTAATAAGAATTATGATTAAGAAAATTATTTTAAACATATTGCTGATTATAGTTACAGTAATTGTTCTTGATTTTATTATAGGTAAAACTCTTCATCATTTTTATTTCACTGAGACTTCAGGTCTTCATTATCGTACCACATACTCAATAGATTCAACTATGGCCGATGTGCTTGTTTTTGGATCATCCCGTGCTAATCATCATTATGTTCCAGAAGTATTTGAAGACAGTTTGAAAATGAGCTTTTACAATACCGGGCGTGATGGTAATTCAATACTTTATACTCTAGCCGTTTTTAATTCCATTACTAATCGATATACCCCAAAAGTTATAATTATTGACATGATGATGATGGAGTTATATTATAATGCTCAAAGTTATGAACGTTTGGCAAGTTTACTGCCCTATTATAATAATCACCCCGAATTGCAAAGCGTAGTGCAGTTAAGAGGGCCATTTGAAAAGTATAAATTACTATCTTCAATATATCCATTTAATTCAAGCCTGCTTACTATTGCAGTCGGCAATTTGGAGCTAAACAAAAAGAGAAAAGAGGATAATAAAGGATATGTTCCACTCTATAATGGATTAACTGATACTACTAGAATAAGTCTTGATGAGATTTCACTTATTATTGACTCAACTAACATTGAAGCACTAAAATTTATCTGTAACTATTCTAAGGAAAAGAATATTCTTTTACTTTTAGTCCATTCTCCATTATATGCAAAGTCAAAGCTAATAAATACATCTAAAATATTTGATAAAATTGCTAAAGAAAACGGTGCTTATTATTTGAATTATATGCATAACCAATTGTTTGTTAATCAACCAGAATATTTTAGAGATCAAGTTCATCTCAACGATGAGGGCGCTAAATTATTTTCATCAATAATAACGCATAGAATTAAATCTGGAAATTTAGTGAAGTAAAACCAGATAGTAATTTGAGATTCGTAACTCAACGAAGTAGTTACAATTTAAGAACTAGTGCAGATATACAATTAGTTATAAAAAATGATATTCGGTAAAATATTTTTCAAATTAACCTTATGTTTGGCTTAGAAAGTATCAGACTAATTGATCTCCCAAAGTTTCCTGATCCAAGGGGAAATCTTTCATTTATTGAGCAAGAAAACCATATTCCTTTCAAAATAAAACGCACCTATTGGATATATGATGTCCCGGGAGGTGAAGTGAGGGGAGGACATGCTTTTAAAGAACAACAAGAATTAATTGTAGCACTTTCTGGGAGTTTTGATGTGACGGTTGATGATGGAAAAGCTATGCAGACGTTTTCACTTAACAGATCATATTATGGACTTTATCTACCAGCTGGATTGTGGCGTCAAATGCAGAATTTTTCAACTAATTCTCTGGCATTAGTGTTGAGTTCCACCGCTTATCAAAATGAAGATTACATACATGATTATAACGAATTTCTCAGATTCAGAAGGCATGGTGAAAAGTAGCGTCTATGATTGTTCTATTTTGCCGCTAAACAAGATACACAACAGGGCAGGCAACATCACTATAGTTGAGGGACAGAAAAATATCCCTTTCGATATTAAAAGAATTTATTATCTCTATGATATTCCTGGAGGCGAAGATCGTGGAGGGCATGCACACAAAGAACTTCGTCAATTAATCGTAGCTGCCAGTGGTTCATTTGATGTAATGCTTGATGATGGAATCAATAAAAAAATTGTAACATTGAACCGACCCAATTATGGATTATTAGTTGTACCAGGCATCTGGCGTGAATTAATGGAATTTTCTTCAGGAGCAATCTGTCTTGTTTTAGCTTCTGAAAAATATCTTGAATTTGACTATATAAGAGATTACTCTACATTTATTTCCTACAAAAATGATTGAACTAATCAGATATACATCTGAATATAAAGAACGGTGGAATGAGTTGGTTACTTCCTCAAGGAATGGCACTTTTCTGTTTTACAGGGAATATTTGGACTACCATTCGGATAGATTTACTGATTGCTCATTCCTTTTCTTAAAGAAAGGTAAGGTTGAAGCAATAATACCAGGGAACAGAAAAAACACCACATATTACTCTCATCAGGGATTAACTTATGGCGGATTAGTTGTTTCTCCCAGAATTGTGACAGCCGATATTTTAGAGATTTTTACGATTTTCAATAAAGAACTTATAAATACCGGTTTTAGTGAGGTCATTTATAAACCTGTTCCACTAATTTACCATACAATTCCAAGCCAGGAAGATATTTATGCATTGTATCTATGTAAAGCAGAAAAGATTAGCTGCCATCTTTCTTCAACAATTTTCCAGAAAAGCAAGATCCGATTTATAGAGTCTAGAAAAAGTGGAGTTCGAAAGGGTACGCGCGAAGGAATTAATATAAGCGAAGGTACAGACTTTGAGACATTCTGGAACATACTGGAATCTAACCTCTCAAATAAGTTTAATATAACGCCGGTTCATACCTTAGGAGAAATAAAACTGCTTAAAAGCAGATTCCCTGAAAACATAAAACTATTCATTGCTTATCATAAAGAGATCGCTTTGGCTGGCACAGTTGTTTATATCATGAAAGATCTTATCCATGTTCAATATATCTCAGCTAATGAAACAGGCAAGGCCTTAGGTGCTTTAGATATGCTATTCGATGAATTGATAAACAACATTTATGATTTCATACCTGTATTTGATTTCGGACAATCAACCGAAAAATCAGGTCACTACTTGAACGAGAATCTTATCTTTCAAAAAGAAGGATTTGGAGGCAGAGGAGTTGTTTACGAAACTTACAGGTATTCTCTTCAATAATTAATAAAATGCAATCCATCCATTTTGTTGAGTATGACCAAACATTTTTGGAATTATCCTGGCTATGGTTGAATGATAGTGAAATTAAACAAATGACTAATACACCTGATTTCACCAGGGAATCGCAACAAATCTGGTATAATAGTTTAAAAAACAAGATCAATTACAAGATCTGGGGAATAACAAATAATGGTATACCCATTGGAGCTTGCGGTCTGAAAAATATTACATCTCTCGATTGTGAATACTGGGGATATATTGGAAATAAAGCATATTGGGGAAAAGGAATTGGGGCAGGGATATTGAAAACAATGGAAGAAAAAGCTAAAACTTTACATTTAGTTTCTATCTGGCTACAAGTTATGAAAATCAATGAAAGAGCTATCATGCTTTATCTAAAAAATGGATATACTCTAGATATATCCCAAATAGACTATATAATTATGCGTAAAAGTTTATGATAAAATTCCTCGACCTACAAAAGATAAACGCACAATATGCTGACGAACTAAAACTGGCAGCTAATGAAGTTATTGATTCCGGCTGGTTCTTACAAGGCGAAAGAGTGAAATCATTTGAATCTAACCTTGCTAAATACCTGGGAGTTAAACACGCAATAGGTGTAGCAAATGGATTAGATGCATTACGACTGATACTGAAAGCCTATATTGAATTGGGAATAATGCAGGAAGGTGATGAAATAATAGTTCCTGCCAATACATATATTGCCAGTATACTTGCTATAACTGATAATAGACTAAAACCCATATTAGTAGAACCAGATATAAAAACATATAATATTAATATTTCTCTGATTGAACAACATATTACTCCCCGTACTAGGGGTATTATGATTGTGCATTTATATGGACAAGTTTGTTGGAGTGAACAATTAGCAGTAATAGCTAAAAAATACGATCTGAAACTCATTGAAGATAATGCACAGGCTATTGGTGCTTTCTGGAATGGTAAAAGAAGTGGCTCTCTTGGCGATGCAGCAGGAAATAGTTTTTATCCTGGGAAAAACCTGGGTGCCCTTGGTGACGCTGGAGCGGTAACTACCAATGATGATGAGCTTGCAGAAATAGTACGGGCTTTAGGAAATTACGGAAGCAAAACCAAATATGCAAATGATTATCAGGGACTTAATAGTAGACTTGATGAAATTCAAGCAGCATTTCTGGATATAAAATTAAAGCATTTAGATGATGAAAACAAATATAGAAGAGATGTTGCTCAAAACTATTTATTAAAGATAAAAAATCCTAATTTCATTTTACCGTTTTCCATTAATTATCTTTCAAATTCTAATAAAGGGCTAAATATCTCAGACGATATTTCACATGTTTGGCATTTATTTGTATTACGACACAAAGAACGAGATCGTTTAATTGATTATTTGACACAAAGAGGTATTCAAACGTTGGTACATTATCCAATTCCTCCGCACAAGCAAAGATCCTACAAAAGCTGGAATAGAAAAGTATTACCCATTACTGAACAAATACATAATGAAGTATTTTCATTGCCAATAAGTTCAATAATCAGTATATCCGAATACAATTATATAATTGATATTATTAATTCTATTGTTTGATGAAGCAAAGCATTTATCTTGTAATCATTCAAATAATAAGTATAATAGTAGGAGTTTTTACTACTTTTTTTGTTGCCGCTAAATTACCTGCAAATCTTTATGCTCTATTAGGTTTTCAAGCTATTATAAGTTCAATCTTAGTCTCATTTTCAAACACAGGATTGGAAACATTGGGTTTACGGAATTTTTTATCTTGGAAAGAATCCAATAAGTTTAAAATAATTAATATAATTACAACTCAAGCAATTTTTTTAAGATTACTTATTGCGACATTAATTGGCTTTATATTAATGTTTTATGCTTATTTTATCTCAAAATATAAGCTAGATGGTAATTATCTAAATTTCCTTTTCCTTTTCGTTCTCTCTGGTATTTTTACTGCTGTTAATGACTCTTATATGTTATTACTGAAAGCGCATAATAAATTCTTAATAGCAATAACATCTTCTTATTTTGTAAATATATTTGGAAAATTTATTGCATTATTAGTGTTCATTAAATATGGACTTGAACAATATTTATACTTCGTCATTATTTTGCCATTATTCCTAACAATCTATTTGCATAGACTAAAAATCCACATAATTAGTTGGCGATATATGCTTTCAAAAAAAATATTATTCTATACATTAAAACAGTCCAAACATTTTGCATTATCTTCTTACATTTCTTTTTTATTGAGCCAATTAGATCAATTATTAGTCTCATTATTTTTGCCGATTGAGACAATGGGCGTTTTTACGCTAATAAAAAGGATACAGGAAATGTTTAGAACTTTTATAAGTAATTTTTTTGATCCTCTTTTGCAAAAAACCGTACAATTTAAAAGAGATCTGAAGGAAACCGAATTATATCTGAATAAAATATTGAACTGGGGAAAAATCGCATTACTATTATTTAGTATTGGACTTGGAGTCTATCTACTTGAAGGTTCATTTATTATTGATACTATAGGTCTAAGTCATTACCCATTCCTATTCGAAAATATTCTATATATGCTAATTAGCTTTATTTTTTTCTTGTTATTCAAAATACAATATTATCTAATTGCTACATATGTTAAACCATCTTCTTTTGTAAAATTTACAGTTTTTTCATCGTTAGCATCTATATCAGCTTTTGTCTTATTTGTACTATTGTTACCTCACTCATTAATATGTGGCTATTTTATTCTTGCCAATTTATTAATTCTTACATTAACATACTATTATGTCAAAATATATGGCGGACTAGTAAACATGATCAAGATATCTAATTATTAAAGTATTGTTTATATCGTATTTTTATCATTTATTTGAATATTGTCAATAAAACTTAATTTTAAACATTGTATGGGTTCAAGTTGGGGTCTAGATTCATGTGACTCTTTATTTAACCAAAGATGAAATATGATGATTTTTAAAGTACTTATACTAGGCTAAAAGTCTTTTGTGTGTCAGATAGTGTTCTATTATATCAATATTGCCATCTATTAGCTGACCATAATTGAAGTTATTATAACTGAACAAGTAGGACAAAATAAAAAAAAACTTTGATCTTCATTTGCAAAGAGTTCTTTGATTTTTTTAAAAAACAGTAAATTAATTATTTGCTTCAAACATAAATAATAATAAATATTATGTTACCGGATAAAAATATTTTTTCATCATCTCTTTTTTAAATGAACAAAGTTTATTTTCCTAATTTAAATGCGATACGTTTTTTTGCTGCGTTCATTGTTATATTTGGTCATATTGGAAGCCTGAAAACTCATTATAAACTGAATTTGATACAGCTGCCAAATCCTATAAGTGGTCATCTTGATGTACTGGCATTTTTTTGTACTTAGCGGTTTTTTAATTACATATTTGCTTTTACAGGAAAAAGAAGCGACTAAAACAATTTCTCTAAAACAATTTTATACTAAACGCATATTGCGAATTTGGCCTTTATATTATCTGATAATTATTTTAGCACTTTTTGTGCTACCATATACTATTATATTTTTTATTCCAGGTTTGGAACCAATTGCAGAGAATAATTTTATAGTAAAGATAATTTTTTGCATATTCTTCTTGCCTAATCTAGTGCTAGTAATGTTCCCT
>JAURYB010000113.1 GCA_030654075.1 Bacteroidales bacterium | reverse complement strand
TTCACTTCATTTCAAGGGTTCAAAAGTTCAAAGGTTCAAAGGTTCAACACTTCGGCTTCGCTCAGTGTGACACACTTCGACTTGCTTCGGCGAAAGCTCAGCAACCATCGCTCAGTGTGAAAAGGTTTCAACGGGACCATTTTCTGTTTTCCATTTTCTATTCACTTCATTTCAAGGGTTCAAGGGTTCAAACTGTTCAACGGGACTATTTTCTATTTTTACCCTGAGCGAAGCCGAAGGGAACTATTTTCTATTAACTATTTTTTTTATTCAAGATTTCATCGCCAGCTTTTTAATCCCCAAATCCCCAAATCCCCAAATCCCCAAATTTTCACATTCCCACATTATCCAATTTCCCAAATTCATACCCTTTCCCCAGGCAATATTCAATATACAACGGCAAGGCATATTCCATACTTTCCAGTGCTTTCAGGCTATCGTGAAAAACAACAATTGAACCCGGTGATGTATTGTCTATCGCATTTGCCAGGCATTGGTCGCCGCTGAGCATTTTATCATAATCGCCTGTCAGCGCGCTCCACATGATGATGCGGTAATCTTTCCCCAGGATTCGTGCTATCTTTCTGTTGATCTGTCCGTAAGGCGGCCGGAATAAACTGCTTTTAACCAGGCGGTTGCATTGCTCGACTTCAGATAAATAGTCATTATAATCCGTTTTCCAAGCTTTTATATGGTGAAAGGTGTGGTTTCCGACGGCATGTCCTTCTTTCAGAAGCAGATCGAAAACCTCGGGATATTTCTGAATATTTTCGCCAACACAGAAAAAAGTGGCTTTGACATTGTATTTCTTCAGAATGCTTAGAACTAAAGGCGTGACTTCCGGCACAGGCCCGTCATCAAAAGTCAGGAATACTTCCTTTCGGCTGCTTGGAACTCTCCAAACCAGTCCTTTTGGATAAATAATTCTGAGCCAGAAAGGGGCTGAGTAAACGTTCATAGAAGGGATATATCTGGCAAAAATAGAGACTTATTATTAATGTAGTATGTGGAATGTAGGATGTTGGATGTGTGATGTTGGATGTGTGATGTTGGATGTTGGAATGTTGCGGGTTAATTCATTTGTTATCAGGCTTTTGCTGTATGCTGGTTTTATAATTACAAATCATAAAGACAAAGACAGGTTTCCTTCAACAACTCAATATTTTAACATCCGAAATTGCTTCCCACATCCGACTTCCCACATCCGACATTTTTTTTATTAACAATCTTTACATAAATCCCTCAAAAAGTATTTGTTCCAATTATCATATAATTGTACATTTGCAAAACTAAAAAAGCATTTAATTCTGTTGACATTCAGATAATTATATATAATAAAATCACAAAACGATGAAAAAATTAGTACTTCTCCGCCATGGCGAGAGCGAATGGAATAAAGAAAACCGTTTCACGGGATGGACAGATGTGGATCTTTCGGAGCGCGGTATTAAAGAAGCCACCGAAGCCGGTAAAGTATTGAAAGAAAACGGGTTCGACTTTCGTCTGGCTTATACTTCGTATCTGAAACGTGCCATTAAAACACTGAACCTGGTATTGGAAGAAATGGACCTGATGTGGATACCGGTTGAGAAAAGCTGGCGACTAAACGAAAAACATTACGGGAACCTGCAAGGACTCAACAAAGCTGAAACAGCAGAAAAATATGGCGATGCCCAGGTTTTAGTATGGCGCCGCAGTTATGATATTCCTCCGGCCGAACTTGCTGCCGACGATCCCCGCAATCCACGTCTTGACCCTAAATATGCCGCAATTGGTAACTTAGCGCCTGTAACCGAATCCTTAAAAGATACGGTTGATCGTATGGTTCCTTACTGGGAATCGGAAATTCGTGAATCATTGCGTACCCAGGATTCGATTCTGGTAGCTGCACATGGTAACAGTTTGCGTGCGGTAATAAAACACGTAAAAGGCATCAGCGACCAGGATATTGTAAACCTGAACCTGCCAACCGGTATTCCATATGTTTTTGAGTTCGACGATGACCTGAATTTCGTAAAAGATTATTTCCTTGGCGATCCTGAGGTTATTAAGAAACTGATGGATGAAGTTGCCAACCAGGGCAAATCGAAGAAATAGTAAAATAATAACGTTCCCTGGCCAATTAAGGACAGGGAACTTGTTTAGATATCCATTATGAGAACCTGGGTAATACCCGATGTACACGGCTGCTTGCTGACGCTTCATACGCTTGTCGAAGATCTGATCGGGATACAGGAGGACGATTCTCTTATTTTTCTTGGTGATGTTATCGATCGTGGCCCTGCCAGTAAAGGCGTGATTGACTACATCATGAAACTTGGGAAAAGCGGAATCAATACCACTGTTATCAGGGGTAATCATGAGGAATATATGGCTAAGGTTTTTCGCGAGGAACAATCAAAGTCAGGATTTCGTAAGATGCTTGGACTGAGATCCGGGGATTATAAAGACTGGATGTTATATGGTGGAGAATCAACCTTGCAGAGCTTTAACGCATTTACAGTAAGCGCAATTCCTGAAATGTATATTCAGTGGATCGAATCACTTGAGTATTATGTGAAATGGAAAAAATTTCTGATTGTGCATGCAGGATTCAATTTTGAAGTTGATGATATTTTTAGCGATACACAAGCCATGATGTGGATACGTGAATATAAGATCAACCCTGAGAAACTTGGCGACCGCAAAATAATTCACGGGCATGTTCCTGTTACCCTCGATTTTATTCACCAATCGGTAATTTCAAATTCGTTTCAATTCATTGATCTCGATAATGGAGTATACCTAACGGATAAACCAGGATTTGGGAATTTACTTGCCCTTGAGCTTAATACTATGGAGCTACTGGTGCAGCCAAACCTGGATTTCTGAGTTGTTTAGCTGAAACTGTTTTTTTAATGAAAAGCCCCGGAATGTAATCATTCCGGGGCTTTCTATTGTGGTTTGTTTAATGGACTGATATGTATTCACAATTTTACAGAAATGATTAACACTAAACAAATATTTATAAATGAAAAAGTATTTAATCCCTGTATTATTGCTCTTAGCAGCTCTTAATCAGTCAACTTTACCATTAAATATTTTATGTTATATGTTTTTCATTCCTTTTCTCTTCCTCATTAGGATATAAGTCTAAAACAAATTCCCGATATTGATATACAATCCTTTTAGTCCATCCTGTTTATTGGTTGCAAATCCATAATCAACAGCAAGAATAAAGTTTTCGTTCAGCGCAATACGCAGACCTGCCCCGAGGCTCGGATGAACTTTGTCCTTTTCAAAGGAGAAATCAAAATATTTATCCTGATCGGCTTCACTTATTTTTGTCCTATCAAATTTAATCTGTTGTACCACCATTCCGAAATCGGAGAATCCATTCAGCGCTAAGTATAGGTTTTGTTTTCCTACATGCGTTTTAAGGAATTTCCAGCGGAGTTCAAGGTTACCGTATGCAATTCCGTCGCCGACAATCCTGTCGCGCATAATGCCGCGTAATGTCTTAGCTCCGCCAAGTCCATCCGTTTTGGTAATTGAAGAATAGGAACTCAGCATATAGGGTTGCATGAAAAACGGTGCTGTGCCGCCGATGGTTCCCTGGTATCCAATCCGGTACACAAATGAAAGTTTATCAGGAACAATCGTAAAATACTGCCTGTGGATCAGTACCAGCTTAGCGTACGAAAACTCCGGGTTAAACAGGAATTTCGGCGCGTAGGTAATCAACGCTTCGCTCCACATTCCTTTCATCGGGTTGGCTTCGTTGTCGCGTGTATCGTAAATAATGCCGGCTTTCAGGAAATTGGCATTTCCTCCGTCTTTCTCTTTTTCACTGATGATTCCCCACTCAACATAGTTATCAAATAGCGTAGTGGTATCGGTAAGTTTATCCGCCTCATCTTTATTCTTGTTAATAGCATCAAAGTCAACCCGGTCCATTTTCATATTCATGACACCAAAACCTGCCAGCCAGCGGAGATGCGGGCCTGATATCTGTCCTTGCAAGTCAACCGTAAAACGAAACATTTTGCGTGAATCGCGATAGAAAACTCGTGTGATATCGTCGGTAAATTTAGTTGAATACAGGCTTTGGTACCCGTTAAAGCCATAAAAGTCGAGTGATTTCTCAGTCAGGTAGCTCAAGTCGGCAGTTAACCGCAAATGATGTGGCAAGAGGTTTTTTGCGTCATAAAACAACTGATTGGTTCCGGAGCCTTTGGTGTAACGCGAAATTTCAACCTTCATCATTTGCTTGTACGACGGGTAAAGTTTGCCATCGCCATAGTCGTACAAACTCACCAATCCGCCATACTGAAATCCCATGTCTGCGTCAAACGAGATGGTTGGAAGCGCCCCGAATGAGATACCGGTAGGTATTTTCGCTTGTTTTTTTTCTTTTTCTTCCTGGGCCCTTGCCGGAAATTGAACAAGAATTAATCCGGCTAAAACAAAGATCAACAGTAGATTTCTTTTCATAAGATTAGCTATTAATGGTGGTTTTTATTAGGTCAATAATGTGTTTTCTTTTATTATTAAGCGTATTGTATTGCGCAGCTTTTAAATGTACCAGATTAAAAATACGGAATTTCCCCAGTAACCGTTTCAGATGTTGATAGTTGTAAAAAGCAAAGTACCCGGTAACAGGCAACGATAAAGCGAAAATCAATTTTACCAGGTTTGAGTCAGTCAGGAAACAAAAAACGGTTATAATAATGAGGTGAAAAATCGGAAAGGAAAATAGGCCTACCCCGAATTGAATTGAACTTTTAAATTGCCGGTCTTTCATTTTCGATGCTACCATCAATGGTATTTTGAAGGGAATATAGTTAAGCAGCATACCATAAATCTGTACCGGAAGTAATGCAATGCTAATGACAGCATCAAGAAACAGAGCTAACAAATGTGGTGTTTTTTGCTGAAGCTGGCAATCTGTTAAATTTTCTTTCTTCAGATCAGTATTATAATCGTTTAGTGCATCGCCTGTTTCAACGGCTTTTTCAGGATGGACAGAAAATGCTTCAATAACTTTCTGGACAATATATTGCCTGATAGTCAGCCTGTTGTAAGGTTGCCTTTTAACATTGCAGGTGTTCCACACATTAGGTTCATACATTTCACTGATCTGGTAGATAAGTTCGTAATGCTCCTCCGGGATATGGATCATAACGCTGCGCATGTTTTCGGCTAAAACATTCATCAACTTATTGATGGTTTTTTGCTCATTTTCGCGGTATTGTGAAGCATAATCCGCAATTTTTATAGGAGTTCCGTAAACAACAGTAAGGTCAGCACCTGCATTGAAATAGTCCGAATAATCAATCCCGACAGGAACAATACTAAGATTAAGGTTAAACGAATTGCTTTCTTCCGTTTGGAACGCTATCCGGAAGATGCCTTTTTTTAAAGGGCGCAATCGTTTTAATCCTTCATGATTGCCTTCGGGTAAAATGCACAGGGGCATATTCGATTTTAAAACGTCGACAGTACGGTCAAATACTTCCTGGTTGCGTCCAAGTTCGCCATACCCATCCCTGATACGGTAAATAGGGAGAATTTGCAGCGAGTTAAGGATTTTGGCAATGAAAGCTTTTTTAAAGATATCGGCCCGTGCCATAAAGACCACATGCTTCCGAATAGGAAACATCACAGCAAATGCATCCATAAGCGCATTCTGGTGGTTTGGCGCAAAAATAACAGGTGTGTCGGATGGGATTTTTTCTGCCCCGATTACCGTAATCCGCCTGTAATACAGTCTGTGAATTACAGATACATAATTATAGAGAATCAAATTTAAAGCGGGCCACCTGAATTTTACTTTTTTTGCCATTTTTTTAAATCATTCTTTTAAAAGCAGGAAATAGCCTGCGGATCAGTACGTTGAATTATTCCTACTCAAATTCCAGTGAAAGCTGTTCTTCCATTTTATGAAAAACGACTGAAAACTGAAAAATCTTCTTCACAGTAAACGGGGTGTAAATTCAAATTTACTATCCTTGTTTTGCCCGATTGAATGTGTAAATCTAAAAAAAAATAAGTAACAAAAACAAAAGATTGCATATCTTCAGTAAATCAGCGTTTTAAAATCCTCATTTCCCATATCCGCCAAAGCTTTTTGCTGAATGGAAATGTTTTTCTAATTTTGATGAAAATCGCGCAAGTGAATATTCGGTCAAACTTAAGTAATTTACAACTACAATTCCTGATAGCAATCAGCGCGGCTGTGCTCTTTATCCCCTTTATCGGAGGCGTTCACCTGTTCGATTGGGACGAGATTAACTTTGCCGAATGTGCCCGCGAAATGATCGTCAGCCACGATTATCTCAACGTACAAATCAACTTCCTGCCTTTCTGGGAGAAACCGCCACTCTTTATCTGGATGCAGGTTTTAAGCATGAAAGTCTTTGGTGTCAATGAGTTTGCGGCCCGCTTCCCAAATGCTGTTATAGGAATAATATCACTACTGTTTATCTTTAATATAGGCAGAAAACTTTTTGATTCACGCTTCGGATTAGGATGGGTAGTTGTGTATGCAGGAAGTATATTGCCTCATTTCTATTTCCGCTCAGGAATTATCGACCCTTTATTTAACCTGCTGATTTTTGCCGCAATATGGTTTTTTATAAAGCTTCATCTGGCCGGTGAGATTATTTCAGCAAAACGAAGATTTGGCTTCTCATCGTTATGGGGCGTATTTACGGGCCTGGCAATTCTAACCAAAGGTCCTACAGCGCTGCTAATCATCGGATTGGTTGTTGCCATAGCTTACTTGCCCGATTTACTGAGACTTTTAAAGATCAAATCCCGCTTTTTAACATCAATACCTGCTTTTACGCTTCGTTTCAGTGATATTTTAGTTTTCTTTTTGTTTACAATTCTTGTCGGTGGTTCATGGTTCCTATTGCAGGTGTTAAACGGGAATGCGGATATGGTAATGAAATTTATTCTTTACCAGGTACGTTTGTTTACTATTCCCGATGCCGGGCATGGCGGTCCCTGGTTCTATCATTTTGTGGTTTTGCTGGCAGGCGTTTTTCCTGCATCATTGTTTGCTTTGATGCGTTTCAGGAGGGCAAAAGATCAACCTGCTGCCCAAAGACAGTTTCATGGACTTATGCTGATTCTTTTCTGGGTTGTGCTTATCCTGTTTTCGATCGTAAAAACCAAAATTGTTCATTACAGTTCATTGTGCTATTTCCCGCTTACTTTCTTTGCGGCGGTTGCTATCCGCGATTTGCTGAACGGATCATTGAAATGGCGGAAATGGCTCAGCGCGCTTTTAGTCGTGTTCGCTTCCGTATTTGCAATTGCAGTCTCAGTATTGCCCCTGATTGATCAGTTTAAAGAAAAGATTATTGATTCCGGAATTATTAAAGATGATTTTGCGGTTGCCAACCTGCAGGCCGATGTTGAATGGACCGGGTTGGAATGGGTGCTGGGATTGATATTGATTTCGGCGGTAATATATTCAGTGATTCTGGCTCACCGCCAGTCAATCAGCAAAGCGTTAAAAGTGCTTTTTGCCGGTAGCGTTCTATTTATTGCGGGTGCAATACTAGTTTTCCCTTACCGTATTGAGAAGTATTCACAACGGGCAGTAATAGATTTTTATATATCAAAATCAACTGAAAAATGCTACGTGCTTAACTCCGGCTATTTCAGCTATGCGCCACTTTTCTATACAAAGAAAATGCCCGATGATTGTGCCCGTCCTATGTGGTTGCTTACAGGCAATATCGATCGTCCTTTCTACCTGGTATTAAAAGAACCGCATTACAACGAATGGAAACACCTAATTCCTGCCATGGAAGTATTGTATAAAAAGAATGGATTTGTATTCCTGGCCAGGTATCCGGTTAAAAAGAATGAATAATTCCGGATTTAAACAGCAGTTGGTTAAAACCTGACAGATATGTGGAACCCTTTGACTTTAAACAAGATTGGGTATATTGTTAATCAAATCAGTACAAAAAAAATGACCATGAAATTCTTATCAATTTTAATTGTTAGTATTACCTGCTTCTTGGTAAGTTGCAACAGTAAAAACGGATCAAAAGAAGGCAATGCCGCCGACAGCCTTAAAGCCGGTGAAAAGGCTGTTTATTCCGAAAACGGCAAGTTGCATTACATCGTAGAATCCAAAGATGGAAAATCCAATGGCAGGGTCAGAGAGTACACTTCTGATGGCAAATTATATATGGATGCGATTTATAAAGATGATCACAGAAATGGGAAATGCACATTTTATTTTAAGAATGGCAAGCCCTTTTCGGTATGCTATTATATCAATGGGGCCAAAGACAGTATTGATACGAAATATAGTGAAGATGGCAGAATATTGGCAATAGTTCCGTATAAAAATGATAAAGTTCAGCCGGGACTAAAGGAATTTGAAAAGGATGGTTCAGAACTTATCGAGACAGCAAGTCTTCAGATTAAAGCAATAAATCATTTATCCCGTGGGGGGAAATACTACCTACAGGTAAGCCTGAGTGAACCCCGTAAGAATGTTAAATTCTACGCTTCGCCAGAATCATATCCTGATTCAAGACAAATACTGAAAATGTCAGGAAAGGAAGGGATACTCGAGGTTCCGGTATCGGCATCAGGTTTTGTAGTGAAGGATATATATATAAATGCCGAGTATAAGACTTCAATGGGAAATACCCGGCGTTTGCAGAAACTTTATAAATTTTCCGGAGGCAAGTAATAATTTGTTTCCGGTCCCGGCGATCTTGTTTTACTATTCCATTTATTTGCTTCATAAAATGGATACTGATTACGGGTATCATTAACTTTCATTTTCTGGTTTTCTTTAATTGCTTTTTGAAAGCTTCAAAGTGTTTAAAATACACTATCAAATTTGTAATTTTTGTAAAATCTGGCATTTTTCTCTCTGTTTTACGTGTAAGAAGTGCGGATTTTCTGCGTTAATATTAACATATTCAGATAGATATAAAATATTTAATAAAATAATATTTTGTCGTTTTTTGTTGTATTTTTAGTATTCAGAAACGAGGGGAATTCAAAAATTGTTTTTATTAATTTTTCACTCTGGGTTCTTATTCATGTAACCTGGAAACTCCCTGAATTAATAAATTTAAAAATCAGCAATGATGAAAACTCAATTAAGCCGAATTATGTCAAAGGCAATTATAGTTGGTGTCGCGGGTCTTATGACCGTTAATGCACAGGCGCAAGTACCCGCTTTGGGTAAATCTTCTGTTAAAGCTGTGGTAAAAGCCATGACGCTCGAAGAAAAAGTTAAACTGGTAGTTGGTACCGGTGGTGATTTTCCAGATTTGACGGGAGTTAAGAAAAATGAAACCGCTGTGCCTGCAATGAGCGCTGTTGACCTGGTGCCAGGAGCCGCCGGTACTTCCTATGTGGTTCCGCGTTTGGGAATAACTCCAATGGTTTTAACTGACGGCCCCGCAGGATTGCGTATTCAGCCCCAAAGGCCGAATGATTCAAAAACCTTTTATTGCACTGCATTTCCTGTAGCAACCTTGCTGGCATCTACATGGGATACAGAACTTGTGAAAGAAGTCGGAATAGCAATGGGTAACGAAGTACACGAATATGGTTCAGATGTGCTTCTGGCTCCTGCCATCAACATTCACCGTAACCCGCTTTGTGGCCGTAATTTTGAATATTATTCCGAAGATCCTATGCTGGCAGGTACTATTGCTGCCGCTATGATCAATGGAGTTCAATCGCAGGGTGTAGGAACTTCGCTTAAGCATTTTGCCGCCAACAATTCCGAAGACTCCCGTAATTCGCTCAATACCATTGTGAGCCAGCGGGCATTACGCGAAATTTACCTCGAAGGCTTTCGCATTGCTGTTGAACAGGCGCAACCCTGGACGGTAATGTCATCGTACAACATTATAAACGGGACGTATACTTCTGAAGATTATAATCTTCTGACAAAAATCCTTCGCAACGAATGGGGATTCAAAGGCTTTGTAATGACTGACTGGTATGGCGGGAAAGATTGTATTGCCCAGATGAAAGCCGGTAATGATATGATTATGCCTGGCAGGCCAAAGCAGGCAACAGAAATGATAGATGCTGTTAATTCAGGAAAGCTGGATATAAAAGTGCTTGATAAAAATGTTGAGCGGATTCTTACCGTGATGCTCAATTCACCGCACTTTAAAGGATACAAATACTCGGATAAACCCGACCTTGCCGCGCACGCAACAGTTGCACGCGCAGCTGCTACAGAAGGTATTATACTTTTAAAAAACACAAGCAATGCTCTGCCACTGGCAAGTACTGTTAAAAAGGTTGCTGCATTTGGAAATGCCAGCTACGATACTTTCAGTGGCGGAACCGGAAGTGGTGATGTGAATGAAGCATACACGGTTTCTATCAGCCAGGGTTTAAGCAATTCAGGTTATGACCTGGAAATGACGCTGAAAGCTCAATATGAAAACTATATCAATGACGCTAAATCGAAAAAACAGAAACCTGCAGATCCTATTGCGGCTTTATTAGACCCGAACACGGGAGAAACGGAAATGGGCGTGGAAATGCTCTCTGCCAAACTTCTGGCCGATGAGTGTGATGCAGCTATTATCACTATTGGCCGTAATGCCGGCGAAGGTAATGACCGTAAAAATGTGGAAGGCGATTTCAAACTGACCCAAACTGAATTGAGTATGGTTGCCAGAGTTTCAACGGCTTTCCGTAAAGTTGGGAAAAAAGTGATTGTAGTTCTGAATATTGGCGGAGTTATTGAAGTAGCCTCATGGCGTGATTTGGCTGACGCAATAGTTCTTGCATGGCAGGGCGGACAGGAAACAGGTAATTCCATTGCGGATATTATTACCGGAAAAGTTAATCCTTCGGGCAAACTCACTTCTACATTCCCGATGAAATATGAAGATGTTCCTTCGGCAGGCAACTTTCCAGGCAGAGCAACCGGAAAAGCTCCGGAAATGCCTAAAGGCGTTGATTTGGGCTGGATAGCCGGATTCTTATTCCCAACACCAACCGAAATTATTTACGAAGAAGGCATTTATGTCGGATATCGTTATTACGGTACATTTGGCGTGAAACCCGCCTATGAGTTTGGATTTGGTTTGAGTTACACTAAATTTGAATACAGTGGTCTGAAACTTGCTTCGCCTGATTTCAAAGGAAAACAAACGGTATCAGTTACCGTTAAGAACACCGGAGCCGTTGCTGGTCGCGAAGTTGTTCAACTCTATGTTTCAGCTCCTGCCAGTAAAATTGATAAGCCAAAATCCGAACTGAAAGGGTTTGCCAAAACCAAACTTCTACAACCGGGCGAATCACAAACGCTTACTTTAGCCTTAACTGCCAGGGATCTTTCTTCCTTTAATACAGAAGCTTCGGCCTGGATTGCTGACGCAGGAAAGTACGAAGTTCTGATTGGTGCTTCATCATCAGATATAAAACTTTCCGGTGCATTTAACCTGAAAAAGGCCGTTGTTACCGAGAAAGTTAATAATGTGATGGCTCCACAGGTGGCAATAAAAGAATTGGTAAAGAAATAGTTTTATTCCGGATATAATCTTCAACCCATAACCCTGACAGGGTTTTAAACCCTGTCAGGGTTAATAAAGGATCACTTTCAAAAGTTGGGGAGTAGGTTTCGAAAAATGGTAATTCTGAGAGTATAAAGTCTCGTAGAGACGAAAGTATGGTAGCAAAAAAAATACAAATTAAGGTTAAGCCTCGTAGAGGCGACATTATTATACACTATTGTTATGGCAAATATTTACTCGCAACTGAACACTCACGTTGTTTTTGCAGTTAAAGGAAGAGAAAATATATTGCCATCCAAAATGCGTCCTGAGCTATTCAAATATATCTCATGAATTTTAACCAATACCAATCAATTTTCCCTGGCAATAAATGGGGACAAAGACCATGTCCATAGCTTTTTAGAAATGAGTCCCTTTTAATCTCTTTCGTACATTGTAAGAATTGTAAAGGCCGGTTTTTCGAAATGGTTTAATAAAAATAAACTTATGGTTGGCTAGTTTCATGGCAGGAAGAATATAGAGGTTTCTCATATTCACGATAGCAGCCTATATTTTTGAATTTTTGAATAATTTTTTCATCAATAATACCGCCTCTACGAGGCTTTTAATATATTGATGATCTTTTTTCTATCCTAATTTCGCACCTACGGTGCTTTATTAACCATCACTTACGTGAAAAAACGAAACCAGAAAGTTTCAAAAAACGTATGGCCTTTCGAAAAAACCCTTCTTCTTCCCCAACTTTTATGACTGACCCGAAATTACCTGCCCATGAGGTTTGGCGGCTCTACCGGGGACGAGGCTATGCTGAAAACAGAATCAAGGAATTAAAATAAGATTTTGGATTTGATAGCTTCAATCTAAATGGCTTCTATGCCACCGAAGCAGCTTTAACTTTTGCTATGATTGCTTACAATTTAATGTCTCTCTTCAGGATGTTTGTCTTGCAGGAGAAAACTCAAAAAACATTATCAACCCTCCGCTACAGAACCTTTGCAATAAGTGCTTATTTTGAAAAAGCAAATGGAAAACTGGTTCTCAAAACCGCATTCAAAAAGAAAAGACGAGCATGGTTCTCCGGTTTGTGGGACCATTCGAAAGAGTATAATTTCTCTTTTCAATTAATGCGTAAGCTGTGTAAAAGCGTATTTACAAGTTTCATGTAATTTATAGGATTAAACGGTAAATGATGCGATCATCATTGCCTGATTTTAACCTGTTTATTGATATATAACAGCTTGTACGGTTTTCTGAAAGCCAGGCAAAAAAATACTGATTGGAATTTTTTTAACAATTACTTTTCGCCATTAGCCCGAATGAAAATATTTGTAGATTTGATCAATAATAAAAACTAAAATTTTCTAATTACTTAGTAATAATAAAGAGTCCATATGAGTGAGAATTATTCAATTAGCCCCAGCGGAGAAAAATTCCCGTTACCAAAACCGGAAGAATATAAGGCTGAATATGAAAGCCTTGAAAAACGTGTTGCCGAAGAACGCGCTAAGAATCGTGAAATTGTTGTTGTGATGGGTGTCGGATTTGTTGGCGCAGTTATGGCAGCCATTGTTGCCGATACAGTTGACAAAGAAGGTAAACCTTCCAAATTTGTAATCGGGATGCAACGGCCAAGTGTACGGAGTTTCTGGAAAATCCCGATGCTTAACCGGGGCGTATCGCCTGTAAAAGCTGAAGATCCTGAAGTGGAACTGATAATTTCACGTTGCGTCAATGATAAAAAGACTTTAATGGCCACGTTTACCTATGATGTTCTCAAACTGGCTGATGTTGTGGTTGTAGATGTACAATGTGATTATATAAAGGAGGATCTGGGCAATGTACGAAACGGAGAGGCTGATATGGCTGCCCTGGAAGCTTCGCTCGGAGTAATTGCCGAGCATATTCCTGCCAAAGCGCTGGTGCTTATCGAAACAACGGTAGCCCCCGGAACAACCGAACAGGTTGCCTATCCGTTGATGAAAAAAGTATTTAAAAAACGGGGAATAGAATCCGATCCTTTGCTGGCTCACAGTTACGAAAGAGTTATGCCTGGCCGCAATTATGTCGCCAGTATCCGCGATTTCTGGCGGGTTTGCAGCGGAATCAATGAAGAAGCAAAAGGCAGGGTTGTGAAATTTTTGACTGAAGTATTGAATACGGAAAAATTTCCGCTCACGGTTATGGATCGTCCCATTGAGTCGGAAACTGCCAAAATTGTCGAAAATTCTTACCGTGCTACTATTCTCGCTTTCCTCGACGAATGGAGTTTATACTCCGAGCGCAACGGCGTTGACCTGGTGAAAGTAATTAAAGCTATCAAAATGCGGCCTACTCACAGCAATATTCTTTTCCCCGGACCCGGTATTGGCGGATATTGCCTGCCGAAGGACGGAGGCCTGGGTGTTTGGGCGTATAAGCATATTCTTGGTTTTGAGGATGATATCTTCAAGATGACACCAATGGCTATTGATATTAACGATACGCGCGGATTACATGTAGGGCAGCTTACCCGCGACGCGTTGCGAAACATGGGCCAGCCGATTGCCGCGGCCGATGTCCTGGTTTTAGGTGCAGCCTATAGAGAGGATGTTGGCGATACCCGTTACAGCGGTTCGGAAATAGTTATCCGAAAACTTACCGAAATGGGCGCCGAAATCAGGGTTCATGATCCCTATGTTGAGCATTGGTGGGAATTTGAGCAACAGGATTCCTATCCTGCTACAGGACAAAGCAAAGCGAGATTTTTCCGCAACCAGGAAAAACTGAAAGAAATTTTTATTGAGCAGGATTTGGATAAAGCACTTCATGGCGCCGAAGCTGTTATTTTAGCCGTGCCTCACGAAGCCTATCTGAACCTGGATCCTGATGAAGTGGTGAAAAAAATTGGTCAGCCTGCGGCAATAATTGATTGCTTCGGAATATTGTCGGATGATAAGATCCGCCGGTATTTTCAATTGGGTTGTGAGGTTAAAGGGCTGGGGCGCGGACATATTCAACGAATTAAAGAAGAAATACGTAAGGCATAGAAGTTGCTTTAAACCTGTTACTGATATATATTACCATAAGGTTGAGGTTAAGGTTGAGGTTAAGTTAGAGGTTGAGTGTTTAAGTACTCAGCTTCTACCTTATCCTCATTTTTTTTGAATTTTATCCGGGTTGTTTCTAATAGTTTAATCTGCTTTTCACCCCATTCTTTAATTGTTTTACTATCAGGCAGCTTAGTACATGACAAAAATTACAAACAATTGATAATCAACAATATGTGTTAATAACTTGGTGGTAACTATAGCTGACAAAATGATTTAATATACTGAT
>JAURYB010000112.1 GCA_030654075.1 Bacteroidales bacterium | reverse complement strand
GCGTGACAAAGGTGCGCCTTAGGTCATGGGGTCTGACTCGGTCTATCTTGGCTTGTTCTGAACGCTGCTTAATAATGTCGTAAATGGTCTGGCTGCTCAGAGCCTTGCTTAACACGGTGCCGGTTTTGGTGACCGGATTGAACAAACTGCCGGGCAACTGTCCTCGTTCGGTCAGCCAATGACGGACAACGATCCGGCTTTCAGTATTCAGATAGGCAGTGCGTTGTTTATCACCTTTTCCCGCCTGAATGTTGAGAACACCGGTTCGGGTGTTGTAATCATCGATGGTTATGGCTATGACTTCGGAACGCCGGATACCAGTGGCCAACAACAAGGCGATGACGGCATAATCCCGTTTACCAATGACGGTTTTGTCCAGCTTGCAACTGCGGTGCAACTTCGCTACTTCACCTTTGTTCAGGCTTCTGCCACTGGGTAGGCGCTGACTGCGCACGGCATTGATGCCCTTGAGCAGCAGCATTTGTTCAGCGGTGATTAGTTTCAGATAGAAGCAGGCCTTCATAACACCGCGCACTGCGGATAGTGCGAGGTTGATGGTGTTGGCGCTTTTTCCCTCCTGTTTAAGCGTGTTTCTGATCAAGGCCAGATGCTGGTACTCAATGAGGTTCCAGGGCATTTCTTCTAGCTGTCCCTCAAAGCCTGCTATCTCAGTTGCACTGCAAAGTAAGCTCTTTATCGAACGGCGACCTGTAGGTGCCAGGCTTTCCAGATACAGACTAACCGGATCGGTTTGCTGCTGATGAATCTGCCGGTAGTAGGTATTGAATTTTTGTTGTAACTGTTGTTTGATTTGTCTGCCGTGTACTGTATTCATGGTGTGCTCTCCTGGAAATTTAATGGATGGGGGAAGGGGTGGCGGTTATGCGCCGTGGATTTGGTTATGGCTTCTCTTGGCGTCAAACGGCTAAAGTAAGCCGCTTAGTGTTTTGGCTTTCGTTAATGTGTTTTAACAAAAGCTAGGATTTTCGGGGTGTGCAGTTAGTTGCAGGAATTACTTTCGTTTAACCAGTATTAACACAAACCATAATCAGTAGTATGAGTAAATCGCAACCAATGGCGGTTTAGTGTTCTGCCGGGCAAGCGATTTATCGGTTATTATTTATCCGGTGAACTGATGATCAATGAGGAATGGTTGTAATGGCCTGTCGGTTGCTTTTCAAAGCTCTTCAACGGTGACGGTAAAAACCTTGTTTTGGTAATAAGCACAGAAATTACTCTGCCATATTTCGAACAAACCTTTTCCTTGAGCAATGGGGTAGTTGCGGCCCATGTGTTGGAACAGGCCGTAACTAAAATCAAAGTTTAACTCTTTGACTAATTCGGCGTAATGACCATCACCCCCCACATAAGCAAAGTCGGTGAGGTTTTGAAATCGACCATTTTCATCGATATAGATCTCTACCGGGTGATAGCCACCGCTTTCAGCGCTATAGCCAGGATCACGAAAATTGAAAATACAACCTGATGAAGTATCGACTTCGCTGTGCAGTTCGATTTCATTGTTGAGGATCAATATCAGTTTTTTACTGATCGCTAATGGATAACCGGTTTGTTGAATAATCATGTGCGACTCCTATAGCAAAGCACAACGGAAGGCAATAGCTTGCCCGCTGGCTCTTGTGTTTTGGATTGAATTGGAAAGGGTGAGGAGTTCAGATGTTCAGCTTAAGGCTGATGTCTGAGTGTTCTCGGAAAAATCAATCAACGTGTGTGATGTCGATTGATAGGGTCCATGCGTCGAGGGGTAAAAATTCGAGCAATGAAACCTTATAATAAGTATATCAGGAAAGGCTTATATTGTCAAGACAAATAATAATCATTCGTGTTCGAAATTTTACGGAATGCTTCCTATACCAAGTCTAGCTTTAGCAAGGTAATTGGAGCCAGCAGGAGCTAACTAGGTGGGGCTCAGGGGATCGCAAACACCCTGCTTGTAGATGGAATAGATCTTACGAACATAAGCAGGAGTGACTTTTGTTATGTTAGCAATACAGTCCCAAGAAGCCTTAGATAACCTCCATCTCTATATTCTTTAGCTTTTTTTAGTCCTTTACTAACTTTCTGGACAGCAGAATTTTTTTCGGCTGTTGGATGTATAGTCATAGCAATTTCAGTTGGAGTATGACCATTTAACTCTGCATCAAGATAGCGCAGGTAGTCCTTAAGCGAAAGATGATTAAGCTTAAGGAAATCACTGACATCGTTTCCTTGCTCCTTGTATTCCTTCTGATCTACCTTCAGTAGATCGCGAGCTTTATTAATTTGATCATCGATTGACAGTGCCGATGAAAAAACCATAAATACCTCGTCATCATTCTGAATGTCATAAGAGAATTCTTCCTCATAGTCTGGAGCTATATACATGTGAGGATAATTATAATCTGTGTTGAAATCGGGTGGCTCGGGGTTGTCGGGTTTGAGTTTGATAGAAAACGTCAGGACTGGAAACTTGTCTAGGATCTCCCTTCTTTTGCTTTTAATTGTGGGCGTTATTCCAGCTGCTTTGCAACGATGTAGGTATTCAGCATAGCTATCATTTTTGATTGCCTTTGGCTTGCATATGAAATATTTGTAAAAATTTTTGTTATCTACATTTTTTTTGTACCAAGATGAAAAATGCCTGCGGCCATTTCTGTACAAAAATTGATACTTTGGATTTCTTCGCATGAATTCCCATGCCCACTTCTCTCTTGAAGTGTTTTTGTCTAATGCTAGATAAGCTCTCTCGTCCCTCCAGTCAGGTAGCCATTTAGGTATTTTTTTTGTTGTTTTTATTAATGTCATTAGAATCGAATTTTCCAAGGATTTAAAAAGTACAGTAAATTTTCAAATTTTAGCTTCCAATGGCAGATGCAGAATAATGTTTTAAATTGGGCAATAGTTTCAATTTCTCCAGCTAGTTCAAACCTAGAATAGGTATAGGTGATAAATTGAAACTGGCCGAGCTAAATTACTAATTAGCACTATAACGTTGCTTACTGATATTTAGCTACAACGAGTTACCAAGGTAATGTAGGTGTGCGGCAATTCTAAAAAAAGATTAAGAGCTCTTCATGAATCTCAATAATTTCGCCGCCAGCAGTGCAGACTACGCTAATACTAAATTTTTTTATCATAAATAATAACTGCTGTCAATCGAAAGAAGTCATAGCGGCTTTCTATCGAATGAACTTAGACACTCCAATAGCTAAACTATCACTGCCTTCTTCGCTTATGGGTTACTTAGTGGCTTACCCCGAAGAGGTAGCAGTAGGCTTTATCAATATCAGATAAAACATTGAAATTTACCGAAAGTTATATAAAGGACAGGAAATGACATCTATAAAAAAATTAAACGAAGAAGCTCAATTATTAACCGAAAAGATTGTTGCTTGCTTATCTGGGCAAAACAAAGAACAGCGTTTACTGCTGGCGGAGGCTAAGTTACAAAATGTTCATGACACTCTAGAATTTGATAGCTTCGAAGAGTATTTGAAGGATTGCATTAGAAAATCTAAAATAGGTATGGAAATAAATTATGCTAGAAAGCAGGCCAATGCTGGAATAGTAGAGATCCAGATACTGGGTAAAGAAAATATTGGAAAAATGAGAGAATATCCTTTAAGGATATTATATGAAAATGTGGCTGAATGTCATCGTGTTGAAGTTTATAAACTTGCCCGTAAAGACTTAAAAGTAAACAAATATCCAACTAATAAGCAGATTATTGTGGCCGCAAAAGAGCTTAATGTTTACAAACAGAAAAAGTCAAAACAAACTATTAAACCTGAAACAAAAGAAGAAAATACTAAAGTAAAGACAAATAAAGGAAAACTTCCTAAGAAGTCTAATATAGAACCTGAGATCAACACAAAATCATCAAGATCTTCTGCTAAGGATGTTGCAAAAAATATGTCATCTGATGAGGCTAGTAGAGAGATTATTGAAACATTTGAATTAGACGATATTAGAAAGATCATGGGTATCTTGAAATCAGATCAAAATAAAGAAATACTGGATGAATGTGATTATATTATTAATCATTGCAAAGAAAAGGCTATTAATAACCTAATTAAAAAATTGTTCAGACACCTCAAAGATAGCAAACAAATAGACAACTGAAGCGATATTAGGCTGTTCGATTTAATTTAACCAGCAGCGGCATTTTCAATTATTAAATTAAGATTGCCTGAAAGTCATAAGTACCACTGAACAATTGTTCAGTGGTACTTCTTAATTAAAACAAAGGCATGTAATGAATCTATGCTATTTCGTAAGGCCTGTGTTTCTATTACGAAAAACGCTTCATGAAAACACAGGCACTTCTAAGGGTTCTTGTTTCGCAACGAATGAGGCCACACCTTTGATGTGGTTATAA
>JAURYB010000108.1 GCA_030654075.1 Bacteroidales bacterium | reverse complement strand
TAAAGCTATTATAGCCACAGATATATTGTGAGCAAGCCGAACCAATACGCAGATAAAACACTTTCCTTCAGCATTCAGGGAATTTAAACTACATTCAGCAGTTTTTTAAATGAAATTCGATTATAAGCAGTGAATATTTATCTGTGAAACTTAGCGAACTTAGCGAAGCGGTCTCATGAGCGAAGCGAATTACAAAGCGATCTCACCGAAGGTAATCTGCGAAATCTGTGGCATATGTTTGTTTGTCACTGCTTTAATTGAACTGATTAGTTACGAATTTATTTAATATCTGTTGATTTGTATACTTTACAGAATTTCTAAAATAATATATTTTCTATTTAAGTATTATTGTACCTAAATTATTATATATCTTTGCACAGAATTATTCTACAGAAAAACAGGATGCTTTATAGTAACAAAAAAGCATATATATCAGAATCTAATAATCTAACAATGAGCGAATTAATAAATAATTCAGAAAACAGGAAAGATCTCCTGAAGCATATGATACTTCAATTGCACAAAGGCGATGCTCCCGAAGCAATTAAAACGCAACTCACCAATCTGCTGAAAGGTATACCTTATGACGAAGTAGTTGAAGTTGAAGAGGAGCTTATCAAAGAAGGACTTCCGGTTGAGGAAGTTTTAAAACTTTGCGATATTCATTCGATGGTACTCGATGGCAATATAGATCATTCAGGAGCAAAAGCTATTCCTGCCGGTCATCCGGTCGACACCTTCAAAAAAGAGAACCGTGAGCTCGAAAAACTGGTTTTGCAACTCAATGGCATATTTCAAAACGTTAAAAAAGCATCAGAAATTAATAGCACTGAAGTTAATGATAACGCTGTTATGCAGATGCTGGCCATTTTCAATGCGCTGATGGATGTAGATAAACATTACCGTCGAAAAGAAAACCTGCTTTTCCCTTTTCTCGAAGCCAAAGGAATTACAGGGCCACCAACCGTGATGTGGGGCAAGCACGACGAAACCCGTGCTTCGCTTAAAAACGCAATCGAAGTGCTGCAAAATTCAACAGGGGCAACCGCAACCGAAATGGCTGATATTATCGAAATCGTTCTGGCACCGGCTTCAAAATCGGTAACTGAAATGATCATGAAGGAAGACGAAATTCTTTTCCCAATGGCCATGGACGAACTCTCTGACAAGGAGTGGTATGAAGTGTTGCAACAAACCAACGAAATCGGGTATTGCCTTTTTGATCCGACGGAAGATTGGTTTCCGGATGCTATGGAAGACATGTCAACTGATATGCATACCGAATTTGCCGGTGGAAAAGTTCGTCTGCCTAGCGGTAGTTTCACCATAGATGAATTAACTGTATTGCTGAATACACTGCCAATAGATGTTACTTTCGTAGATAAGGATGACAAAGTAAAATTCTTCACACAGGGTCAGCATCGGATATTCGACAGAAACAGGGCAATACTCGGACGCGATGTACGCATGTGCCATCCGCCTCACAGCATGCATATCGTCGACCAGATTCTGAATGATTTTAAAAGTGGAAAAGAAACAGCTGCTCCCTTTTGGATACAAATGGGTGGGAAATTTATATATATCAATTATTTCCCGCTCCGCGACAAGGATGGCAAATATATGGGAACTATTGAATTTTCGCAGGATCTGACGGAACTGCGTGCGTTGGAAGGTGAGCAAAGGTTGCTTTCTTATGGCACGAAGTAAGAATAGTTAATGGAAAATAGGAAGATAGTTAATCGGATGCAACTCCCAATTCAAAAATCAAAAATCCCATATCCCAATTCCAATTCCCAAATCCCCAAATCCCAAATCCTAACTCCCAAAAGCAATGAGTAAGCCACAGATAACTCCACAAACCCGGATCGGGGAATTCTTGGATAACTATCCGGAACTTGAGGAATTGCTGATCAGCCTCTCCCCAACTTTTGAGAAGCTTAAAAATCCGGTTCTAAGGCGAACCATAGGCAGAGTTGCCACGTTTCAACAAGTTGCCGTGGTTGGAAATATCCCACTCGAAACCATTATTAATTCCCTGCGCAATGCCGTAGGACAAAATCAAACAGACGAACTTATGAACACAAACAACGACCTGAATGCTAAACCGGATTGGTTTAACGCTTCTTTTATAATTGAGACTCTTGATGCCCGCGAGATGCTGCAGGCCGGACAACACCCGCTTGGTGATGTACTTGCTAAAACTTCGGCCATGCAAACAGGACAAATTTTTGAACTGATAACTCCATTTACACCTATGCCGCTTATCGAAAAAGTTACAGATAAAGGCTGCTCTGCATATGTTGAAGCAGTGCTAGATTCTGAAATTCATACGTATTTCTGTAAGGCAGAATAAAACCTTATCCCCAATTCACCGGTTGGAGAATTTGGGATAATTCGGTTTAACATAATATATTGGCTAACAATTCATCCAGAAAAGGAGAGTTTTTCCTGTTTGATAGTATTAAACGAAATATTGTATGAAAAAGGTTAGCGCTGCATTAGCATATTATATAGCTGCTCCTTTTATGTATTTTTTTTCAGTCCTTCCCTGGGCTGTACTTTTCATATTTTCCGATATTTTTTTCCTGCTGGTTTATTATGTACTTGGATACAGGCGAAAAATTGTCAGAATGAACCTGGCCAATTCCTTTCCTGAAAAATCGCATCAAGAACTTAGTCGTATTGAATTTCGATTTTACAGGTATTTTACGGATATGGTTTTTGAAATGCTTAAGCTCCTTACAATGAGTCCGAAGCAGAAACTGGCGCGTTGCAGTATGGATGCTGAATCACAACTTTTATTTAAAGACTTGTATTCAAAGGGAAGAAGTGGCATTGTGATTTTTGGCCATTATGGGAATTGGGAATATTGTCCTTCAGGATTACCTTTACAGACCGATTTCCAGGCTTATCTGGTTTATCATCCATTAACTAATCCCTACTTCGATCGTATGATGTCGAGTCTTCGAACGGGTATAGGGTGCAAATTGTATACAATGGCCGGCACTTTAAAAGGGATGATAGCTAATCGGAACGAGTTGAATATGACGGCCTTTCTGAGTGACCAGGCACCCAGGCGTAAAGGTGCCTACTGGTATGAATTCCTAAACCAGGAAACTGCAGTTCACAGCGGTTCCGAAAAAATTGCGCAAAAGCTTCAGTTGGCAGTAGTATATGGTAGTCTGGAAAGGGTTAAAAGAGGAAGGTATATTTTTCATGCCCAAATGATTTGTGAAGATGCTTCCAAAACACAAGCGGGTGAAATCACCGAAAATCATTTACAGTTACTTGAAAAAGACATACGTAATGCACCTGAATACTGGCTTTGGACTCAC
This sequence comes from Bacteroidales bacterium, assembly GCA_030654075.1. Lineage (GTDB taxonomy): Bacteria > Bacteroidota > Bacteroidia > Bacteroidales > UBA4417 > UBA4417. The sequence continues at coordinate 25,640 of JAURYB010000108.1, read as the reverse complement.
CGCAGATGGAAGCTCAAAAAGTTGAATGAAATCTAAAATAAACCTTGAGAAAAACGAACTCCTGCGAAAGACATAATCTTAGGAATATTCTGTTGTGAAACATATTTTCAATCGGATGAACTTGATTTAAAATAAATAATTTAGCTGTTTCTTTTTATAATCATTGGGAATCCAGCAAATCAGAAATATCATAAAGTATCAATATCTTGATTTAAATAACAAATTCCTACAAATCGATCCTCTACTCTATTATTTTTTCATTACTTTTGTGTCAAATAATTGTAATTTTTTAGAGTAAATGGGGATATTGCAAGATAAACTATCGGAATATAATGCTCCACAAAAAGCTATGGAGGCAGGTATTTACCCTTATTTCAGGGTTATAGAATCGGATCAAGACACAGAAGTTCTGATAAACGGAAAAAAAGTCCTGATGTTTGGCTCTAATAGTTACCTGGGGCTAACCAATCACCCTAAAATTAAGGAAGCAGCAAAAAAAGCCATAGATAAATATGGAACCGGTTGCGCCGGATCCAGGTTTCTGAATGGCACACTCGACATTCATATCGAATTAGAGGAAAGGCTTGCAAGATTAATGAATAAAGACGGTGCCATTTGTTATAGTACCGGTTTCCAGGTTAACCTGGGAGTTGTTTCGGCACTTACCGGTCGTAACGACTATTTAATACTTGATGAATTGGATCATGCGTCCATTATTGAAGGTAGCCGGCTTTCGTTCTCGAAAATATTCAAGTTTCAACACAATAACATGAAATCGCTGGAAGCAAAGTTAAAACTTTGTGAACCTGACAAAATCAAGTTAATTGTTGTTGATGGAATTTTTTCCATGGAAGGTGACATTATCAATCTACCTGAAGTTGTGAGATTAGCCGAAAAGTACAAAGCATCCATTATGGTTGATGATGCTCACTCCATAGGAGTTATAGGCAAAAACGGGGCCGGAACTGCTTCTCATTTTGGGCTTACCGATAAGGTTGACCTCACCATGGGAACCTTTTCAAAATCATTGGCTTCGTTAGGTGGATTTATTGCTGCAGACAAAGAAGTTATCAATTATCTGAAGCATACTTCACGTTCCTTGATTTTCAGTGCCAGCATGACACCCTCATCGGCTGCCACTGTTTTGGCTGCGCTTGATATAATGGAATCGGAACCAGAAAGGATAAAGCATCTGTGGGATCTAACTCATTATGCTAAGCAAGCCTTCCATGACCTGGGATTTGATACAGGGAAATCAGAATCGCCTATTATTCCTTTATTTATCCGGGATGATATTGCAACTTTAAAAATGACTAAGATTCTTCTGGAAGACGGAGTGTTTGTAAATCCGGTTGTATCACCGGGTGTGCCCAAAGAGGATAGTCTGATACGATTCTCACTTATGGCTACTCACACTTTTGAACAGTTAGATATTGCAATAGATAAGATTGCAAAAGCAGCTGTTAAACTTGGGGTACTGAATGCTGAAACGGCTGTAAAATAAGTCTTTATCCTATCTGTATTTAGAACGTTCCTATGCAAAAAGTTGTATTTATTACCGGCATATCATCAGGATTTGGTAAAAAAACAGCCGAATTGCTGGCTTCAAAAGGTCATATTGTTTATGGCACTGTCCGTAAAGAAGTGGAAGCCATTCAGAATGTCACTATTTTAAAAATGGACCTGCTTGATCATTTATCGATCAGGCAGGCAGTTGGCATTGTTCTGCAAAAAGAAGGCCGGATAGATATTTTAATAAATAATGCAGGCGCGCATACTGGAGGAGCTATTGAAACCAGTCCTATCGAAAACATCAGGCTACAGATGGATACCAATGTTATGGGTATGGTTTACATGTTGAAAGAAGTTTTACCAGCTATGCGCAAACAGCGGGAAGGGATGATTATAAATTTTAGTTCCATCGGCGGACTGATGGGTTTGCCATTCCAGGGATTTTATTCAGCCAGCAAATTTGCGATTGAAGGATTAAGTGAAGCTTTGCGCATGGAATTAAAGCAGTTCAACCTTAAAGTTGTTGTGATAAATCCGGGTGATTTCCACACCAATAATACAGCCAACCGGCGTAATTTTCTGGCTAAAACAGCGAACGATCCATATTCTGAACAATTCGCTAAATCATTGGCTATTATTGAGAAAGATGAGAATGGAGGTTGGCCGCCCGAAGTTCTGGCAAAAAAACTTGTTACGATCGTTGAATCGAAGAACCCTTGTCAACGTTATGTAATTGCAACAGCCGAGCAAAAATTGGCAGTGGTTCTTAAAAAAATACTTCCGTCAGCCTGGTTTATGAAAATACTGGCGCCGCATTACGGGATTAGGTAATCCCTAGATCATTTCAAAACATAGCATGGATTTCACTCAAATCGATTCCTGCTTTTTTTATTTTACCACCACCAGTTTCTGCGTTTCAAATATGTCTCCTGCGCTAAACCGGCAGATATAAATCCCCGCAGCAATTCCTGATGCATCAAAATCAATATGATAATCACCGCTGGCCTGCTCGCTTGCATTAACAGGTGTCGCAATTAATTTGCCGTTTAAATCTAGCACTTGAATTTTTACTGCACCCGCCCTGGTTAATGTCCATTCAAGGATTGTTGACTGGGATAAAGGATTTGGAAAAATCTTCCTGAGGTGATTGCTTTTCCCCTCTGCCGGAAGACTTTCACCAACATTAACTTGCAGGTCATTAATAGTAAAGGACGCAACGCGTGTAGTCCAGTTTCGCTGACTGGTGGAAGGACAATACATATTAGTATACCAAAAGGTTTTATCATCCGATGGATCAACGCTAAGTGATGAGTAATCGCCCCAGCGTGATTCAGTTGTTTGTGATCCTAAGCCTTTAAAAACCATTTCTTCCCTGCATGTCATCTGGCCTGGAGGATCACCTACTCTCCGTCCTGTAATTGCAATGGATGGAAACAATGAATCACCTGATACTGAATATCCCAAAGCGATATTCCCATTTCCATCCATGGCAGCACTTCCCATCCATCGGTGCAGACTATCAGGAGCATATGTGCCTTGCTGATAAATTGTCCAGTCGGAACTGGTTTTACGAAGTTCATACCACCTTACTCCTGCATGGGTAGTGTTATCGGCATCAACAGTCTGGTTAACTACCATGGACTGATGAGCTCCGAAATTCCGGTATTGCAGCCGATACATCAGGAAATAAGACAAAGAAACAAGTCTTCGGCCGGTGCCTTTTTGATGAATACATGCATCATTGTTGTTACCACACAGTTTCATATCAAAAGCAGCAGTGTTCAATATAAAAGGACCGGTAAAGGAAGATTTTGATGTGTCAGCCCAATCAACATGCAACTGAAAGAGCTGGAGTTGATCAACATCCGTTCCTGATGCATCATCAACTGGCATGAGGAAATATCCTGGTGTTCCTTTAGGCGGAGCCTGACCATCCAGATCTGCTGTTAAAATTAAACCTAATGATTTGTTCTGCTGAAAGGAGACCATGCGAGCTGAACCACCTGTTAGCATTGAATCACGTTCCAGCACTACCGCTAACGGGCCCATCCAATTTAACGCCCCTGTTGAATACGTATTTGCTGATAAATAATATCCATCGGGCCACACACCCAGTTTAGGATAGTCCGGCATATTTTTGAATTTGAACGCGTATCGGTTCCAGGCACCTAACGGATCTTCTGTCTGCGATACTGCAATAAGTTCGTAAAAAGGCCCACTGGGATAATTGGGCAGCGAAAACTGGCTTATGAGCCAACGGTTGGCCAGGTGATCAAATAATACGATTGGATCACCATCACTCGTATATGTACCTGGAAATCCTTGCCATATTGTTTTGAGATTAGCCGGCCCATATGCTAAGGCACCGGTTTTTGTATAAATAGCAAAAGAAATATTTATGGTCTGTATATAATAATTCAGTCCAACATCTCCGTTTGGATCGGCTGGATTTACAGTATTTACATTCGTAAGACCTTCAAAGTTCAGAATTGCATTGATGGAATGGAACGGCCCCATTTTTTCCTGAACAACAGGATCTTTCGCATATATTTTACCTAGAGGCCTGTTTTGCTCATCCCAGTCAATAAAAAATGGATTATTGGGAATTTCATCGTTTTCCCAACGCTCTTTCATGGGTCCGGGTTCCAGAATCTTCATTTCCCGTAAAGGAGGTGAAACATCATGGAAAACATCAACGTTTGTTTCGCGAGAAAGTGAATTGATTTGTTGAGCCTGTGAGTACAGACTTGTCAACAGGAGGTATAGGATAACCACAATTACTTTTTTCATAATAATGTGATTTATAAATTACAACATGAATTATAACTTATCCGGCATAACACATTTATGTGCCTATAAAACTAAATTTAAAAATCTCATAAGTAAAGCTATGGCTTAAAGTATTCAATAATACAAATTTAGCAAAATCAAACGCATATCCTCCTCAGCAGAATCATATTTTTTTAAAATTTAAAATTGTTTCGTTGATGAGGCATTTCGGGACATGGATTTTTCATAAACAGCAAACAATATTCTAACCTAACCTATTCATAATCTTTTTGAATTCTTTGATTCTTTAGGACATGGGAGCTAAAAAAATGCCACATAGGCCCGAAATCACCAAGTTTAACTAAGTTGATATTTTTTCCTGAATTATTAATGTTAAATAGTTTCCCGCTCTTGTACTATAACTCTAACTTCAGTAGCCAGATTTACTCTAATAACGGCAGGTATAGGTCAAAACAGATATCCTGATCGTGCTGGCTTTAGGCTAAACGAATTACAATTATTTCGAAAAAACTGTATTAATAGCATTTATAACAGCTTCTTTACTTATAGGTTTTGTGAGGTATCCGTCACATCCTGATTCAAATGCAAGTTTTCGCTCCTCGGCATGTGAATATGCAGTTTGAGCTATTATGGGTAGTTTTGGGAATAATTTTTTAATTTTCCGGGTGGCTTCATGTCCATCCATAACAGGCATCTTCAAATCCATTAAGACAAGGTCATATTTCCTTTTCGTGACCATTTCAACAGCCTCTTTCCCATCATAAGCATTATCAATATCTTTCACTAATTTTTCCAATACAGCATGCAAATACAGAAAGTTATAGATTTCATCTTCAACAATCAACACCGACAGTTCATTCAAGATTGTCTCCGATGAATTCCCGGCTGATTTTACTATTTCTTTTTGAATACCCAGAATCAGGGGAATTGAGAAAAAGAATCTTGAACCCATTTCCGGCTCTGATTCAACACTGATATTGCCATCGAGCAAATCAACCATCTCTTTAACAATACTCAGGCCTAAGCCTGTTCCCCGAATAGCGGTCTTTTCGACCTGCTGTCCCCTGTAAAAACGGTTAAAAACAGTTGATTGTTCTGATACGGGAATGCCTATTCCGGTATCCCTTACAGAAAACTCTATTCTCTCATCGATAACAGAACAGCTGATTACAATCTCGCCCCGATTGGTATACTTTATCGCGTTCGAAAACAAATTGGTTATTACCTGTCGCAATTTATCATAATCGCCCTGGATGAACATATCCTTACAATTGGCGTCGATTTCATATTTCAGTAGTATGTTTTCAGGGATATCCTGAACACGAAAGGAATCATACACATCCTTGATGAGACTAAACACTTTAAATCCAGATAGCTTGACAGGTATAATTTTAGTCTGAAGTTTGGAATACAAAATAATATCATCAATGAGGCTTAGTAATTGTTGTGAGCTGTTGTGGATAATATTGGTAAATGACCGTATCGAATTTTCATCAGTTTCATCCAATAGCAAGTCTGAAAATCCACAGATTGCATTCATGGGAGTCCTGATTTCATGCGACATATTTTGCAAAAAGGACATTTTAAGGCGATCGCCTTCCTCGGCTTTAGCTATTGCTGATTTAAGTATTTTTTCATAGTTTTTCGAATCGGTAATATCCTCAACCATACCTTCAAGAAGAATATTACCCTTATCATCGGAAATTTCTCTTTGATACAAATTAGCATAAAAGATTTCGCCATTCTTACGTTTGTATAGATTCTCAAACTTTGAAACTTTGTCTTTGGTTGTATTTTCAAGAATTTCGCTTCGTTTCAATGTATCAACATACATTTGTTCCGAAATATTGTATATTTCACTTACAACTTCCTCGGGATTCCGGTAGCCAAACATTTTAGCCAGAGCTTGATTAACTTCAATAAACTGACCTTCTTTCGTTGAGCGAAAAATGCCTAGCGGGGCACCTTCGAAAATGGTACGGTATTTCTCTTCACTATCCCGAAGTGCTATCTCAGCATTTTTTTGCTCGGTGATATCACGAACAGTTCCTTCAATAACCAAAGGTTGGCCGGCATTATCTGAAATCAGAATATTTCGTTGTTCGATCCAGATAATGGTACCATTTTTTCGTACCCATCGAAAAACACAGGGCTCTCCACTAACAAATTTCTCCGAATCCTCAAAAAGTGAATTATCAGCAGGATGAACAAGTTTGAACCGTAAAGATTGATCTTTATAAAACTCGTCGGGGGAATATCCGGTAATAGTAAAAACGGCAGGACTTATGTAATCAAACCGGTATGAGGGTTGCAGGCTTGTCCTATAAACAATAACAGGTGAATTTTCGGCCAGTTGCCTGAATTTCTCCTCACTTTCCTTTCTGGCAATTTCAGCTTCAATTTCGCTGGTATGATCCGATACTGATACACGGATAACATTCCGACCATCGTGTTCTTCATCGGTTTCAGCTTTGCACAGTAACCTTACATAGAATTCTTCCTTTTGCCTTGACACCAGCTTAATATCGCAGGTTAATGACCTTTTCGAAGATTTCACATCACGTATATGAAAAAAGAAAGTATCCTGGGATGCGGGATGAATAAACTTCGAAATTTTCTGATTTATGAAATCCCCTTTATTCCCACCCAAAAATTTACAAGCCGTCGCATTAAGATTAATGATCTGGTAATCGTCGTAAATTAAAAAATAACTGAAAGGAGCATTGTCAAAGAGGTCGGAAAAACGCTGACGGCTCTTCTCCAGTTCGAGTTGTGTGAGCATAAGTTCTTCATTCTGCTGCTCAAGCTCAATCTGATAAATATTAAGTTCCTGCACCAATGTTTCTAAATCCCTGGTATATAAAGCTTTATCGGGGCCGCCACCATTGAGTAGAATTTTGTCCGCTTTTTCGCGTAGTTTGGAGAGATTTTGATTTCCAGAAGACATAGTAAGAATTAATTAAGTTATAATAATTTGCAGAACTAATCAGTTAAAGCCAGAAATGCCGGAAACCGGTGATAATTATTCTTCATTAAATTGTTACCTGCATCAGATAACAGCAATGCAGGATTTTTGAGTATAAAAAATGCGATTCAGTAATTTTGGACGATTAAATTTAAAGATGAGCTAATGATTTTATTTTAGTGGTAATGTCTTCGAAGGTTGTGTATACCAAATAGGGTTTTAGCTCCCCGTCCCTGAACAATGGAATTGCATTGATGGTTATCCAGGTATTTATTTTTTTTACAGGATTGTAAACACCCATTATAACATCGTGAACTTCCGTTCCGGATTGTAGAGCCAGCATAGCCGGATGTTCGTCTCCGGGGAATTGCGAGCCGTCGGTATGAATCGCTTTCCATTCAGGGTCAACGGATTGACGACCTTGCATCTGATCCAGAGTTAGTCCCAGTATTTGTTGAGCGGCAGGATTTGCATTTAGAATTACGCCCTCATCATTTTGATAAACAACACCCTGAACCATAGTATGAAACAAACGGCTGTACTTAAGTTCCGTATCCTGCAAAGCAAGATCAATCTGCTTTTCGTGTGTAATATCCATCACTATGCCTGACACGCTTAACGGCTTCCTGTTTTTATCGCGCAAAGCCACACCACCCCTATCCTTAAACCACGAATAATCCCCGGACTTGGTTCTGATGCGGTATTCAGTTTCGTACATGGGTGTATTCCCTTGCAGGTGTTCGCGCATGGCATTTGTTTTTGATTCGATATCATCCGGATGCACCAGTGCGGACCAGGCTTCATAACCGGAACCAATTTCTTCAGGTGTAAATCCAAGCATAGTCGCTTTCAGATTACCGGTTTTAAGAATATTCCTGGTGTAATCCCACTCCCACCACGACAATCCACCCAGGTTCATTGCCATCTCCAGACGATTATTAAGTTCACTGATATGCACCTCTGACTTTTTCAGGCTATTGATATCAATAAACGTAATAATGATGCCGTCTACAGCATATTCGGCAGTACGATAAGGGATAATCCTGACAAGGTACGAATCTTTGTTTTTGTCAAGAATTTCAGTTTCTTTTGATTGAAGCGTTTCGAGTACGTTTTGCAGATCATCCATGAACTCGCCGTACAGATTATCAAATGAAAGGTGGTGAATTGGACGGCCTATATCCGTGATCCGGATATTTGTAAGTTTTGCCGCAACATCATTAATTTTACGGATGGTTAAACTTCTGTCGAGAAATAAAGTTCCAATTTTAGTATTTTTCAACAGGTTATCCATATCGGCATTCAGTTCGGTAAGCTCTTCGATTTTATTCTGATGCTCCGCATTAACAGTGTACAATTCTTCATTAACCGACTGAAGTTCCTCATTTGTGCTTTGCAGCTCTTCGTTCGATGCGATCAATTCTTCATTCGACGATTGCAATTCTTCATTGGACGTTTCAAGTTCTTCGACTGTTGCCTGCAGGCTTTCACTTTTAAATTGCAACTCACGTTCCAGTTCAGCAATGCGGTCCTGGTATTGATTATTAACATCAAGCCTGCCAACGCGAGCTTTACTTTTCGGTTTTTTAACTGAGGCATCCTTTTCGAGGAAGGAGATTATAAAATATCGCTCTCCTGTTTTATTATCGGTTAACCTACGGCCTGAAATATCAATCGTTTTTTCAGGGAATTTTGGTAAAATAATATTTTCGAAAACCACAATCTGGTCACTATTGCTGGCTTTGCGCAACAAACTACTTACCAGTACCGAAAGCTCCTTTGGAAGCATTTTCAGCAAATTGAGACTGATCTGGCCAATAGGAAGGGAGATAAAACCGCCTACATTATGAATGGTATGAATGATTTCGTATGAATCGTCGACAATCACCGAAGGTGGAACATAATCACCAAGTATTTCATCGAAGATACTATCAATTCGCGAAATCTTTGCTTTCGACCGGCTAAGGTAACTTCCAACACTCTTAAGTTCATTCCGTTTGTTCTGAATTGGAGAAACGGAGAACGTTTCCATCATCGCAGGCCGGAAACCTGGTTTCTGTTTATAAATCTTATGCTTGGTGTCGATGGTAAAAAAACCATCCGAAAGCCCACCGATTGACTCGCTGCTGCCAAGGAACATAAAGCTGTTTTCCTTTAACGACATGTAAAACATCGAAAGTATTTTCTGCTGAACATCGGCATTAAGATAAATGAGCATATTCCTGCATGAAATCAGATCTATTTTTGAAAATGGAGGATCACGCAAAATGTTATGTTTTGCGAAAATCACCATACTCCTGATGTTATCGGTTATCTGGTAACCGCCGTCTTTCCGCGTAAAAAAACGGCTGAGTCTTTCCGGTGAAACATCCGAAATAATGCTTTCGGGATACGTTCCGCTTCCGGCAAAATCGAGTGCATCGGAATCAATATCGGTGGCAAAAATTTTCACCTCACGGTTAATAAAATTCTCATTCAGATATTCCTTGATCATCATGGCCAGGGAATATGGTTCTTCACCGGTGGAGCAACCCGATGACCATATGCGTAATGGGATTCCGGTAAGGTTAGGCTTCAGTATAACCGGAAGAACTTCGTTTTTAATTTTCTCGAAAGCATCTTCATCCCTGAAAAACCGGGTAACACCAATTAAAAGATCATTAAAAAGCACATGCACTTCGCGTTGGTTGCCCGAAAGAAAATTCACATAATCTTCAATGGTAGCAAACCTGTTGATGCTGATTCGTTTCTCAAGTCGCCGGATTATTGTACTATCCTTGTAGCAAGAAAAGTCAACACCCATTTCATCACGCAGTATTGAAATCATTTTTGAAAGCTGGTTTCCATCTTCGCTGATTTGTTGTTCAATTTTTTCGGATTTGCTTATAAGCGGGTGATTGATATAGTTAAACAACTCCAATGGAAGTTGTGACGCTGAACGTATAATATCGACTTTGCCAGTTGAAATGGAACTACGCGGCATGCCATCGAATTTGGCTGAACGATCGTCCTGAACCATCGTCATACCACCATATTCCTTAATAGCGCGAATACCTAAAGTACCATCACTGCCGGTACCTGAAAGTATGATGCCTATTGCATTCTTTTCCTGATCCTTGGCAAGTGAACGCATAAAGATATCGATAGGCAAATTAAGAGATCGTCCCGGATTTTGATCGGAAAGCAACAATTTACCATGAAAAATGGTCATATTTTTGCGTGGAGGAATAAGATAAAGATGATCTTTCTCTACAGGCATTCCATCAACGACCCTATGAATTTTTAGAGGAGTATAACGGGCGAGTAATTCGTCCATCAGACTTTTATAATCCGGCGAAAGATGTTGAATAATTACGAAAGCCGCTCCCGGATTAGGAGGCATATTTTGAAAAAATTCCTGTAAAGCCTCCAGGCCTCCAGCCGATGCACCTATACATACAACAGGAAAGTCAGTCCTGGTAAAAGCACTTTCATTCGGTTCCGTTAAATTATCAGAAATTGAGCTATTCAAATCCTTTTTTGCCATAGCTAGGGTTTTATTTTTCCTGAACCATCTGAAATATAAGATATCAGTAGTTAAAGAGCAAATCATTAATTTCAAAAAAAATGCGCAAAAGGTTGAAAATCCTCTAAATTGAGATCGGGGAAAAGATTAATATCAAAGGATTTGATCATAATTAACAACGATTCCAATCAATATGTTTAATCAGTCGAAAAATATATAATTACAGAAAATCAGTACTTCAATTCAACTATTTAATCATTAAGTATCGTGATTGGCAAATTCTGTTTCGATATTTCCAAATAAGAAAGGGCTCAGACATTAAAAAGCCTTAACGTTCTATATTCAAATAGCATAAAGACATTAAATAAAAAAAAATGCGGACTCCCTCAAAAGGGAATCCGCATTTCTATTCTACTGATATTTAAGTAATGCTTAGGTATTCATTCCTCCGCAAACACTTAACACCTGTCCGGTAACATAAGCCGAAAGATCAGAAGCAAAGAAAACACAGGCCTGGGCTACATCTTCGGGTTTGCCACCACGACGCAGAGGAATCTGTGCAGCCCACTGGGTACGGACTTCTTCGGAAAGTTTAGCCGTCATTTCAGTTTCGATATATCCCGGAGCGATGGCATTGCAACGGATATTGCGCGAGCCTAACTCCTGAGCAACTGATTTGGTAAACCCGATTAATCCTGCTTTTGAAGCGGAATAATTGGACTGGCCTGCATTACCATTAATACCAACCACCGAGCTCATATTGATGATTGAACCTGAGCGTTGTTTGAGCATATATTTCTGAACAGCTTTTGTCAGATTGAAAACCGATTTCAAGTTAACCTTTATAACGAGGTCCCAGTCAGCTTCGGTCATTCGCATCAGCAGGTTGTCACGTGTAATTCCGGCATTATTTACCAGTATATCAACGCGGCCAAATTCCTTTGCTATTTCGTCAACAACGCGTTCGCTGTCTTCGAACGAACTTGCATCAGATGCATAACCTATAGCTTTAACACCAAGTGCTTGTATTTCAAGTTCTGTAGCTTCCATAATCTCGTCGCGGCGCATATCGGTAAATGCAACCGTAGCACCTTGTTGTGCAAAAGCAATCGCTATAGCTTTGCCAATTCCACGGGAAGCTCCTGTGATCAAGGCAACTTTTCCTTCGAGTAGTTTCATATTTGGAGGATATTTATATTTCGTTAGTAATTCTTAAAGGGGTTAGGTTTAGGGATTAGGATTTAGGGTGTAAATCTCTCTCGAACTCCTTTTTACCTTTTTTATGATCCTACGCAATCAAACACTGACAGGTCTTTCAGACACTGTCAGGTTTGATATTAAAATTACGCCCACTTCACCAGGTTAAAGTCCATGCGGTGAGGAAGCAGAGGGTTTTTAGGCGTTATGCGGAAAGCAAAATCAAAAACACCTGCAAGCGGGGTTTCAACCTCAATTACGTAATGCGCCAGGTTGCCATCCACTGTTGTAAGGTGCAGCTCGAAAATTGATTGCGGTTCAACCATATGATCATTAACTTTCTGCCCTAATATCATTTCTATCATTATATCATCAGGAGCAATATCTCCCAAATTGAGTATAAGTTCAGCTTTAAAAAGGTCGCCCAGGTTCAGTACATCATTGGTTGGATTCGGCAATATCACATCAACAACATCAATGCCATCCCAATTGCGTATCATTCTGAACTTCCATGATGCAAGGCTTCGCATTGCGGCATTGTCATCATCTTTCAGAAGTGCCGAACGGGTGGCAAGTTTATGATAGTACTTCTCGTAATAATCATCCAACTGACGTTTCATGGTAAAATGAGGAGCAATCCCGGAGATGGTATTCTTTACATATTTCACCCATGCATGTGGTACCTGATCATTATCGCGGTCATAGAAAGTGGGAATGATTTCATCTTCAAGGATATTGTATATGGTTTCAGCATCTAATTCATCCTGAAACTGCTGATTTTCATACGTACTTTCTTCTTTGAGAGCCCAGCCGGCATCTTCGCGGTAGCCTTCGGCCCACCATCCGTCAAGCACACTGAAATTTACAACGCCATTCATCACAGCCTTTTCGCCACTGGTACCACTGGCTTCAAGAGGACGTGTAGGTGTATTCAACCAAATATCAACTCCCTGAACAAGTTTCCTTGCCATGGCCATGTTATAATTATCGAGGAAGATAATTTTGCTTACAAACTGGGGCATACGCGACACCTCAACTATACGTTTGATAAGGTCGGCACCCGCTTTATCGGCAGGATGGGCTTTCCCGGCAAAAACAAACTGAACCGGTAATTTTTCATTGCCCAATATTTGTGCAAGACGTTCAATATTGGAAAAAAGCAAATGTGCGCGTTTATAAGTCGCGAACCGGCGGGCAAAGCCAATGGTGAGTGCATTGCTATCAAGCGATTCCATAATCTGAATGATTTGTTTCGGTTTTTCCGAACTTATACCCATCGAATCCTTCAGGTGTTTCTTGATATAACTGACCAATTCGCCTCTCAGGTCCTGCCTGATTTGCCAGATACGTTCGTCAGGAACGTTGTGTATCTTTTTCCAGTATTCCGGGTTCGATTGATCCTGCAGAAACGCAGCACCAAATTCCTGGATGTATAACTTTTTCCATTTTGCATTTGTCCAGGTAGGGAAATGCACACCATTGGTAACATATCCAATGTGAATTTCATTTTCATAAAATCCGTTGTACATATCTTTGAACATCGCCCTGCTTACCTGGCCGTGAATGCGACTTACGCCATTCATTTCCTGTGAGAGTTTTGCAGCCAATACGCTCATCGAAAATTTCTGATCGTTATGGTTCTCGTAGTATCGTCCAAGATTCATGAATGTATTCCATGAAATATTAAGACGGATGGCATAATGGGGTATATAAGTACGTAACAGGTCTTCGGTAAAGGCATCGTGACCGGCGGGAACCGGTGTATGAGTTGTAAATAGAGTTGAAGCTCTGACCAGTTCTATAGCCTGAAGGAACGACAATTGGTGATTTTGAACATATTCGCGCAAGCGTTCAATACCTATAAATGCGGCATGACCTTCGTTACAATGATACAAGTCGGGTTCAATACCCATAGCTTCAATCATTCGAATGCCACCTACGCCAAGTAATAATTCCTGTTTGAAACGGACTTCAAGATCGCCACCGTATAACTGGTGTGTTACAAATCTGTCGTTTTCGGAGTTCTCTTCAATATCAGCATCCAGTAAATACAAAGGGATACGACCAACTTCAAGCTTCCAGACTTTAGCATACAATACGCGACCGGGTAACGAAATACCTACGGTAATCCATTCTCCATCGGGATAACGCACCGGTTTTATCGGCAAATGATTAAATCTCTGCGGGAAATATTGCGGAATCTGCTCCCCAAAAGGTGACAATGTTTGTTTGAAATATCCATAGCGATACAACAGTCCGATCCCAATCATATCGGAATTAGAATCAGATGCTTCTTTGAGATAATCTCCTGCAAGAACGCCCAAACCTCCTGAATATATCTGAACACTTTCGTGAAGGCCGAATTCCATGCTGAAATAAGCGATTTTAGGCCCCTTCTTTTCCACACTTTTTGCCATATAGGCATCGAAATTCTCTATCACCAATTTGAGCCGCGACATGAAATCCTCATTTTTCTCGAGCGCCTGCAACTGAGTAAAAGTGAGCGATTCGAGTAAAGCTATAGGGTTGTGCTCTGAATTTTCCCAACGATTAGGATCGATCAACCTGAATAAGTCGGTTGCTTCACTGTTCCAGCACCAATATAAGTTTCGGCTCAGTTTCAACAAACCCTTCAATGCATCGGGGAAGGTATGACGAACACGTACTTTGCGCCATTCGGGGAATGAGGCCTTTTTCCCGTTTACACTGATAACTGTTTCTGCCTGCCGCTTATCGCGGAAAAGATCAGATCTGTCAGAAACTTTTTCGAGTGCAATGGAATAAGCTTGCTTATAATATTTAAGTAAGTTGCTCCATAAAGCAGTATGTGCCACCGAAATTGCCGAAGCCGAAAGTTCAGCCCGTCTGTTTTCCGACATTTTTTCGAACGACAAGATAACTTCAACAATAGAATTTACAACAAACTCATTGTTCTCATCATTGCGCTCAATTACAGTAATCCCTCCATCTTTGGTTATACTCCTGACCCATAATCCAAAACCCGCCAATGTGGTAGTAACAGTTGGAACGCCAAAAACAAGGCTTTCGAGCGGGGTGTAACCCCATGGCTCATAATAGGAAGGGAATACTGACAAATCAAAACCTGGCAGAAGATCGTAATAAGTAAGATTAAAAATACCGTCGTTTCCATTCAGGTAACTGGGTACAAATATTACTTTTACCTGGTCTTGTAAAGAATTGAAAAGGCTATTTTCCTTCAGCCTTTTTAGAATCGGATCATAATCAGGTTCAAAGAGTCCATGAGTCAGATAGTGTCTGTCGTCAGTACTTTCAAAATTGCCTGATTCAATTTTTTCGGCTAAACCTTGTACAGGTCCTGAATGATGCGCGGGAATGGTAATAAACGCAACCACTGGATATGTGAGTTTTTCATTATGATTAAGGTTAGCCAGTGCATCCAGAAAAAGATCAATTCCTTTATTCCTGAATTCATATCTTCCACTGTTAAGGAGAAAAAGCGTATCTGTTGGAAGCGGATACCCTGTAACGGCCTGGGCAACAGCAAGAAGTTTCTCGCGTGCAACTAATCTTTTTGTAGCCAGTGTATCTTCATCAAGGAAGAGAGAATCATCGAAACCATTGGGTGTTATAATATCAGGTTCCCGATCCAGAAACTGCCGGCACTCGTTTGATGTAAGTTTGCTTACTGTTGTGAAAGTATCGCTTTCAACAGCCGCGATATGTTCCAGAGAGTGTTTGGCCATAACCTGGAACCTATGAGCCATAGCATCGCCATGGTAATCATCGAAGCGGCTGTATAAAGGCAGGTTGTTACCGGCGATACATCTTCCTACAACAGTGGCATGAGTTGTAAACACGGTTCCAATCTGCGGTACGCGGTCGTTCAGGTAAAGTATACCTCCACCTGTCATCCATTCATGAAATTGCGCGACAATTTTGTCCTGGGCAGTAAGGCTGAATTCATAAAAGCTTTCAATAACCTTTCCGGCGGCATACCCAAACAATGCGGGTTCAAAATAATCCCACGATCCTGTAATACTATCCAGTTTATATTTTTCCCAGAATTCAGCCAGGATTTTATCTTTGGACGGAATGTATTGTGTAAAATCAACAAGTATAGCTACAGGGCGGCCTTTAATATTCCATCTGCCAATTTTAATACGCAAGCCTTCGTTTTCAGCACGTTCGCGCCAAACGCGTAAAATGGATTTATCTTCGGTAAATTCAGGATTCTGGCTGGTCTCTTTCCATACGTCAGGACCAATAAGGATATAATTATTTCCGTATTCCTGCTGAATTCCGGGAGCCTTGGTGGCTACTACCGTGTAAATTCCTCCAACTTTGTTGCAAACTTCCCAACTAACCTCAAACAGGTAATCTGGTTTTAGCATTTTCTTTTCACTCATAGATTAGATTCAGATTCAAGTAATTCAGTGCAGGAATATCCGATAAATTGCACAAAAATCGAACTCCTGACAGGTAGGAAACCTGGCTTGGAGGGCTGCAAAAATACAAAATAAAAATTAAATGGCTTTTATGTTGTTCACATTTGGTCGGTAATGTGAATAACATTCTACGGTTTTTAAGCCTTTAGTGATTTAGTTTCAGCTTTCTTTTGTGTTTTTTCTGAAACGGGGGTTTGGGGTTTTATTTCTTTTTTGACAAGTACTTTCGTCGATGAAGATGCTTTTTCTTTGACTGATTTCGCTGGTTTCGCATCAGCTTTAAAAGCAGTAACAGGCTGGTTTTCAGCATACTCATTTACGCGAATCAAAAAGTCAGAAAGAACATTCATATAATTCAAGAAAGCTTCGTAAGGAGAGCCATAAGGGTTAAAATAGTGGTGTACAGCCCCATCGCTGAACCATTTGGTGCACATGTAGTAAAAATGATCGCTGGCCTGGAGATAATTCCAGTCACGGTTCAGGTCAGCATCGGTGCAGTGAAGCATTATATCCGACACTTTATACAGGCAAGAGAAAGCTTCATCCTGCAGATCGTTACCCAGCCAGGCGGTAAGATCGCGTTCTTCATCAGCCCAGGAGATAGCGTGCGGACAATCAATGCCTGCCACAGGCTGCAGATCTTCGGATAACTCACTCGGAGTGCTGAATTTCCATTTATGTGTTTTAATGACTTGTTCGGGGAACGCTCTGAGGAAACCAAAAATTCCGGAGGCGGCTTTCTGATGTTCTCCAAAAGTTTCGTAGTCCATAAACAGGTTAACAATTTCCTGTTTTGGATCAATATCATTTAACCATGTAACATATTTTTCAGCAGTAAGAGGCCATTCGCTCCAATCCTGCTGCGAAAATCTGAATGAGATGTCGTCACTAAGCTGATAATTACGTAAAAGCAGTTTTAAGCGTTGGTGAGGTGCGCTACAATATAGGTAATTAGGGCTTTTCCAACCCAGTAATTGCTTTGCACCTTCGGTGAGCATGGTTTTGTATCCCATTTCGAGAACCTGGCCGGCAATGCTGTTGGAATATACCAACTCTGTATTGCGAAATGCGGTAGGAGTTACACCAAATAATTCTTTAATGGCTGCTGAATGTTCCTGTACTTGTCTTTTAAATTCAGCCGGGTCATTTAAGCCCACCAATGAGTGAGCATAGGTTTCGGCCAGGAATTCGACATTCCCGGTTTTAGCCAAGCGCTTAAAGCTAGTGATCACTTCGGGCGAATATTTTTTAAATTGCTCAATAGCTGAACCACTAATACTGAAGGTCACTCTGAAGGCGGAGCCAAACTCGTTGATAAGCCCAAGCAAAACTTCATTAGCCGGGAGATAACATTCACTGGCAACCCGCCTGGCTATACGTTTGTTTTGATAATCATCATAATAATAATGATCGGCTCCTATATCGAAAAACCGATATGTCCTGAGACGAAATGGCTGATGAACCTGAAAATAAAGACAAATTGACCTCATATATTTTCGTTTTAAACTTTTATTACAACTTTTTTGGCAACTCTACTATTAAACCAACGATTCGTAAATGTCCGCGACTTTACGTGCAGCTGCTTCCCATTTAAGGTTATTCACCTCTTCCGCCCCGTTGGCAGCTGTCATGTCACTCATTGATTTGTAATGCAATAAACCGTATATAGCATCAGCCATAGCATCAACATCCCAGAAATCGACTTTCATCACGTGATCGAGGACCTCGGCAACACCCGACTGCTTCGAAATAATGACCGGGACGTTTGAACGCATAGCTTCAAGCGGCGATATTCCAAAAGGTTCAGAAACTGAGGGCATTACATACACATCACTCATGGCAAACATACGATCGACATTTTCGCCTTTTAAAAATCCGGTGAAATGGAAATGCGATGAAATTTTAAGCTTAGCAACCCGCCGGATCATTTTTTCCATCATATCACCGGTGCCAGCCATTACAAAGCGCACGTTTTTATCTTTTTCCAGCACTTTACATGCAGCTTCAATAAAATATTCAGGGCCTTTCTGGAACGTTATCCTGCCCAGAAAAGTTACTATTTTTTCCTTAACATGTTTTTGAGCATCAATTAATTCTGCCTTTTCAGGTGGCTCAACCGCATTGTGAACTGTTATAACCTTATCCGGATCAATATGATACCTTTCTATTACAATATTCCTTGTGAGATTGCTTACCGTGATAACACGATCGGCTTCGGCCATTCCCTTGCGCTCGATTTCATATACATTTTCATTGTAATTCTCGCCTGAACGGTCGAATTCAGTTGCGTGCATATGAACGACCAGTGGTTTGCCTGATATTTTTTTTGCTGCTACGCCTGCAGAATAAGTCAGCCAGTCGTGGGCATGAATCACATCAAATTCACTGTTAGCAGCAATTGCAGCTCCTACCAGGGCATAACGGGCAACTTCTTCCATCAGATCGTGGCCGTATTTGCCAGAGAACTGAAATTTTTCGGAAAAAACCCGGCTTCCTTCTTCTACTTTAACATTCAGATTCTCACTTACCATTTGCTGAAAGTCTTCAGGACCGACATATGGAATAAGGTTTGAACCGATTTCCATATATGTGATCTGGCTCCAGTATTCGCGGAATATGGGATCGTTCATCATCACCGTAACATCACTGGCATTAATGATTCGCACAGCTTCCTGGCTTTCGTCACCATAAGCTTTTGGGACAACAAACTGTACGTCTACCCCACATTTCAGCAATCCTTTGGTAAGTCCAAAACAAGCTGTACCAAGGCCTCCAGTGATGTGCGGAGGAAATTCCCAACCAAACATTAAAACTTTCATATCTTTATTATATATTGCAACAGGTGAATTACTCATTTTTATTTCTTGCCCTTACCCTTTTTCATGGATTCAAGCATATTATTAACACGCAAAAGTTCTGATACGCTCCATGCCTGTGATATAGCTCCGGATGGACGGAAAGGAGGATCTCCATCATAAAGTTCAGAAATAGTTCCTATGCCGTGTTCAGACATTTCTTCTTCAAAACCCAGGTAAAGCTTTGTAATTAATACTAATCCGCTTTGCTCGTAAAGATTGAGCCAGGCTTCAGCAAAATGTCCTAATAACCATGGAAATACTGATCCCTGGTGGTATGCCATGTCGCGCTCAGCCGGTCCCCCCGTATATTCAGGTTTGTAAGCCGGATTTTTAGGTGACAGGGTACGCAATCCACGAGGTGTAAGTAATTCAGACTGAATCCTGTCGAGAACGCCTTTGCGTTGATCATCGTTTAAGGGTGAATAAGGCAATGATGCAGCAAAAACCTGGTTCGGACGTACCGATTTATCTTTAAAATCGCCATGAACGTAATCATACAGATAATTTTGATCCATGTACCAGAATGTATCAACAAATGACGCGGGAATTTGATCCGCAACCGGTTTCCATTGGTCAACAAATTCCGTTTCACCGGCTTTTTCTGCTAATTCTATCGCAAAACAGATTGCATTATACCAGAGCGCGTTTACCTCAACTGCAAGTCCTATACGCGGTGTAACAGGTTTTCCATCAATTACTGCATCCATCCAGGTTACGGCTGAACCCGTTACACCTGCATACAATAGTCCGCTTTCGAGCATATGAATATTGTATGGCGCATCCCCTTCACGGAAACAGTTCAATATCATTTTCAGTGTCGTACCATATTGTTTCCAAACTGAAGTGTCGCCACTATACTTGATATATTGTTGCAATGTCCAGAATAGCCAAAGCGGTGCATCAACTGACTTGTATTCGGTTTTGAGCCCTGTACCTGAATTGGGAAATAGCGAACCTTTCATTTCGGTAAGGCTATTATCCAGTACAGCTTTAAATGTCTTGAAATCGCCTTGTACCAATGTAAGGCCCGGCAGAGCTATAAATGTGTCGCGGGCAACACGGCCAAACCAATGAAATCCTGCAACAATCTCAAACATTTTGCCACGTTTCACAATAAATTGCTGAGCAGCATTCAACAGGCAATTTTCGAAGCTATCACG
Organism: Bacteroidales bacterium; assembly: GCA_030654075.1. Classification (GTDB taxonomy): domain Bacteria; phylum Bacteroidota; class Bacteroidia; order Bacteroidales; family UBA4417; genus UBA4417. The sequence goes on along the minus strand of JAURYB010000108.1, from coordinate 5,226 downwards.
TACAATCCTCTTTTTCAATTCCTGGCTGTACATGCGGGCAAAGGTTTTAGGGTCTTCCAATTCGAGACTGGCCATAAAGTAAACGCTTTCGCCTTGTTTTATTGGCATTTCGAAATACCCGGGTGTATATAAATCTTCCAGTGCATCATACCCGCGTGCTTTCTCGCGCATGTATTCAAAGTCAAAAAACCAATCCGGAGCATGAATATATTCATTCTCTTTCGAAAACTGAAGATGCAGAAGTGGATACCCCTGGTACATCCTTACTTTAATACCGTTAGGAATAGAATCATATTTTCGTTCAACATCATTGTTGGCTTTGCTTAATGAATGGATATTCCGATACGCCATAAAGGGTCTGAAACGTATTGTTGTAGGCGAATGGGCTTCGACAAGAGTATATTTGATAATTATACTGTCCTCATTCCCTGCAAAAAGCATTTCCTTCGTAAGTAACACACCGCCAACTCTGTAAGTAAGCCTCAGGTTAGTATCAATATTGAAATCGGTAATATATTTATGCCCTTTGGGATTATACTTTTCACCTTTGTATTTGTGTATGGCCAGGTTGAATTCCTGATCGTGCTGAATAATCGTTTCGTCGAGCATCGACAGCAAAACATGCATTCCTCCATCGAGCTGAGGCTGATGAGTAACCAGTAAGCCATGATACTTACGTGTATTACAACCGATTATGGTTGTTGATGAATATGAACCAGCCCTGTTGGATCGGAGCATTTCACGCGTAAGTGAATACTCAAGATTTACCAGTTTCGACTTGTCAAATTTAATATAATCCATAGTGTGTCAACTATTTAGCACTTATTATATTGGCGAACTTTTGAAGGCGTAAATGTACAAAAAAATTGCTTATGAGACAACTTAAGTTTAAGAACCAGAGATTCATACTTATTATCAACCTTAAAATTATAATATTTTTTACAGAAAATATTATTTTTATCAAAAAATCGTTTTAAAAACAGAATTTACATTGAACTATCTTTACGCCTTTTAAAAAGCAATACCAATGACCATCAAACAATCTGCAAGGCTCATATTTATTATTTTGTTATCCACCGTGTTAGCCTATACAGGTTGCAGGAAGGATGAATTCAATACCGATTCGGGTTTCAGACTTAATTTCAGCACTGACACCGTGATGTTTGATACTGTTTTCACAACCGTAGGATCGATAACCAGGCAACTGGTAGTCCGCAATACAGGAAAGAACAAAATCAATATATCAAAAATCACGCTTGCACGTGGCGCAGCTTCACCTTTCCGGCTTAATATTGATGGCACCGCTACTGAATTATACCGTGACCTGGAAATCGGGCCAGAAGACAGTGCTTATATATTCGTAAAAGTTACCATTGACCCTAAAAATGCAAGTAATCCATTGATTGAAAGTGATTCAATTGTTTTCGAAACCAATGGGAATATTCAGGACGTAAAATTAGTCGCATGGGGCCAGGATGCATATTTTTACCATAATGTGGTTTTAACCGGTAATATAACGCTACCTGATGATAAGCCACATGTTATATATGGCACGCTTACAGCTGATGCGAATTGCAACCTCAGCATTCTACCCGGAACGAAATTGTATTTTCACAAAGGCAGTAGCTTCGAAGTCAGATCAGGTGCTTCACTCAATGTTACAGGAACTCTTGAATTGCCGGTAATTTTTACAAGCGACAGGCTTGATGATGACTACCTTAACATTCCCGGATTATGGGATGGTATTTGGCTCGAAAGAGGTAAAAAGAATATCAGCTTTACCTATGTTGAAATCACGAATGCAATTGTCGGCATCCAGGCTGACAGTTGCGGAACTGATGATGGCGCACCACCACTGATGCTCCATAACTGCCTGATTAACAATATGAAAAACTATGGAATCAGGGCGACCCGGTCTTCGATAATTTCGACCAATTGCCAGATTACAAATTGTGGTGGAAATGTAGTATCGATTGAACAAGGAGGGAATTATGATTTCCGGAACTGCACACTGGCGAATTATTTTAGTGGAAAAGGCTATGCAGCCTTAACAATCAGCAATTATTCACTTGATACTTCATATACTCAGATTCCAGGCGAATTAACTCATGCTTATTTTGGAAACTGCATTATAACCGGGAGCATGACGAATGAAATCGATTTTTATGAGCTTGCCGGAACAACATTTAATTTCCAGTTCGATCAATGCCTGGTTAGCTGGGAAATAGAAAATTTATATGAATCAAAGTTTGTAAATTGCATTTTCAATAAAGAAGCTAAATTTATAGACCCATATAAAGATGATTTCCAGCTTGATACGCTTTCATTTGCAAAAGATGCCGCTTCGTTGGAAATTATTAATAATACTGTTCCTGATATTAATTTCGACCGTAAAGGCATATCGAGACTAATCCCCGGGCCACCGGATTTAGGCGCGTATGAGAGGGTGGAGATAAAGTAGTTATGAGGTTCAAATGCCTTCGTCGTTCAACGGATCAAACGGTTAACTTATTACTATTCAGGTTATATCGGCACCAACAGAAAAGGTACAAAATCTTATTGACATCCCAGTCAATAAGACTTTGTACCTTTCGGGTATTTCCTGATAGTTAAGCCGGATATGGTGTAGCCAGTAAAATCTTATTTAAAAAAAATCCTCCGGGATTAATTCTTCAATAATTTAAGCATAGCAGCACCTATTTCGGCCGGTGAATCAACTACAGTGATTCCACATTCGCGCATAATGGCTTTTTTAGCTTCGGCAGTATCGGATTTTCCGCCAACAATAGCACCGGCATGTCCCATGGTACGGCCAACGGGAGCAGTAGCGCCGGCAATAAAACCTACAACGGGCTTAGTTCCGTGATCACGGACATAGTAAGCCGCGTCAGCTTCCATGTTACCTCCAATTTCACCTATCATTACTATACCTTTTGTTTCGGGATCGGCCATAAACAATTCCATGGCATCGCGGGTTGTTGTTCCTATGATTGGATCGCCGCCAATTCCAAGCGCGGTTGTTTGACCTAGACCGGCTTTGGTAAGTTGATCAACAGCCTCGTACGTTAAGGTGCCGGAACGCGAAACGATACCAACAATGCCTTTTTTATGAATAAACCCGGGCATAATACCTACCTTAGCTTCGCCGGGAGTAATAACACCAGGGCAATTCGGTCCGACCAGACGGCAATCAAGTCCATCGACATATTCCTTTGCTGCCATCATATCCTTTACCGGAATTCCTTCGGTAATACAAACGATCACTTTAATACCTGCATCTGCTGCTTCCATTATAGCGTCGGCGGCAAAAGCAGGGGGCACAAAAATAAGAGAAACATTTGCATTGGTAGCTTTAACAGCTTCTTTCACCGTATTAAAAACAGGACGGCCTATATGTTCGTTACCCCCTTTACCGGGAGTAACACCACCAACTACATTGGTTCCGTAATCAATCATTTGTGCAGCATGAAACGTGCCTTCGCTACCTGTAAAACCTTGCACAATAATTCTGGAATCTTTATTAACGAGAATGCTCATTGTAGAAATTATTTATGCTTCAAAGGTAAAAATATTATTAGAACCTGCCGGTAATTCGTAAACAATAAGATTTGATTCTATTTTAAATTCCGGATTAACTAAGAAATGGAACGCGGATGAAGGGGAAAGAACGGATTATAAACAATTCATGGTAATGAAAATTATGAAAAAGTCATATAAAAAGAGATCTGCCATTATTCGTATTCTCCGTTTTATCCGCGTTCAAACAACTAAAAGTATCATAATAGATTTATCTGAACATGCCTTTGTTAACAACCTTTGTACTGTTTATGTCGGTTGCAGGGTATGTTTTGTTTCTTTTGTAAAATAAAAATTCAATCCTGTGAATCTTACTCCCCGACATATTTTCCTGTTCCTATTAATTGCTGGCCAAATATTTATAACTCCAGGCTGTACAAAAAAAGCAGCCACGACTCCTGTTCAATTAATAGAATGTATTGCCAAAAACAGGCTCACACCACAAGAGGAAGCCCGTATCCGAAAAAAAATTCATGCCGCTCAAAAACATTTTGCTCTTGATACACTTTTTAAGAAAAAAGCTAAGAAACAAGGATTTAACGGAGCTGTTCTGATCGCACAGAGAGGTGTTATATTATATCAGAATGTGTTTGGTTATGCTAATATTAATTTGAAAGATTCATTAAATATTAATTCGGCATTCCAGCTGGCTTCAATTAGCAAGACATTTACAGGGACAGCCGTTTTACTGCTCGCGCAGGATAAAAAATTAAAATTACAGGACAGCATTCAACAGTTTATCCCCTCTTTTCCATATCACGGTATTACAATCGAAAACCTGTTAAGCCACCGAAGCGGATTGCCTAATTATTTGTATTGTTTTGAGAATAAAAGGAAAGAAAATGGCCCCGCTCCTACCAACGATACTATTCTGAAATGGTTTATCGAAGCCGACTCTTTACCAAAACCTTACAACCGGCCAGGCAAAAGTTTTAGCTATAACAACAGCAACTTCATTATTCTGGCTTCTCTCATCGAAAAGATAAGCGGAATGAGCTATGAAAACTTTGTGCGTACCCGGATTTTTGAGCCTCTCGGGATGACATATAGTTTTATCGATACCATAGCACCGGCTTCTTTATTACGAAACCGCACTACAGGATTCCAGGGTAACCGGCGCCGCGAACGGGAGTTCTTTGATGGTGTTTACGGAGATAAAGGTGTTTTTGCTTCAGTAGGCGATGTGGAACGCTGGTACTTCGCATTGCATTCAGGGTGTTTGTTAAATAAACAATGGCTTAATGAAGCATTTACCCCACGCAGTTTTGAGCACAAAAGCAGGCATAATTATGGGCTTGGGTTCAGACTGATGACAGATCCGCAGGAAATGAAAAAGGTAAATTACGTTTACCACGGAGGTTGGTGGGCCGGATTCAGCACCATGTTATGGATGGATATGGATGCGGATATTGTAATTATAGTTCTGGGTAACCGGAAAAATAACAGTGTTTATGACATAAAATCTGTAATGTCGATATTGGAAGAAAACAAGGACAGCGAGTTAGAAAGTGTGAATGATGGAGGAGATTGAGGCTGAGAGACTGAGAGACGAAGAGACGAAGAGACGGAGAGACTGAGAGACTGAGAGATGGAGAGATGGAGAGATAGAGAGATGGAGAGACTGAGAGACTGAGAGACTGAGAGACTGAG
>JAURYB010000095.1 GCA_030654075.1 Bacteroidales bacterium | reverse complement strand
TCACTGGTATCAGACAGCGGGCACAAAAGTTGTATCATCAGGTTTGACTCAGAACATCGAACGTTTCAAGGGAAGGGTTCTGCACAATCGTAACGATGGTGCGTTTGTCAGGGTAACGGCTTATTCTTCCGATGGAGATATTACAATCCCCAAGCAGAGAGCAGAACAATTTGCAGAAATTGTATTCAATATGCTGCCAGGTTATTGGCCGGTGGAGAGATGATTTGTGTGTAACAAGTTTGTTATTATGCTTTTTCAGGGGTGAATAGTGATAAGAACATGGGATTAGGAAGCACTCTATTAAAAGGTTCTTTTATTAGAACCACCAACGTTTTTTTACAAATAGCTGCGGCTTTTGTAATGACGCCGTACATAGTACATTCCCTTGGCGACAGAATGTACGGAATTTGGGTGCTTGTTGGCACTTTTTTCGGATATTACGGTTTGCTTGATTTTGGCCTTTCCACGGCTGTAACGCGATATATATCCCGAGCAGTTGGAACTGATGACAAAAAAGAAATCAATGAAGTTGTTAACACATCAATTATATTATATTCCATTGTTGGCATAGTTGTGATTGTTGTTTCAATATTGGCAATGTATTTTAGTCAATGGTTTATTGAAAGCGCTAATGAAGTCGACTTGTTTCGGAAAATTGTTGCAATGCTTGGGTTAAGTATGGCTGTGGGCTTTCCGGTGAGAGTATTTGGTGGCGTTTTAGATGCAAATTTGCGTTATGATCTTTCGTGTTATGCAAGCATTACTAAATTGATTGTAGCAAATACAGTTATAATATTTTTGCTTAAAAGCGGCTTTGGCATACTTGCACTATCATCGGCTTCATTCTTGGCTGGGATGCTTGAATATTCTCTTATTGTAATGTTTGCAAAAAAAACATGCCCATTCATTCAGTTGCGGCGAACATTTTTCAACCGCTCTATTGTCAAACAACTATTCAGTTACAGTGGCAAATCCTTTGTTGCACAGTTGGGTGATTTATTACGGTTTAGAGTTGATGCTATTGTTATAGCCGGATTTCTCAATGCTGGCATGGTTACCTATTATTCTATCGGTGCGAGGTTTGTTGAATATTTTGGTATGATAATGATAAGTGCGACAGGCATGATGGGGCCGGTTTTTAGTCAATACGAGGGGCGTGGTGATTATGAAGGAATCAGAGAGCGTTTTCTGGAAGTAACACATTTATCGGTTATATTATCTGTATTTATAGGTGCCAGCATCATGTTTTATAGTAAATGGTTCATTGCCAGATGGATGGGACCAGGGTACGAAAGTAGCTATTATGTTTGTGTTATACTGTGCATTTCTTCAACTATAGCCTTGATGCAAACATCGGGAATTGGTCTTTTGTATGGCATATCAAAGCATCATTATTATGCAATAGCGAACACTTGCGAAGGAATATTAAATCTTATCCTTAGTTTGATTCTGGTACGGTACTATGGCATTTATGGTGTTGCATTAGGGACTATGATTGAAATGTTATTGTTCAAGTTATTCATTCAACCAATGTTTATATGCCGTGCAATTGAGCTTTCCGTATACAGATATTATTTTAAGACTATTTTTGTTACAACCATAAAATCATTACTTCCTTTACTGTTATATTTTTATGCCATCAAAGATTTAGTAAAAGCAGAATACTCCAGCATTATTATTTTTGGTTTCATTCAAAGTTTGTTATTTGCTTTAATTACGTACACATTTATTCTAGATAAAACAAAGAAACAGCAAATTAGATCTGTATTAAAACATGTTTGACCAAAGTATTTTATATGTACAACAGCAAGATACCTTTTTATTATCGAAGCAACATAGTATTTGAGCATTCATCACAAGAAAATTATGGTGATTTGTTATCAAAATACATTGTAGAAAAAGTATCTAATAAAAAAATAGAGTGGAAGTACCCCAAAAAAACTAAGTGGTATCATATCAACAAAAAATTTATTTGGTGCAGGAAGTATAATTATGCACGTTGATAAACATTCAGTAGTTTGGGGCAGTGGAATTATTTCAAAAAAAGAAATACATAGAGTGTGGATTTTCCAATGGGTGCGTCTATAATGTTGAGTCGCTATCTTCGTAGCCTTGCTTTTCCCACAATGAAAAATTTATTGCGGGTTATCCTCTACTTTAAGCCCAACAAACATATCCTCTTAGCATGCAACAGTCCTTTGATGGCCGACTACCTATCCGAAATATTTACGATATTTCATAGCGACACCCGGCTTATTTTTTACGTAATTTTACCAGAAGTAGAAGAGCGACTTGGCGCAAACGAGTACATGCGAAAATTGCTCCCAGTGAAAGTGGTGAATCATCGATGGGCTAAAATAAAGCCATGGGATCTGATAATTGCTGTAGATCACTGTTGGCAGGATATTTTAGATTGTAAGTGGAACCCGGTTATCTTCATTGGTCACGGTATCGAAAGTGGTAAGTTAGTGGAAGGGGAGCGTTATGGTTTTGGCAGTAGGGCCCTGACTGCAGACGGAAGTCGATCTCGCTATTCCCGTATGTGTGCTGTTTCTTATTTGGAACAGAAATTAGCAGCAAAGCAGACGTCCGTTCTCAACGATACGATTGTGGTCACAGGAAGCCTGAAGGCAGATAAAGTTATAGTGATGAAGCCTCAACGGAATGAAATCCGTTATCGGAGAGGGTTCAAGTCTGACGATACAGTAGTTCTTGTTATGTCAACCTGGGGTCCAAACTGCCTCTATCAACGCATGGGTAATGCGATTGTTGCTCAGGCGTTGCGCCTTAAGGAGGAGTTCTCCTTCATTTTTACTATGCACCCTAATGAGCACCGCCCCGTCGCCTCACCCGAACGCAATTGGGGAGAGTATATGAAAGCGTTTAGGAAAGATGGTTTTGTTGTGCTAGACGCCAACGAAGAGTTTGAGACAAGTATTGTGGCAAGTGACGTAATTCTGACGGACCACACATCTGCAGCGCTTTATGGGGTCGTTTTGGGGAGACCTATGGTGTATGTGCCCTATATTGACGAATGTGTTGAAGAAGGATCGCTAGTCTGGCGATTAAAGAACATCTCTCCTGTACTCTGTGATGATGCCACAGATTTGAATGAACAGATTCTTGAGGCAAGGGACCGCTATCCACTGGACAAGCTGGCAGAGATTGCGTGTGAGATTACTGCTTTTCCGGGTGGTGCTATAACTAGGACTAAAGAGGAAGTATATGGACTTTTGAATCTGCCAATTTATTAGTAGAATCATTCCTGTTTTTGGAGCGGAAGAAAAACAAAATGAATCAGAATAACGGTAGGACAAAAAACATGGTAAGTGTAGTTATACCATCGTATAACTCGGCTGAATATATTTTGGATGCTCTTGAAAGTGTAAATAAACAAACTTATAAAAACTATGAA
>JAURYB010000094.1 GCA_030654075.1 Bacteroidales bacterium | reverse complement strand
TACAGGTTTTAAAGCAATTAAGCAAGCCTGACCCCGCAGGTGGCCCCCGGATGGTATGCCGACTGAAGCCGCGTCTCAGCAACCAGGCGCAAAAACCGTCCAGATGCATTCCTAATGGGCCGCTCCGTAATTTAATCAGCGTCCCAGGACATGAAATTACTCGTTCCAGTTCCATGGCAATCTCCTTTCTGCCTCAATTATCGGGGCGTTCGGAGATCGTCAGGGGGAATTATGTGTAGTGATTTTGGCGGAACTTTGGTAAACGGTGAGAATGGAGGGAATAGCGGATGGTTGGTAAGGTTAACTTCACATAAGTTCGAGCTTCACATAACATGTTTTATGTTGAGCTCAACATAAATAGTGGTTTGTCATGAGGCAGAAGGCATGGATGCGGCAGCCAAATTTCTCGACGATAGTTTGCAGAAGGAGATAAAACCTGTACCGGTCGCCATCCCCAAAGAAGATGTCCTGTTGTGCGTTACCACGCAGGATTACGTGGTAGAGTGCGCCGGGGTAATGTATGCGTTGTTTGCGAGCCATGGGGAGGTTGTACAGGATTTAAAGCAATAAAGCAAGCCTGACCCCGCAGGGTGTTCCGCAGGGTGTTCATGGTTTTAGGGGATAGATGAATATAGAGTGGTGCTGACGCCTATTTTTTCCGCAACTTATCATTTCGGAAGCGTGCCCTGCGCCTTTCTGTTAAGAGATAAGAACGTCCCGCCAAGCCATTCACTGAAATCGAACTAAGTCACATTAATCGTTAAACAAACCAATTCGTCAATTCGATGAAGCATTTCCTTCTTCTTGTTTTTAAAAAGAACAGTACGGTCCAAATTTCCATAGACAATATTTTTAAGAACACATAGATCAATATTTCTTATGTCAATAAGCAGTTTTGAATATTGTATTCTCTTTTGAGGGTTTTTTTCTAATCTAATTATAGATTGAAATTTCCCGACTGAAACTTTTCCCTTGTTTTCATACGTTTCGTATTCATTACAAATATGTTCAATATCAGGATTGTAAAAATTATAGCCTACATACATTGAGTTAGCATCAGTTTCACTTTCCAGTAAGCCATTGGAAATCAATTTGTTGTGAATTTCAGTGCCGGGAATAATTAACATTTTCTTCAAAACCCTACTATCGACACCAAAGTTTTGCATACGCTCAATAAATTCAATGTTAGCCAACAGCTCCGTTTTTGTAACGTATGGGTCAAATAAAATATATCCGACATCCAATTTAAAACCACCACCAACAACTAGACTCATTGCTTTTTCGTTTGCAGCTACTGAAACGCCTTTATTGTATCGATTTAATTGAGTTGCACATCCTGATTCAACCCCTAAAAAAACATCCTTTATGCCAGCTAGCAGCATTAAGTTAAAAACCTCTTTCAGCATATTCTTTTTTTCTAAATTCAAAATAGACGCAACGCTTGTGCTGATAAAAAACTCTATAGAACAATTCGCATGAATTATGCCATTCAGCAATGTTAATAAATGAGGTACTTCTACATCTAAAAAGTCCTCATCATTAAAAAACGCTTTATATATTCCTAAGTTATTTAATTTGTATATTTCATCAACAACGTAATTTACCGAGAAAACCCTCTTTTCTGAATCACAGAACCTGTTCTTTATTCCACAAAATACACACTTGCCCCAACTACATCCACGACTAGCTTCAATACGAGCAATTCCACTAAACTTTCCTTTATGTTGTATGATGAAGTCCCGACTCGGATGAGCAACAGCAGCTAGATCAATAACCTTTGGTTCACTATGGTATAGCTTACCATTACAATTGAAGACAACACCATGTACATCGTTTGCAATCATATCATTGCGATATTCTGCACGATTTGCCATATAACAACTCAACACTTCAACAATACTTTTTTCACCTTCCCCCAAGACCACAACAGAATCTTGAAACTGGTTCAATATCGCCTTGTAACCGATTGTGGGGTAAATACCACCAAAAAGAATCAAACGGTCTGGCGAACCATCACAAGCAATTATTTTATTTACAAGGCTTGTGTCAGCATTGTTCAAAGAAAAAGCCAGTACATCTGCCCCAAACGCGACATCATATATCTCATTGATGGAATTCATGCTGGTAGACATCAGCATAACTGATACGGATTCTCCAAAATGAGACAACAACTGTCCCTTTAATAACTCTAAGGCATAAGGTTCATTCAGCTCTTGAGCAGGAGAATTCAAGTCAACAAAACATATAACTGTAGAATTTAACATATTAATTTTGGATATAATCGTTAACAACGGCTTTCGCATAAAGCCCAAGAGTATTTGTCATAGATGGATCACAGCTTCTAAAGACCTCCACCTCTTCGGAATAAAGAGATAAAACTCCAACTTTACCTGGGATTGGAACCATAAGGATTGAAGTGTATTCTTTCTTCCCCTCCCCGATATATGAATCAATTTTTATATTATCGCTAAAATCATCACTTATTCGAGAGTTCGTTAGAGAAGTTTGGTTAGTTAGCGTTCTCCAAACATAAGGTTGAGCTGATGCTTTTAGCCAAGACGTGCCCTTTACGTGGGCATCTTTTTTTGTAGTGCTAGGATACTTTGCTAGTGGCACTAGGAAGTCTGCTCTTTTATTATCAGATAACCTATCTTCCAAATGAATTAATGCGACGTACAAAACAACATTCATATTGTCAGTATTGAAATATTTTGAACACAACCTATTCAATTGTTTAGCATGTTCATCAGCTCTACAACTTTTTGCGTCATCAAGCGGAATCGGAAGATCAAAGCCATAGCCGGGATTATGGCCTTGATTGGTATTTGGTAGGCTGTTAATTTTTTTGATAGCCTCGTCATCTAATTTGAAGGTAAGTAAAGTAGATATTGTTTGAATCATCTTATCGTCGTTTTTCAAATGATCATTACCTAAAGGATTAAGCAAAGCAATTTGGCAGATAAGTTTTTCAGATAAGTCTTGAAACTGATATTTTGCAGCATACAACATAAGACTATCTTCTTGATGCGGAAAATACATTAACACATAAGTATACATGACGAGCAAAACGAAATAGACAATACCGATACCGCACAATATTTCCCATTCATGTGCTGGCGTTATTTTTATGAAAGCACCAAAGCCAAAAGTTAGCGCAGACATTATTACAGCCATTACAGCCATGAATCGCTTCATATGCTTAGGTGAATCTTTATGTTTATTAACTATTTTAGTTATGTAATCACGTTTTTGCCGATCTGCCCAAGACTCGTCATCATTTACTATAATATGCGCTTTTGTTACAAAAGCTTTTAACGAATCGAATTTCCTGAATTGCGCATTTCCAGACATACTCGCCCCTATCTTTTAGGTAATATGCTTTGGTACAAATATTTCATCAAGGCAATTAACAACATAGTTGTCTGTCATTCCTGCAATAAAATCTAATACTATGAGTGCATTTGAATCTGACTGTTTATAGCCGATTTTAAGAATAAACTGCTTCAATATTTTATATACAGTCACTTCAGGAAGGTTATGAACTTCCTTACACAATCTTTCAGTTTTATCCAGATCGTCCAGTAGTTTGTAAAAAAGCTCTTCAATTGCTCTCGTTGCTTGTTTTTTAAATTTTTCAACTTTAGTATGCTTGTAGATATTTTTATAATTAAAGCCAATTAGTTCATTTAGTGCTTCATGTTTTTCTTTGCTTAAACCAATTCGGTCTGGATTTTGTTTGTTATATTCGATCAAATCAATTAGCAAGTTCCCAACTATTTCCCCGTTATTTTTGCCTAATGTACTAATAATGCCACTTGGTATAATTTCCTCATCTATTAATTCTGCAACGAGGGCATCCTCAATGTCCCTACCTGCATAAGCAATTTTATCAACCATTCTAACGATACAGCCTTCCAAAGTACAGGGCATCATAGCGTCTTTTTTGTCCCTTATATTTTCAAGTATTTTAGCTGTACCTGAATAAGGGATTATTTCTTGTATAAAATTTTCTCCACAATGAGATATTATTCCGTCTCTAACCTCATAAGTTAAATTCAAACCAGAGTCAGCTTCTCTGTCTAATTCCGCTAATTTATCAACGACTTTCAAACCGTGAA
>JAURYB010000093.1 GCA_030654075.1 Bacteroidales bacterium | reverse complement strand
TTTATAAAAGATCTGACTACAAAATTTAAAAATGTTGGTGATGCTGACGCAGCTGAGGCTAAACTCGTATTATCCGCAGTATCATATCAGTGGACTTCGAATCTACTGGCGGATTCTCAAAAAAAACAGGCTCAGATAGTTTACAATTTATTGAATGAACGTAAACTTGAAGTAGCGCCTTATTATATATTGTATTTCAAGGTATTAACATCATTAGTTAAACAAAGTTCATCCCCAGGAACATTTGATTTATTCCATAAAAGTGTCAACTATAGCCTGCTTACAAAAACGCCTTCCCGTACCATTCTCAAATACCTGACTCAGACTGATTTGCTTATCAATAGCAATGCTTTTATGCAAACAAATACTGAGGCCTGGTATGTCAGAAGAGGAACCTACAAGTTTGCATTTGATTCGGTTCCATATTTTGTTTTCTCATCCGGAAGCCTCGCTTGTATTGTGCGTAATGATAGCGCCTGCATTTATGATACTAAAGGAAGTTATTATCCATTATCCCAAATCTGGACTGGAAAAGGCGGAAAAGTATACTGGGATCGCACGGGTCTTGGCAGGGATGTAGTATTTGCTAAACTTGCCGATTATAAGATTGACACACGAACAATTTCTTATTCCGCCGACTCCGTATTGTTTTATCATGGTGGCTATTTTAAAAAAGATCTGCTGGGAAGGATTGAAGATAAAGCTATGGTTGATATTACTGCTGAAAAAGCAACCTTCCCTATGTTTACTATGTATAAAGGCAGCCAGGTTTATATCAACCTGTTTAAAGATATTGAATTTTTTGGTGGTTTCTGTCTGCAAGGTGGAAGAGTAATTGGAAAACCTGCGGCAGATGGATTTTCGAGAATTGAAATCAAGCACAGCGACAAGCCTTTTATTAGTTTGAAATCCACAGAATTCGCAATCTGGCCTGATAAATTCGCTTCAGCCAGATCATCAGCATTAATTTTTATCGATAATGATTCAATATTTCATCCTGCAGTGCAGGTAAGATATAATCTGGCAAGTAATGAACTCCTGATGAGCAGAGGTGAAGAAGGCCTGAGCCAGAGTCCCTTTTTTAATGCTTACCATCGTTTGGACATGTTTATTGAAGCCGTATATTGGAAACTGAATGAGGATATCATGAGTTTCGAGGATATAAAAGGAATCAGGACTAAGAGTGAAGCTTTGTTTGAATCTTCCGATTTCTTTTCTGCTTATCGTTTTGATAAAATGCAGGGGATTGATGATGTAAATCCTGCAATGCTGGTTTCAGCCTATGTACGCCGCCGAAATACTGACAGGTTTTATACCGATGAATTTGCTACCTGGGCTAAAAAACCAGTGGAACAAATTAAGGTACAGCTGATTAAACTAGCTAATGCAGGATTCCTGTCCTTTGATATCGACAACAATTTTGCGATAATACAACCAAGGCTTAATGAATACCTTGCGGCTCGCTCAGGAGTGAAAGATAGTGATATAATCCAGTTTAAGTCCTTTGTTGAAAAAGGGTCGAATGCACAGCTTGATCTTAAAAACTTCAGGCTTTCGATTGAGGGCGTAAACAAAGTAATGCTCAGCGATTCGCAATATGTATATGTGGTTCCCCGCGATGGGAAAGTAATAGTAAACCGGAATCGTGACTTTTCATTTAAAGGCCGTGTGCATGCCGGATTATTTGATTTCCTGGCAAATGAATGTACGTTTCAATACGATAAATTCTCGCTGAGTATTCCCCAGATTGATTCAGCCATGATGGTGGTGCCTGCCTGGAACCTGGACGCTAACGGATTCCGGCCATTTGTCAGGGTGAAAAATGTACTGGCAGATATGAATGGCGAATTGTTTATTGATTCGCCTGACAGCAAATCAGGAAGAAAGATGTTGCATCAATATCCTCTCCTCATCAGTAAAGATACCAGTTATGTGTATTTTGAGCGGAAGGATATAGTGAACGGAATTTATAAGCGAAAAAATTTCTTTTTTGAAGTCAATCCCTTCACTATGGATAGTATCAATTCACTTCCTATGGGTCGTTTGCAGTTTGAGGGAACACTTAAATCAGCTGGTATTTTTCCAGATCTTACCGAAACAATAAGCGTTCAGAAAGATTATTCTCTGGGTTTTAAAAAAGTATTACCCGAACCAGGACTCGCAGTTTACGGAGGGAAAGGAAATTATTCGGATACTTTGATTCTGAGTAACAGAGGGTTGCGCGGTTCCGGCCGGCTAAAATACCTGAGTTCACTTACCGAATCTGCTGACTTTCTGTTTGCGCCGGATTCTACATCAGCCACGGTTAAGAATTTCCAATTAGCTAAGGTTGAAGGAGCGATTGAATTCCCGGATGCGCAGGTAAAAGGTGCCTACGTTAAATGGTCACCAGGCAGTGACCTTATGACTGTTCAGAATGCCAAGAGTGATTCCATAAACATGTTCAATAACAGCGCAAAACTTATTGGTACACTTGAGGTTACGCCAACCGGTCTGAAAGGAAAGGGTAAATTCTCATTTGAAAATGCAGAAGTTACGTCCCTGAATTATCATTTCAAAACAACTTCGTTTACTTCTGATACTTCCGACTTCAGGTTATTAACGGATGACCGTTCAAAAGACGCGCTTCGGGTTCATGTTTTTAAAACTGCCATTGATTTTGGAACCAGGCAAGGACATTTTATAGCAACAGGTAACGGTGCCTTAATGGAATTTCCTTTTATTCAATATAATTGTGTTGTTAATGAATTTGACTGGCTGATGAATAAAAAACAACTTCAGTTGACCAATAAAACCAGCTTTTCGCGTGAGAAATATTACCAGATGAAACCGGATGAGCTTTTAGCTTATGATCCGGGGCGTGAAATATATGTTTCTACCGATCCCAAACAGGATTCGCTCAGTTTCTTTGCTTTACGCGGCTTGTACGACCTTGATTCCAACTACCTGGAAGTGGAGGATGCGCGGATCATTAAAGTGGCTGATGCGGCTATATTTCCTTTCAATGGTAAACTATCTATAGGTCATAACGGACTGATTTCTCAGCTTAAACAGGCTGAAATCCTGGCTAACAGAACCAGTTTGTATCACCGGTTCTATAACGCGACTGTTAATATTGGTTCGCGTAAGCGTTATTCCGCATACGGATTGTATGATTACATTCCTTCGGATGGCGATGTTACTTCCCTGGAAATGAACAAAATTGAAGTTAACAGCAAGGGCGAAACATTTGCCGGTACAGCTATTAATGACTCAATGAATTTTATGCTTAACAAGTACTTCCGGTTTGTTGGTAATATGGCGGTAAACGCGTCAAGTAAGCTGATAAATTTTGAAGGTGGTTTTGGATTTGTACACGATTGTAATACTTTGCCACATGAATGGGTTAAATTAAAAGCACAACTTGACTCGAAAAATATAGTAATTCCAATTGCTGATATGACTGAGAATACCGGGAGCGGGAAATTACGTGTTTCTTTATACTACTCTACAACGGAGAATGCTGTTATGCCCGGATTTTTCGCTAAAGCCGAAAACATTACCGACCCAGATATCATTAAATCGGGTGGCTTTGTAACATACTTCCCTCAAACCTCTGAATATTGGGTAGCCGACTCAGCCATATTCAGAAATCAGATGTTGCCTGGTAATAAACTTATTCTCAATACTTCCCGGTGTATACTCTCCGGTATTGGACAGTTACAGGTTGCAACCAACCTGGGTAGACTCCAGATGAAGTCAGCAGGTGAAATCAACTATTATTCAATTACTGATTCCACGTCACTTAATATGATGAGTGCTCTTGACTTTTTCTTCCAGGCTGACGCGCTGAAAATATTGGCTGACGCGCTGAATGCCTCAACTGCGAAAGGCAGCGATGTAACTGCAACAAGCTATACTCGGTCACTACGCGAATTTGCAGGAAAGAATGACGCTGATAAAATCCTATCCGAATTGAGCTTATACGGTCAATACCGAAGATTCCCCGAGGTACTTGATCATACCCTTGTTCTTACCGGTTTGCAGATGAGCTGGAACAAAGATCTGCGTTCATTTATCAGCAAAGGCCAGATTGGAATTGGGAATATCGGTAAAATGTCTGTTAATAAACAAGTTAAAGGATACCTGGAAATTGGGAAACGTCGGTCAGGCGATATTATTAATCTCTATATCGAACCAGAAGATAACCAGTGGTATTATTTTTCGTATGCAAATGGAACCATGCAGGTTATTTCATCTAACAAGGCGTTTAATGATAAACTTTCCGGGCTTAAGGAGGACCAGCGGCTTATCAAAGGAGAAAAAGGACAACCTACTTACCAGTTTATACTTGGAACCACCGATAAAAAAGCTACTTTCCTGAGAAAAATGAGGCAGGTTACTGCGGAAGAATAATGCAGATCAATCAGAAAACAATACATTTGCGGTCTGAATAATAATCCTGGGTTTGAGATTTTGACCAGAATTAAGCTTATATTTCTGACTTAGTTTAAATTAATTGAAGAGAGTAAAAATATGAATGAGAACTTGCTTCTGATTGCCGGGGGAGTTTTAGCATACCTGATGGGATCATTTTCATCCGCGGTATGGATTGGCAAATGGTTTTATAATACAGATGTGCGCACCCAGGGCAGTGGAAATGCCGGGGCAACTAATACTATCAGGGTTTTGGGAACCAAAGCCGGAATTATCGTAATGGTTCTTGATATTGTAAAGGCATGGGGAGCAGTAATGCTTGCTTCTGTATTTATTGGTGAAAATTATGATGCATCCTATTTAACCAATTATAAAATCATACTTGGAGCCCTGGCTGTTGTTGGCCATGTTTTTCCTGTTTTTACAGGATTTAAAGGAGGGAAAGGCGTTGCGTCATTAGTTGGCGTCATTCTTGCATTGTATTCGCCAGTTATCATCCTAATCGTCTTAGGGTGGTTTGCGCTGGTTTTTATTATAACCCGTTATGTATCACTTTCTTCAATAACATCATCCCTACTTTTTGCCATATTGGCTATTTTCGTTTTTCACGAACAAAATATATACCTCATCATCCTGGCAGCATTAATTGCTATTTTTATTCCTCTTACGCATCATAAAAATATCAAGCGTTTGCTTAAAGGCGAGGAAAGTAAACTCTCATTCAGGAAAAAACAAAAAACAGCAGAATAGTTCATTTAATGTTAATATCTTATTTGCATCGAATGCTAAAATTCAATTTAAGATTCATATTTTTACTGCGTTAAAACCTTTACCTGTAAATAACTGAAATACATAATACTATGAAATTTATCATCAATAGTCAGGCATTACTGAAGAAACTACAGTTCCTCAGCGGAGTTATTAATTCAAATAATACGTTACCCATTCTGGACGATTTTCTGTTCGAACTTGACGAAACCATCCTGAAAATTACCGCTACCGACCTCGAAACTACCCTGATCATGACCCTTGAGCCTTCTATGGCTGATGAATCAGGCAAAGTTACTATTCCTGCAAAACTTCTACTCGACTTCCTGAGATACCTTCCGGATGCTCCAATCACTTTTAATATTGATACAAATACATTGGGTATTGAAATTCTTTCGAGCGAAGGTAAATACAAGCTAACAGGTCACAATGCTGATGATTATCCTGAGTTACCTGTACTTGATGAAACTACAAGTTTTGAACTCGCATCGTCCATTTTGGCTGCCGGAATAACAAAAACTGTTTTTGCCACCGGCAATGATGAGCTGCGCCCTGCTATGGGTGGCGTTTTCTTCGATATAATGCCCGATTACATAACCTTCGTTGCTACCGATGCTCATAAACTTGTGCGGTACCGTCGTAATGATGCAAAATCAGGAATTTCAACTTCATTCATTATTCCACGCAAACCACTCAACGTTCTTAAAAATCTGCTCGTAACCGAAGATGTTACGGTTCAGGTTGAATATAATGTAACAAATGCTGCTTTTGCTTATGATGGTGTTAAGTTATACAGCCGTCTGATTGAAGGTCGTTACCCTGCTTATGATGCTGTTATTCCTAAAGATAATCCTAATAAACTGACCGTTGACAGGAGTTTGTTTATCAGTTCTGTTAAACGTCTTTCGCCATTTGCCAATCAATCAACTCACCAGGTGCGTCTGCGTATCAGCGGTCAGGAATTGCTCATGAATGCTGAAGATATTGATTACTCAAACGAAGGCGTTGAGCGTTTGGCTTGTACTTATTCAGGTGATGATATGGAAATTGGTTTCAACTCACGGTTTTTACTCGAAATGGTAAACAACCTCGAAAGCAGCGAAATTTTATTCCAGCTTTCAGGACCAACACGCGCCGGCATTATTGTTCCGGCAAACCACGACAATGCAGATGAAGATATCCTGATGCTGGTAATGCCAGTAATGTTAGGACAAAATTAAAGAAGTTACAACCAACCAACTAACCAACCATCTCAATGAAAAAAGCCCTGAAAATATTTTCAGGGCTTTTTTTTTATAATTATTAGAAGATATTAAAGTAATCCTCCGTTTTTATAAATCTGCATCTGGGCATCATAAAACTTATTGATATTCAGTGATTTGTTTTTAGTGAGATTAGTAAGTTCTCCGGTTTTGAAATTAATCCTGACCTGGTCATTCTGTTCCAATCCTAGTTCTTCTAACTGTCCGGAAGTATATGTCAGTATCGGAAAAGCTGCATTAATCGCATTCCTTTCGTAGATGGCACCAAAGGATTCCGCAATAATAGCGCTTACTCCCAGGGATTGGAAACAATCCACAGCCTGCTGCCGGGAACTTCCCGCTCCGAAATTCTTGGTTGTAAACACAATATCTCCAGTTTGTGCCTTCTTGGCAAAATCTTCGTATCCTTTCAGGTTATCGAAAGTATATTGCCCCATCTCCTTAATATTGGTAATGGTGAGGTAACGGTTATGGAAGATCATATCGGTATCAATATCGTCCTGGCGGATAACCCAGGCACTACCTTCGATAATCTCAGGTTTTTCGGTTTTCTCCCGAACGACTACTTCGCGATGTTTAACAGCCGGTTTTGTGAAAGATGCCGCAATTTCCGGAATATCGTCAGGAGTTGTGATATAACCTGCAATTGCCGAAGCCGTAACAACTCCCGGGGATGCCAGATACATAGCACCTTTGCCTTGTTTGCCTGAAAAGTTTCGGTTGCCGGTGCTTATCGTTACTTCTTCAGGTCCGTTTTGCCCAACCTGCCCGGCTGCGCAACCTGCGCAACCAGCGTTTGAAACCATGGCGCCTGCATCCTTAAAAATCTGGATCAGACCTTCATCAAGAGCTTCGCGCCAGATGGCATCAGTTGTTGGTACAATTTTAAGAACGACTCCCGGTGCAACTTTACGGCCTTTTAAAATGCTGGCTGCTTCACGAAGATCTTCCATACGGCCATTGGTACAACTTCCGAGGAATGCTGAATCAATTTTTGTGTTTTTTACGCTTTCAACGGAAACATCATCGTGCGGATGGCCGGGATTGGCAACCATGGGGACGAATTTTTCAATGTCGATTTCGTGAATGAAGGTATAAACAGCGTCAGCAGAAGCTTTAATGGTTTCAACTTGTTTACCTGAACGAGCCTGCAATTCAGCAAGTATTTTTTCGTTAGGACTAAACAGGATAATAATCGCACCCATTTCTGTTCCCATCGAAGCAATGGTTATGCGTTCGTCGAGAGAAAAATTCTCAACAGCATCACCTTCAATCTCAACGGAATAACCGAGTAATTTATTGGCACCGTAAATGGAAAGGAGATTCAGCACGATATCTTTGGCTCTTACATTGGCAGGACGTGTTCCTTTTAAAATCAGTTTTACCGATTCAGGAACTTTGAACCACACCGAGCCTTTTGCCCATGCAGCTGCAATATCCTGGTCGCCCATTCCTTGTCCGAACGAACCAATGGCACCCATAATATTGGCATGCGAATCTGTCGAAACAAAAGTGCTTCCAGGGTAAGCCAGCCCTTTATCGATAGCGAGGTGAGTTCCCACACCTGCATCAATATCGTATACTTTGATATCGTTTTGGCGTGCAAACAGTCTACAGAAATGCTGATTGGCAGCATATTTCTGGTCCGAGCCTCCCGGATTACAGTCGAAAGTAAAAAAGGTTCGTGAAGCATCGTGTACGATCAATCCATTATTGAGGATATTTTCAACAACATTGGCACCGCCAAAATCGCGTGCAGCACGGGCATCAATAAATACATCCACTATATCGCCAGGCTTAACTGTTTCCTGGCTGCTGTGGTTTGCTATGATTTTTTCTATGATTGTCATTGGAGTAAGACGTTATATGTTAATGGTTAAAAGTTAATCGTAGTCTAGATTTGTAATAATTTTTAGGAAGCAATACTTTTAAGGTTCAGTAATAGCCCCATAGTATTCTTCAGGCTCTGAGGTTTGATTTCCGGAATATTTATCTTTTGCTTTAACCAGGTAATTTATATATCCATTTAGAATTTGTATACATCTGGCTGTTTTCTCTTCCAGATCGTTATACTCATGATCACTGATGTATTCCGAATCAAGAGCAACTGTCAGGTGATCAATTAATTCAAAAAGAGATCCTCTGGAGATTCTGCAGAACTGAATATTTTCCTGAAAATGAAAGCGGCCATATCCTTCTGCAATTTGTGTGGTTGCAGATCTTGATGCACTGATCATCTGATCTGTTAATCTATACTTTTCTTCATTAGGGAAGGACTTAACCAATTTCCAAATCAACAACCTTAATTCTCTGCAGGCCTTCCAAACTTCTAATTCTTTAAATGAATTCATGCTTTATGGAGTATTATTGGGTCATTGTTAATTATGCAGTAGCCCGGAATTTTGAAAATATAACCATTAACAAGTAAGTAAAAGGATATTAAGTTTGATAGAAAATATCGGAGGTTGAAGACGATTAACGAATAACTATTAACCATTAACCATTAACCCGAAAGAGACAAAATCTACTCTTTGTTATTAAATTTTAAGGCGTTCCCTAAACGGCTCAAATGTCATAAAATCAGCATGATGAACAACATAAGCTTCCGTTGATCTTTTTACCATATTCCCTTCACCGGCGTGGGTTGCAATTATGTGACAGACTGCATCCGGAACGCCGCATTGTTCAGCTAATGAAACACCGGAAAAAGGATGCCTGATATATTTACCATAATTTCCCTGTACTGATTTCCCGTCTTTCATTTCATATTCAAGCAGTTTGCCGACATCAGCCAGAATAGCTCCGGCAATTAAAACATCCATATCAACAGGTAAATCATTCTTGAAAAACTCATTCATTTTTTTGCCTGCATCCAGTGCAACGTGCACAACACAACGCTTATGATCCATAAATGTAACTTTAAGATCCGGACCACAAAGCAGTGTGAATGGAATTGTATTAAGATCATCCGGTGTTAAAACACTTCTCTGTAAAGCAAGAGCCCATGTGAGAGTTGTTTTCTCTTTTAAATCACTGTCTTTGATCCATTCCAGTTCAGGCCACAATTCCTGGGCCTGGTTTATGTATTTCTGTTCAATTTTCATCTGTTGTTTTTTATTTTTAACGGGTCACATGGAATTACTCATAATTGCTTATTTTTAAAGGTATTCGTGAGAACGCTTCGCTAGTTATTAACGTCTTAATTGATTTCAAAGGTGTTAATGAAACCGCTTTGTTATTCGCTTCGCTCATGAGATCGCTTCGCTAAGTTCG